>JASMLP010000078.1 GCA_030748635.1 Planctomycetota bacterium
GAATCCCGAAAAGCGTACTCGGCCTGGTATCAGAAGAAGGAAAATCAGGAGTTACAGAAAAAACGCTCGAGCCTGCTCAAGGAGATGAACAAACTGGTTCCTCCCAGTACACGAAAGTCAGGTGTCTGGGTCTATCGTCAACAGGGAAAACGAACGCCGAGCGAAGAATCCTCCTCCCAAGGTGGCTGATCGATTTTCAGCGTAGCAAGACCCCAGTCGGCCCGGCGAGATCAACGCTTCGAGCCGACTGAAGGAGAGCGAATCCGTTGGGTCCCCACCCACTCATCCCAGATTTCCGGCCAGCCGACATAGTGAATCCGGTGGAGTCCCCGTTCGACCCGGAGTATGCGAGCCCGATACCAGCGCTCTTCCCACAAGACCTCGACCTCCGAGCCGATGGGATAGACTTTTGGTTGGTACGAACGCCAGCGGAGTGAGTTTCCCTGAATCCATTCATCCCACTGCTCATCCCATCCGAGATAGTGGACCTGCAGCCGGTCCCGATCCTGTCCGATGATCCGGACCTTCCACCAGACCTTCTTCCAGAACACTTCCAAACGTTCACCCACCCGATCCCCGGATCTCTTCCCGGCCGATCCCCACTCGAAGGGAACCGTAAACGTAGGGCTGGTGAAAAATCCGACGTACTGCTCTTCGCCGAAAGCCATTTCCGCCGCGGTGTACTCGGCCATCTCGGCCAGAGTAATGATCCCATTCTCATCTCCATCCACCTGAGCAGCGCCGGCCAATCCATCGATCAGGCTTTCGGTGAAGGTCCAGTGTCCGGTTGACGGCGCATTGGAGAGCGCGGAGGTCAAACAGGCCACGGAAAACTTCTTCTGTCGCAGACGCGCCTCGATCACCAGACCGCCGGAATAGCAGCAATCCGCGGTGAGAAAAATTCGAGATCCCCGGAAATGGTGTTCGAGAAGTTCGAACAGACGAGCGTGCGAGAACGCCGTTTCAGACAACGAGTCCCCACGCGCATCGTGAGGGATGAAGTATCCCCTCCCCGATTCATCTCGATCCCCATGCCCGGCAAAGTAGTAGAAAAGAGAGTCTCCGGGCCGAATCCGCTCCAAGAACTCGACGAGTTTTCGCTCCATCGCGAACTGGGTGGCCGAAGAGTCTTTCAGGAAAAAAATCTGATCGACAGGGACACCTCGTTCCTGGAAGAGCTCAACGAGCCGCGCATCTTTTCGATTCTTCTGGGGAAAGGAAACATACGAACTCGAATCCTCCCACTCCAGAATGCCGACCGCGAAAACCCAGGTCCGAGCGGGATCCCACTCATTCTCCCCGGCCGACAAGAACGACGTGGCCGTCAGGGACAATGTGAAAAGAGCGAAAAAGAGGCGAATTCGTTTCATCGGATCCGGCCCCCAAAATCTCTTAGCCTTTTTCCTAGCATGCCTACCCTTTCGACAACGAGTCCGACAGCAAATTTCAGAAGTGATCTCCCCTAGGAACACATCACGTTCCTCCGGTAAGCGAGCGATCAACCGCGGGGGGGAAGGGGGTCACCCGGAGCCCAACCCTGTGTTTTCAGATCTCGTACCCGCTCGAGTACGCGTCGAGGTGAATCGTGCGCGAGAAGAATCAGAAGATCGCCCGACTGAGACCAATTCAGCGCATCCTCCACCGCCTCCATCTCTCCAGGAGCCGTGGTCCAGCTCTCCGGAGGCGCTCCGCAAGATTGCAACTCCGCGGCCAACAACTCGATGACCTCTCCCTCTTCACGACCCCGCCGATGAACGGTCAGATCCTTGAGAATAATACGGTCAGGGCGAGCGGCCCAGGTGCTACGCGCCAGTTCACGGATAGACTCGTCGTCCCGGTCTCCAGCCTGCCCCAGAAGCACCAGACGCCGCTTTGCGGGGAGAGCTGAAGCCATCTCCAGAATAGCGTTCATGCCGTGAGGATTGTGGGCAAAGTCGACGATGACATCGACCCCGGAAAGATCGAACCGATTCATCCGCCCCGGATTGTCCGTGTCATCGGCCTGAAACCCGGTCAACCCCCGGACAACCGATTCCTCGTCCAGACCGAGAGCCTCAGCCACCGCCGCCGCCGCCAGAGCGTTGGCGACATTATGACGGGCCGCACCACCAGCAGCGATCGGGATTTCGGACGCACTCACGAGAGCCTGCTCCCGATCCCCTTCGCAACGTAATAAACGATCGCCATCGAAACGGTAGGCCCGCCCTCCGGCCGACAGATGATCGGCAAGCCAATCCGGCCCGGATCCCAAGGTGAACCAAACCACCCGTTTACCCGAGTCCCGCTCCAGCGCGCGGCCGGCGCAAGAGACCGCTTCATCGTCGGCGTTGAGAACCACCAGAGGCGCCACGGTCGTGACCACAAACTTTCCTCGGCACAACCCCTCCAGGCTTCCCACTCCCCATTCACCCAGGTGATCCGCGCCCACATTGAGAACGGCCGCCACATCGGCTCGCTCCAGGGCGAGTCCCCGACGAAGCATTCCTCCCCGAGCGGTCTCGAGCACCGCGACTTCCACCCGTTGATCACGCAAGACCAGGCGCGCGCCGCCCGGACCGGACCAATCCCCGGCATCCACCACTTCCTCCCCCACCTGAACCTGATCCGTGGAAGAGAGTCCCGGAATTTTCCCGGCCGCTTGAGCGATCGCCGAGAGCAGTCGCACCGTTGTGGTCTTGCCGTTAGTTCCCGTAACGAGAGCTGTAGGGACAGCATGACGAGCCGTCCAGTCCACCTCGGAGGGGGTAGGTAGCGCATCCACGTCCCAGGTCAACGAACCGGTTCCCAACCCCACCGAGACCCGGTCGTCGTCGGAGAGGAAGTCCACGTCTCGAGATAACGCCGCCTGACGAAGAGCGATCAAACGCGGATTGACTTCTTCCGAAATCGTTCGTCGCAATCGCTCCGCGGCGGCACTCGAATCTTCGACCGGTTCACCCGCCAATCCGGCGATCGCCGTCTCGAACGCCCACTCATTCACCTCGGTCGCCGCATACAGTGCATCCAGTGGGGCGCTGATGGCAAAACTCGCGCCTCCCGAAAAAGTGCGCACTCGCGTTTTCTCGTCAACCCATCCAACCGCATCCAAAATGCAACGAGCCTGGCGTTCCCAGGCACACACCAAAGCCGGACTCTGATCCGGGAAAACAGACACATCGATCACCGCCCCCGGGCGAATCCAGAGGAGATTGGGTCCGGGCAATCGCCTGGAATCGACCTGTTTCATCAGTCGCCGGGCTCCTGCGGCCGTGCCAAGCGCACCCCGCGCTCGTCACGAACCAATTCCTCTTCCAAACCCGGAGCGGCGGAATCGACCAGAAGGCGTTTCGGTAGAGGTGGACCGGAAGAGGCCCGCGTCGTGTCCACGGGATCCTGACCGGACTGAAAGGTCGTGATTTGCTTCCAGCACCGCTGAATCTCGTCACCGAAGATCAGGAGCAGATCGCCACTTTCCCCCCACGACAAGGCGCGCTCGAGCGCCTCGACCTCGTCAGGAATGATCTCGATCGCCTCCGGATCCACTCCTCCTGCGATGAGAGCTTGACGCTGCAAACGCGGGACCTCGTCGGAATCACGCCCACGAGTATTGTCATCGCGGCGGCAAATATACCGATCGAATTTCCCCGCGCAGTGAGAAGCGATCTCGGCGATGTCTTCGTCGCGCCGATCTCCGGGAGCAGCCACCACAAGCACTCGCTTCCCTTCCGGCTCTAAGCGCTCGACCAGTTCCACCATCGCGAGGACCGCCGCCGGATTGTGTCCGTAATCCAGAATCACTTTGAAGGGATGCTCGTCGCAGATATTCATCCTTCCCGGCGCCTGAAAATAAGTCATATCAAAGGTCCGCAATCCGTGACGGATTTCATCCAACTTGATTCCCATGCTGAACGCGATGGACGCCGCGAACATGGCGTTTTGAACGTTGTGCAGCGCACGACCGTCAAGAGTAGCGGGAATGAGATGAGTCCAGAGTAGCGGTATGTGGGTTCCGTTGTCGTAGAGGGTGATCATATGCCCCCCCATGCCTTCTTCCAGAACGATCGCTCGACCACCGGCCAGGATATGTTCGCGCACGAGCGCGTGAGCGGGATTCATGGTCACATAGCAGAGATGCTTGGCCTCGGTATAGCTGGCCATGAGCAGACAGTGCTCATCGTCGGCGTTAAGAACCGCGGCGTCCCTCGCCACCTCCACCACGATACGCTTGACCTTGGCCAGATCCTCGAGAGTCTCGATACCTTTCAGACCGAGGTGGTCCGACTGAATATTGAGGACCGCCCCCACGTTGCAACGCTTGTAGCCCATACCTCGACGCAAGAGTCCACCGCGCGCGGTCTCCAGAACCGCCACATCCACCGAAGGATCGCGCAGAATCATGCGAGCGGCCTGGGGACCGGTCATATCTCCCTCGACCGACTTATGACCATCGATATAGACCGCGTCGGTCGTCGCCATCCCCACGTGCTTGCCTGTGAGTTTCAGAATATGCGCAACCATCCGAGCCGTGGTGGTCTTTCCGTTGGTCCCGGTGATCGACGCGATAGGAATCCGAGAGGGCTCACCGGGAGGAAAGAGCATGTCCAGAACTGGACCCGCCACATCCCGGGGCGTCCCCTCGCTCGGAGAGACATGCATCCGGAAACCGGGCGCGGCGTTGACCTCGCAGATCGCACCCCCGGTGATCCGATAGGATTCGGCGATATCCGTGGTCAAAAAATCGACCCCGGCCACATCCAGCCCGATCGCACGAGCGGCTCGTTCCGCCATTTCTCGATTGTCCGGGTGAATGATGTCGGTGACATCCACCGCCGTTCCGCCGGTGGAAAGATTACCCGTGGAGCGTAAATAGACAACTTCCTCGGCAGCGGGAACCGATTCCGGGCTCTTGTTCGCCAGTTTCAGCAATCGCAAGGCCTGATGATCGAGATCGAGTTGAGTCAACACTTTCTCGTGCCCGATTCCCCGCCGAGGATCCTGATTGGTGATCTCCACCAGTTCGAGAACGGTGTGTTGACCGTCACCCACCACGTGCCCGGGTACCCGTTTGGACGCTGCGACCAAGCGGCCATTGACCACGAGCAAGCGATGATCTAACCCTTCGATATAGCTCTCTATCAAAATAGCGCGCGCATGCTTGCGAGCGTGTTCAAAGGCGACACGCACCGCATCCGAATCCTCCAGATGGATCGAAACCCCTCGCCCGTGGTTCGCGTTGAGAGGCTTGACCACGACCGGGAATCCGATCCGCTCGGCTGCCCGGGCGGCTTCTTCCGCTCCGTACACCAGCCGCTGCCTGGCCACCGGCAACCCTAGATCACCCAGCAAGGTGTTGGTCTCTTCCTTGTCCGAAGCGATCTCAACCGAGATATGACGGGTCTCGCTAGTAATGGTGGCCTGAATTCTCTGCCCGTAACGACCGTGGCCAAACTGGACCAAACTGTAGCGATTGAGTCGCAACCAGGGGATGCCCCTCTCCTCCGCCGCCCGAACCAGACTGGCGGTGCTCGGCCCCAGGCCTCGGCGCTGCGCGAACCGGATGAACGAGTCTCGATGCTCTGCGAAATCGTACTCCTTACCACGCAACCCTTTGGGTCGCTGCGCGTCGGGCAGGTTGTGTAAGATCAGGTCGAGTCCCAACTCAGCAGCTGCCAGCCCCACATCCTCCTGTTCGTAGGAGAAAACGACCTCGTATTCCCCCAAAACCCCGGTCCCTCGGGTCCGCCCGAAGGTGACGCTTCCCCCCGCAACATTCTGCAATTCGATCGCGAGATGCTCGAGGATGTGCCCCATCCAGGTCCCTTCGTCTTCGGTCAAGCGACGCAAAAAGCCGCCGGGCTTCCCGTAAGAACAACCGTGAAGAGCCAATCCGGGCAGAGCCTCCTGGATCGCATCGGTAAAATCGGTTCCCAGACGAGTCGAGGAATACTCCTCGAGAACACCGAGTTGAACCTTGAGCCGAATCACAGGAAAAAGGGCGTAAAGATTGGGACCCAAAAAGACAGATTTTTCGAGGATCTTCATGATCAACCCTTGACCGTTGCCAGGCCTGGACGGGCCAGACGAGAATCGATGTCGTACGTGCCGCCCTCCACCAGGACGTGCAAACGAATGTTGATCAGGGACACGGGAGCGTGGCTCCGAGTGGAATCCATCGAAGAAAACTCCATGTCGGAGGGATCCACAACTGTCAGAGCACCTGAACCCACCACCTCGAGAACATTACTCCCGGAAATGAACGCCGCGGTATTCTCATCCAGACCGATCCCGATCGGACGAGGGTTGTAGGAAATCGCCGTGAGCAGTCGTCCCAGACGATCCCGCTCTCGAAAATGTTGGTCCACAATCATGTTTCGCTTCAAACCGAGGCCGGGCACCAAAGTCACCATATCCGCGCAAGGAGTGGATCCCTCTTCTCCGTAGGCGATCATGTGTTCAGCCATGAACGAAGCGCCCGCCGAAGTCCCCGCCACGTGCAAACTGCCCTCCAGATTGCGATCCCGAATCCTCTCCGCCACGGGCGTGCCGCCAATCGTGGTAGAAAGACGCAACTGGTTTCCACCGGTCATGAAAACTCCGGTAGCCGTTTCAAGTCGGCTCAACCAATCGGAACGACGACAGTCGCTTCGTTTTTCAAAGGGCAATGAGAACACGTCTCCCACCCCCAGGTCTTTGAAAATCTTTTCGTAATGAGAACTCATCTTGGGCAAGCGTGACGCGGTAGGAATGATGGCGATGCGGGCCTCGTCGCCACCACAGACCTCGACCACTCGCCGCAGAATGGTTCTGCCGCTGATTTTCTCTTCCGCTCCCCCGATAGGGATGATGAAACCACGTGTCATGAGGAATAACTCTCGATCTTTTCATGGGCACTCAGGCCGGTTGATTGAGCTGTTTCAAAAGTTCCAAGAATCACCGACTGAGCGTCCCGAACATGCCAGCATCCCCTGGCCATGACGTCACGTACCCGATAATCCCCGTCCAGAACTACCAGATCCGCATCGGAACCTGGCCCGAGTACACCCTTTCGGGGTAACTTGGCCAGTTGAGCAGGATTGCTAGTAAAAGCCGGTAAAAATTGCTGGGGCGAACGCCCCGAAAGAAATAGTCGAGTGAGGGTCTGAGTCAAATCGCTAGAACGCCCCACATCCATATGAACAATCTCCGCCTCCGAATCGAAAACCGGTAAGCAACCTCCGCTATCCGAACTCAGCGTAACCCTCTGCGCAGGATATCCTTCGTCCAGATAGCGTTCCAAGGCGATCTGGGCGGACAACCCCTCATCTCCCTCTTCCACCGGGAAAGCGGTGATATCTATACTGCAACCCCGAGTCGTTAGATCCAACGCCTCTTCAAAAAGAGCGACGCGTCGATTGACATGAGTCGGATGGAAAACCCGTGCGGGTACGTCCCCGGTATCGAGCGCGGCCCGCACCAGATCCAGACCGCGTTCGGAGTCCCCCATGTGAAGATGACAGATTCCAGCCTTGCCGGTAATCATTCCTCCCACCTGGGCCTGAGAGGCTACGCGTAACAACTCGGCCAGAGTCAGTTGACTGGAACGAAAATCGCTCAGTGCCAGCTCCCCGATCCCGATCACCTCCTGCAAGTGAACAATATCCCCACGAAGGCTCCCAGTCAGAGTGCGGCCAGGAAGGTGATAACCGCCGGTGTAGCACCAGGCGCTGATCCCCTCTTCCCGCAAAGCGCGAATACGGGCCAGGAGTGATTCCATGCTGCGCGTCTCCGCATCGGTACCCAGCAAACCGACCACCGAAGTCACCCCCGCCCGCGTGTAGGACGAGAGACTCGGTGCGGGGACACGACTTGCAGGCCCCGACTCCCCACCACCACCCGTCGGATGGGCGTGCAGATCCACCAGACCCGGCAGTACGCAGGCCCCTTCCAGATCCAGCACTTCGTTCACCAGTTCGGATGGAACCGACAGGTTCTCAGAACCGATCCAAAGCACACGTTCACCCCCTATGACAAGGGTCTTCGTTCCCACAAAGCGGGGAGTATACAGCTGGGCATGTTTGAGGATCGTGAGCATCGGTATAGAACGGAATCAGGAGAAAATCGGTCCGAAACCGAAGAGGCTGATACATAGGACAGATCCGCCCTCCGGAATTTTGGAGCGATACTCTACCATGCTCACAGGAGGGTTCTACCCCGATTTTCTGGAGTTCCCACACGAAATGACGATCCTCATCGTGCGCAGGAACGGAAAAACGATGTTCTCACTCCAAACTTTTCAACTTCCCGTCCGGAATCGCTCCTCGAGCACTCATTTCCGCCACTCCCCGAATCTGGACCAGGAGAACCCGCCGAAGGGTGAGAAACTTCTGCCCTCTCGCGCCCTTACTCAAACGTGCCGATACTTGCGGATTTCAATCCCCAGAACTGACGGAGAGCGGATCGAAAAACGCCTCTCGCCCCACGACGAGCTTCACGAAAAAGCCATAAATCTCGAGGCGGATCACGCCGTGAACTCCCAATCGACCCGGCAAGATCTTACGATTCTGAAACCGCAAGAGTGGGTCGCATCGACCAACTTCTTCGCTCAACATTCGAACGCAAAAAATAATAGGCAAAAAAGGACGTTGTGACCAGACGAGAAAAGAGGGGAAACCAGGACGGGAAAGTCGCGCTCATATCGGCAAGCATTCCGTCCGCAGGAAAAATCCCAAAGCCGAAAAGGGCAGGCACCCTGTACCAGTAGTAGCAGACAATGGCCGCTGCGCTGAAAAGGGCTTGCAATCGATCTCGACGAATTTCCGGGAGGAAACGTCGCGTGGCCAGATAGATCGCGAGGCTAAGGAGAGATGCGCCCAGAGGAGTGGCATAAGCGAGAAAAAGGTGGAACCAGGTTTCACCTCCCGTGAAGTTGGGAACATGAAACCAACCCCAGATGTAGCCGACAAACCCACCGGTCATCCATACTTCGATCGCACGGCTAGCCCCGCGCACAGCCTTTTGAGATCTGTAAGTTGATACCGAATCGAGACACGGTCTCACACACCCCACACAGCTAAAGCAGTGCGCATTGGCGGTCCGAAACAGAGGCTGACCACCATAAAGTTTTTCCACGTGCTGAACCGGACAAAGCCCCGAACACCAGGCACTCTTCCAGTCAAAGAACAATCCCCCTGTAACAGCGATCACAGCAAAGGACAGCAAAGCGATCGCCGTGGCAGGACCGCTAAGGTCGAGAATAACATGACGCAAAGGGATCATTCCGATCAGCAAAATAAACCCTATGAACTGAAGTCGCTTGCTCCAAAGAATCGAGATTTTTCTCTTACGTGAAAACCCCAGATATCGAGGGAGCATCGAAGTCGTCCCCATGGGACAGATATTTCGCCAGACTCCTGGGGCGAGAACAAAAAGAGCGGGAGCGACAGGAATCAACACGTTCCAGAACAGATGCAAGCCCAATCGAGGCCGTACCCAGAGGCTCAGGAACAGGAACAAACCCAGTGAATAAACAGCACCCTGCAATCCACGCCACCCACTCATCGTGGTCTCTCTTCGAGTGCCATCGAATGGGCGAAAATTTCTTGGATTTTTCATGGGTGTTCCTGAGGGTTGTCGCCGATTGATTCATGAACTACGACCGCTGAGCTTTTCAAATTGCAATTTCTATGCCTCGGGAATTGAAAACATGCCGAAACATCGACTCAAAGCAATCCGTCCCCTCCTCGTCCCTTTCAGACCGGTAAAATTCCCCACTTATTCAGACTGAAAATCGACGCAGCCCCCCCCTTTATTCTGTCAAGAAACGGCCTCAACCGACTACGCACCTTCGGTTTTCAGAAAAACGCTCTAACGACTCTCAACTTGATCTCTCCGGGAAACACCCAAGAATCCCGATCCCAACGGGTAAAAATGGTCGATAAAACGTTTTCTGAGGCGGTCCGAAATAAATGGACACATCCACAAACGATCAGTCTCGTCGCGAACGTATTGATGGGAAAAGTAAATTCTCATTAATACAAAAACGTAAAAGCCATTTACTACCCAGCGATTCCTGAATCGCCTCCCTGCCCCTCCTCTGTCTTTTGGGTATCGAAAAACGGATCCTGAAAAACAGCAGAAACCCACTTCAACAAAAACAAATTCCGAACCACACCCACAATTCGTACGTTTATGTGAAAACTATTCTCAAAAAACTCCACCCGGTGGAGCGGTATTCACCGTTTCTTATGTCTCCACGGATTTTCATGAACGCTCTCACCAAACACTCGCGATTTCTCGCAATTCGCTTTCTTTCCATTAAATTTCTTCGACATCCTTTTCGAAGTTTCTCAAACCGAGCTATTTTCTCCACACTGTTCGCCTTCTCCATCCTCACCGGCGCCGTTTCGGCTCAGGATGAATCGAGCAAAGAAGCTCCAGCTACCGAAGAAAAATCTTCTCGCTCCAATCCGGTGGTGGTCACTGCTCGCCGACGCGCGGCCGACCCTTTCGATGAACCGATCACCGCATCGATCCTTCACCGTATCGATCTCGACCACAAACTGGCCCGAACCATCCCGGAGGCGCTCCGAGATGTACCCGGAGTCATGATCCAAAAAACAAGTCACGGTCAGGGTTCGCCCTACCTGCGAGGTTTCACCTCCTTCCGGACCGTCTTGCTCATCGACGGGATCCGACTCAACCACTCCGTCTTTCGGTCCGGACCCAATCAATACTGGGCCACCGTGGATCCGGGAACTCTCGAACGGATCGAAGTGGTCAAAGGCCCGACATCCGTCCTCTACGGATCCGACGCCATCGGGGGGACCGTCCAACTCCTGAGTCGAAAGCGAACCGATTTCGAACTCGACCTCGACTGGGACGGCGTCTTTTCCAGTCGCGCCTCCGAGGCTGAAAGAAGCGTCCAGGCCCGCAACCGATTCGAGGGAAACGTCGGCACCCAGTTCGGATATGTAGCCGGATACTCTTTTCGCCACTCCGGCGATGTGCGTCAGGGATCCGGTTCCGTTCAGGACATGACCGGATACTGGGAACAAGCCGGAGATATCAAACTTCAGTTCCGCCCCAATCCAGAAACCGAAATCACTTTCGCACACCAGGAATTCGATCAGAATGATGTCTGGCGTACCCATAAAACCGTTCAAGGATCCCCATTCCACGGCACCTCTTTCGGTTCCGATCGGATGCGGAAGTTCGATCAGGACCGATCCCTGACTTACGTTCAAGTGAATCATGAGGGACAACGTTTCTACGATCGTCTCCGAGCCAGCCTCTCCTTTCATTTCCAAGGTGAAGAAGAGAAAAGGATCCGCAGTAACGGCAACCGGATACGACAAGGATTCGAGGTGCGAACCACGGGACTTTGGCTCCAACTCGAATCGGACAGTCCGATCGGAGTCCTCACCTACGGAATCGACTGGTACCACGATCAGGTCGACTCATTCCGTCGAGATTTTGACACGCTCGGAGGCCTCACCTCCAAGAGGATTCAGGGACCGGTCGCCGACGAGGCCACCTACGACACCTTCGGCCTGTTCATCCAGGATGAGATCGACCTCGGGGATCGTCTCCTCCTGATCCTCGGAACCCGCTACACCCAGGTGTGGGCCGATGCGAACGAGGTTTCCGACCCCGTGACCGGTAACGAGATCTCCCTCTCCAAAACCTGGCCCAGCTTCGTCGGCAGCGCACGACTGCTCTACCGAGCCCACGAAAATTGGCATCTTTTCGGCGGTCTGAATCAAGGATTTCGGGCTCCCAATCTTTCCGACCTGACCCGGTTCGATTCCTCCCGTTCGGGGGAGACCGAAACCCCCTCACCCAATCTGGATCCGGAATACTACCTGACGAGCGAAATCGGCCTGAAAACCCGTCACGATTCCCTCGAAACCCAGGTCGGCTACTACTACACTCGGATCTGGGACATGATTCTTCGGAGCCCCACCGGTAACCTGGTCGACGGTGACTCCGAGGTCACCAAATCCAACGCCGGAGACGGCTTCGTCCACGGAGTCGAGGCCGAAATCGCCTGGAACTTCGCTCCCGGCTGGCGAATGGCGGGCCAGGCCAGTTGGCAGGAAAGCCTCGTGGAACAGTTCTCGACCTCCGACCCCGTTCTCTCGAAGGACAACCTGGATCGCATGCAGCCCCTTTCAGGCGGTCTTTCTCTTCGATGGACAAGCCCCAAGAAAAAAGGTTGGGCCGAAGTCTCCGCCCGGTTCGCCAGACGCCAGAACCGCCTCAGCCCCCGCGACGAACTGGACACGGACCGAATTGTTCGCAAAGGGACTCCCGGCTACGGAGTCGTCGACCTGCGCGGAGGATGGAAGGCCACGAAAAACTTGACAGTCACCGGAGCGATCGAAAACCTGACCGATGCAAATTACCGGATCCTCGGGTCCGGCCAGCAAGAGCCGGGAATCAACGCTCTGATTGGGATCGAAATCCGCTACTGACACCATGCAACGGACACCTCTTCTATTTTCTGGACTGCTGCACGCGGCGGTCATCATCTCGGCCGGTCAGGTCCTGAGCACGCAAACTCCCCGAATCGACCACCCCACGAGCCGGTCCGCAAAGGGGTCCCCCAGAATCCAGGTCCATCTACGGACCGCTCTTCCTCCAGAAGAGTCTCCCCTCCCCGACACGTTAGATCCCGAAAAAGACCCCTCAGAATCTCCGCGGCGAATTTCTAGCCTCCCCAGACAAGACCCCCAAGACCCCGAACTCCCGCCCGTTCGAAAACAGATTCCGGTCGACTTCCACCCAAATCGAGAACAAGCCCTTCCGACTCGGTGGGCAACGCCTCTGCCCATCCCCCCCCGCGCAAAGGCCAACCGGGCCACTTCACCACCTCCCGAACAGATCTCCACCCCATCGCCTCCGAAACCGGCTCCGACTCCGCCGCGGGTAAGAGCCCTGTACACTCCCCCCACAGTCCACACCTCCGAGAACCTCCCCCCCCATTACCCGGCCCGAGCGATCCGGCGTAACTGGGAAGGCAGCGTACTCCTCAAGGTCTCGATCCACCCCAATGGACGCGTCAACCGGATCGAGGTCCTCGAACCATCCCAACACGCGATACTCGACCGAGCCGCTGTACAAGCGGTCGAAAAGTGGACCTTTCGCCCGGCCAGACAAGGGGATCTCCCGATCCCAGGAACCCTGGAAGTCCCGGTAATCTTCCGGCTTTCCAACTGATCATTTCTCCCCCAAAAGGTCGACCGAGCGCCCAAACCGCGCTCTCCGACATGACCGAGCGGAATTTCTCATCTTTTCATGAGGATGAGTTCCTTTTTTGCGTATACCTTTATAGAAGCCCCGATTATCGACTCTCCGGCCCAGTTGGGGGCTCTCAAACGGACTCCAACCGCGCCCCCTGGGCCCAAATGCCCAGACCTTATTGAACTCATCTTCTCTTCGCTTAGAACTCACCCGACCGTTCATCCCCCCCATTCAAAAACTCTCGGATCCTCTCCTCTCACGGCCCTTTTCGGGAAGTCGACATGAAACCACGTCTTCAACATTACCTCCTGACAAGCCTCTTTCTTCCGATCCTCTCCGGCACCGCGCTTCTGGCATCACCCCAGAAATGTGCTCACACCGGCCGAGCGCACCGCACCCTGGCCCCCAGGGTTCGAAACGTAGCATTCACCCTGTGTCGAGAACATTTCGCTCCAGGATCGAAATCCCTGGCCGCTGTCCAGGCCGTTCTGGAGGAACTCAATTCGGTTCAGGAAAGTACTCTCGTCTTTTCGATCGCCGGTCATGCCGATCACCGGGAATACCACGACGCCCTGAAGCGGGACGGCGTCTTTCGACTCGATGTCGTCAAGCCGGAAGCGACGCGATCTGGTGACGCCCGTTTTGCCGGTCGAACTCTCACTCGAACGGGTCGGGGAGGCATCGTGGAGTTTGATATCGTATTCAACCGTCGGGCTCGCTGGAATTTCGGCGCTCCACGCTCCTGGGCCATGAAAGAGAGCCCTGGGTCCTTTCGCAACGTACTCCTACACGAAATCGGCCACGGACTGGGATTTTCTCACTGCCACAAAGAGACTCCGGATCTCTCGGTGATGGGAGGCCGATGCGGCAAGTGGATCGGCATGCGTCACCCCGGACTCAAAGCCTGGGACCACGGACACATTCGTCATCATTACGGTCGCTCTTCCAACACCAGCAAACCGGACCTGATCCTGGGAAACTACCGGACCCGGAAGAATGCGAATGGAGGCTGGAAAACAGCGCTGAATGATGGCCCCACTCCATCTACCGTGATCCGAGGCGAATCCATCACCTTATCCTGGACTCTCTTCAACACCGGCCCTCTGGCAACTCGAGATGCCTATCGGATGCGCGTTGTGCTCTTCAGAAAACCCGCTTCAGAAACCGAAACCGGAACCCTGGTTGCCGAATGGACCGAGGAAACTCCCGTCCCTCCTTCCTCCACTCGCTATCTAAGCCGCTCCCTCCAGATCCCACCCAACACCGAACCCGGAGTCTGGCACATCGTGATCACGATCGATTCCGCAAACCAAGTGCCTGAGATGATTGAGGAAAACAATACGCTGGTTCTCCATCGGCCCCTTCAAGTGCGAACTCAGTAAGACCAACCCGTCTCCGCGCCTTCCCTCTCGAGAAATAGCCACCGTTCGCTCTCAGACTACTGGCAAGTGAACTCCTTCCAGTTCGGATTCCGAGGAGCGACCCTCTCCCCCGACTGCTCGCTCGACGGAATTGGACTTTTCCGAAA
Organism: Planctomycetota bacterium; assembly: GCA_030748635.1. Taxonomy (GTDB): domain Bacteria; phylum Planctomycetota; class JACQVV01; order JACQVV01; family JASMLP01; genus JASMLP01. The sequence goes on from JASMLP010000078.1 coordinate 14,729, forward strand.
GCGTGACTCAAAAGAGAGCGTAAATGAAAGGCCCCACCGCTGTTTCACCGAGAATAACCACCGCCCCCACCAGAAAAAGGACGAGAAGGATAGGAGCAAGCCACCAATTCTTCGTCACCTTCATGTAGGTCCAGAATTCCCAAAAAGTGGAGTATTCCCTCTCCTCTAACTGATCGAGAGCTTCCCTGATTCGTTCCGGGTCGCCCGACTGGCTGTTTCCGTTCTCTTCTTCGCTCATCACCTACACCCCTGGAACCGGAATTTTTCAACTCTTCAATCTATGCGACAGAACTTTACCCCTTCCTGCATAAAGAATCAAATCGAGCAGAATCCCCCCTCTATTCCGAGGGGTCCCCCATACTCAATTTTCACGAGAAGAAATCCATTTCACTGAAGTCGGGACGTGGCCGATCGTTTTCTGATTGCGATCGTTCGCGACCCGAAAACCCCAAAAGCTCCAACTCAGACGACATTTTCTCAAAAATTTCCAAAAACCGGTAAACACTCCGAAATGCCCGTTCTCCTACCCCAAGGAGGACCTGAAATCCGGAACAGCGCCCTCACCCAACAGAAGGGCGATCTTTTCGCCCCCTCTTTCGATTCCGGAAACCAAGAAGGAGTTAGACATGATTGCAAGAACAGACCGTTCACTACTTGCCCGCGGTGTTCACAACACAGTCGGATTATTGGCCTTTATTGGACTGGCGCTTGGCACGGCTTCCGTTGCTCAAGAAGAGGACAGAAACCCAGGTCCGTGCGTAGGCACGGTACATCCCGATGCCTGTGACGACAGTTCCGGAGGTGGAGGAGACCAACAGGGGGATGGAGAAAATCCAGAAAATCGCGAACAGAATCGAGAAACTTTTCGGGTCACGAACCTGGGATACCAAACCCTCCCGCCGCGCCTCATCCTCCGTTTCAATCGACGAATCAACTCGGAGGAACTACAACGCCGCTTAGTGGTTACTCCCCGGGGACAAAGACGCCTTCAGGATATTGAAGTCGTCGACACCACCTGGTCTCCAAGAACTCAGCAATCGATCGTCACCCTGAGAGTTCCGGCCTGGTCAAGTGACTCTTACCGAATTTCACTCCACAGCGTTCACAGCGTACCCGCTCAAGGCGGTCCCCAGAGAGAGCTTCTGGACGGAAACCGCAACGGACGTCCGGGTGGGCGCTACATGGCTGTGCTGGATATCCAGAGGACTCAATTTCAGCAACGCCGAAGTTTCGGGAGTGCTTCCGGAGGGTACCGTGGAGGTCGTGGGAATGGAGGGAACAATGATGGCGATCCCTGGGCCAGCTCCTATCACACTCAGAATTTTTACGTCAAACCGTCGAATGCGGAGGGACAAGGCGGTCGCATTTACAATCGATTGGATGCCGGAGTCTACATGCTCAAGCACAGAGCCTCGGTCATCAATCATCGACTCGACGTCCGAAACGGGAAAGCTCGAGGTCATTTCGAATTGATGGGAGTGGATATTTTCCCGTCATTTTCCAAGAAGCGGTACAGCAAGCAAATCGACCTGGAGCCGACCTTTCCGATCGCTTCCATTTCTCTGTTCGGGCTCCTCAACATGAAGGCTTCGGTGGGAATGTACTTGAACCTGAACCTCGAAGCGGAAGTCGAAGGCGCTCTTCTTCATGCGGGAGGAGATTTCCGAGCCGGAATTATCGGATCCATCGACACCTCTGTCCTCGCGGGTATCGGAAGCGTCACGTTCGAGCTCCATATGCTGGAGCCTCACCTCAACAGCGACGCCTGGGCATCTCCCCAGGGGATCTACGGAAATGCCATCTTCACCATGACCCCCCTGCGATTCAGGATCAAAGCCAAAGCGTTTTACCTCTTCGATGAATACAACGAAGTCCTCGTCGACAAGTCCGTAGACCCCTACGAAAAAGTCCTATTCTCCGCACTTCCCGAAAACGAGGACCGACGTCTCCTTCCGATTCGACTACCGAATCTAAAGCCGAAATTGACCCGTCCTCAACTTCCCTTTCAGTATGTCCCGTTCCAGCGCTAAACATTCCATTCAAACCGTTTGTCTTCAAGGAGTTGGAAGCGATCTTCCAACTCCTCTTTTATTGAAAAAATTTCAAAAAAGATGAAAACACGTATCTCGTTCAAGTTCTCCTACGGTTGTTGACAGAAAACGACTGCATGGAGACTTCCCGATGAGCAACCGAAACCCTTTATATCTAACGATTTGTATGATCGCTGGGCTCGTCGCCCTGACATTCGGATTCCCCAACACCTCGAGGGAGGTCCTCCAGCCAGAGCCCACTGTTCGCAAGCAAACACAGCATTCTCGGATACAAATGGGAGAAACTCCCCGTTCCGAAACGAGCCGTCCACTCCAGGCCGACTCCAACACAATTTCCGACCCGACTCCAGGGGCTCGGCGAATTTACCGCTTCGACCTGGATCTGCAAATCGATCTCGAACTCGCCTCGAAATCGCCTCTCGCAGCAGAGGGATCTGACGCCCCGATCCTAAACCAGACCTCGGTCCAGTGCTCCGGGACCTTGGAGCAGACCTTACTCCAGTCGACCTCGGAGAGCCGTCTACATCACTATCGTGTCCTGGAAATCAACCTCATTCCCGCTGAAGCCGATTCCACACTCCGTTCCACCCTTTCGGGTGAATGCGCCGATATCCAGAGTCGGAATTTTTTCGTACGCGCCAACCCAGAAGGTGCGCTACAGGAAATCCTGGAATCACAGCCGCGGTCGAGTCGGATTCAACCGTTGCTGATCTCGGTCTTTCAACAGATCCACCAACCCCATCGAGTAAACAACTCGACATCTTGGGCCCGATCCGTACCGACCCTCCTTGGACAGGTACAGGTCGAATACAATCGATCAAACCCTGATCACTTGACCCGTCGAGTCCTCGCACTTCAGAAATTAGCTCTTTCCGGAAACGTACCCGCCGGTTCATGGGACCTGCTCGATCTCTCCGGAAACGCTCAGATCGAATGGGATGAGACCCAGAACATCCAGCACATCCGAAGTGACGATGAGATTCAGATCCGACTCGATCAACGAGGAATTCGAGTCCACCTCCAGACGCATACCGAAATTTCAGGACGACCGACAACCCCTTCCCTATCCTCCGAAATGTGTCTCGCACGCAGCCGAGTTCTCGATCGCTGCCAGAAGATCTTTTCTGCGAACGAAATCGACTCCCTGTGGAGCGACTCCACCTCGGCAACCACTCCCACGCGTAGGATCGACCGATCGATTCACGATATCCTGGAAGATCTGACCGGAACCGACCCTTCCATGCAACGAGGATCTCGTGCCCGGGTGAACGCACTGCGAGACCTGGCTCTCGCCCTGAGCCAAAACCCAGGCGCACGGTCGCAAGCCCGATACCTTCTACACGAGGGGAATTCGGAATTCCGAAAACTACTGGTCACGTCCCTGGGCGCGGCCGGAACTCCCGAGTGCCAGAGCCTCCTGATGGATGTACTTTTGGACCCGCAACAGGAACAACCGCTCCGGATCGTTGGTCTTCAGTCCCTGATACAAACCCAGACGCCGACCGACGAAACCGCCGACACCCTCCTACAAATCTCAGAAGACCCCACGGATCCGGTTACGGACACTGCCTGCCTCATTCTGGGAAATACACTGGGAAGAATGCCTGAGAGCAGCAACCGCGAATTTTGGATCGAATCGCTACGACGCCTGGGGCGAAATCGTGCTCATGAAATTACCGGAAGAATCGTCTTTCTGCAGGCGCTGGGAAATGCCGGTCTCGACGAAACACTCCCGGACATCTTGCCTCACTTGAATGATGAAGACGAAGAGGTCCAATTCCAAGCGGTCAGGGCTCTGAGGCACATCCACTCTTCACGCGCCACAACACTTCTACGAAAGATCGCAAAATCGAACTCTTCCGAAATCCTCCGAGAGGAAGCTCAACAGATTCTCCTCAATAACAGTCGATCTTGAACCTCCGCTCAGATCACACCATGGAATGAATAGTCCGACTCTCGTTCTCCCCAACAGATTCCATCAGACAGTCGACCGTCAAGGCTCCCCCTGAATTCACCCCTCCCTCACCTCTCCTTTCGATGGCGGCAGCCCAGTTCTGACAAAGAGAGGAAGACAGGGCCTGAAACCTGTTTACAATGTCGTCTTCATCATGTGGAGGATGAAGCTTCCACATGATGAAGACGACAATCCCACGGATTCGATTCGACCAGATTCCTCTGACCGACCCCAACCCTGACCCACGGAGTTTCCCGAATGCCTGACTGGTTCCGAGCGTTTCGCGCCAGCTTGACGTTCCTCACCCGGATCCCGGTCGGCGGCTTTCCCTATTCTCCGGGGACCTGGAAATGGATCACTATCTGGTTTCCTCTCGTCGGACTTCTTCTCGGTGGAATTCAAGTTGTCGCCTGGGTCGGGCTCGAACCACTCCCTGACTGGCCACAATGTATTCTGGTTGTCGCCACCGGCATCCTCCTCACCGGCTGTTTCCACGAAGATGGACTGGCGGATTCCGCGGACGCTCTCGGAGGCGGACACGATCGAGACAGTACTCTTGCGATCCTCAAAGACAGTCGGATCGGGTCCTTTGGCGCAACCGCTCTGTTTCTGGCCCTGTTCCTGAAAATCAGCCTTCTGGTGGAACTCGGCGCAACCGCCCCCCTCGGACTTCTGCTGGGCCAGAGTCTTTCCCGGGTCGTTCCTGTCATCCAGATGAGCCTCCAGCCCTACGCCCGCGGAGAAGAAGAACCGTCTCGTTCAAGAAACATTGTCGAGTCCGGCGGCTTCCAGGCCGTCCTCGCGCTCCTCTGGGGCCTCCTGATTCTCGGCGCCGCTTACCGATGGGGCCCTGTCCTCCCCTTCCAGATCTTGGTCATGATCGGAACCCTTATGACTCTCTCCGTTCTTGTCGGCATCACCGCCCAACGCAAGGTGGGAGGAGTAACCGGAGATTTTCTCGGCGCCCTTCAACAGTTGAGCGAAATCGGGATCCTCGCCGCCCTGTTGATCGATTGAGAGCATTTAACTTTCGGAAAATCGGAACCCACTCGTATTGCTTCAAGGTTGAAGTGCAATCGGTTCGCCTTTACTCTTCCCTCCCATGAGGGACTGTATTCACAAATCGGCGCATCGGCGGATCACTTCCGGCCCGGTCCAAATCCGATTTCTCGGCACGAAATTCTTCCTGAGTTGCATGCTGATCCTCTTTCTGCTGCCCCAGAGCGCAGTGGCCCAGGAACCCGACCGGATCGACCTGAAAAATGGAGAACGCCTTCTGGGTACGATCGTCGGAATCGACTCTGGCGATCTTCTGCTCAAAAGTCCTCTGGTCTCCGACACCGTACGCATCCCCTCCAGCGACCTCAGAACCCTTCGCTCCAGCCAGCCGTTTTGGATTGAACTGAGTGGAGGCGAACGCCTTCGAGGAACTTTGGAAAATGCTACCGACACCTTCTTGGAAATTCGTTCGTCGAGACTGGGAACCGTACGATCCTCCTGGAAATCGATCGTTTCACTCCAACGGGACACAGCCACGACGCCTTCCGCTCGCACGACGGAAAACAAACCCGGAGAAGCGAAAAGTCCCCCCTCCATCATGCCTCCTCTGGTTCATGGGCAGATCGACAGGATCGAGTTCACCGATGGTGATCACATCAGCGGCACCCTCCTCAAAATGGAGTCGGGGCGTCTCACAATCAAAACTCCTTACGCCGATTCGCTCGGAGTCGCCTTCCGTTCCATCCGGCGAATCCAGACTCACGCCCCGGTAACCATCGAACTGAAAAATGGTGAACGGTGGATCGGTCGACTGATCTGGCTCCCCGAAGGAAAGCAGGCTCTTTTCTCCGAAGCTTCTGGCCAAGCTCAACCTCTCGACTGGAAGCGAGTCCGCGCCATCAACCCCGATGATCAACACTGGAGCCTATCGCTCGGACTCAAGGGAGCGTTCCGAGAAGGCAACAAGGATCGATTCGACAGCCGGGTCGATTTCGACCTTCGAAGGAAAACCGAAAAAGATGAGTTCCGGATCCGTTTTCTTTTCAACATCGCGGAAGAAGAGGGGGTCCGTACGGCCCGCAACTGGTTCAGTCAACTGAAATACGACTATCACTTCGCTCCCCGAACTTACGCATTCCTCTCCTCACAAATGAAAGAGGATGAGTTCAAAAAACTCGATCTTCGAACAGCCAACAGCGTAGGATTCGGCTACCGGGCTCTCGATCTTGGAACCTTCACCAACGATCTCGAGATCGGTCTGACCCACATATTCGAGGATTTCAAGAACGAAGACGACATGCGGATGGCGGTTCGCCTGGCCTCGAATTCTCACTGGAAAATCAATGCCCACACCGCCCTCAACAACCAACTCGTGGTTTTTCCCAGTCTGGAAGGAAGCGAATACCAGCTTCGAAACGAAATGAGCCTCAAGGTAAACCTCTACAGCGGACTGAACCTGAACCTCTCTTTCATTCTGGAATACGATTCCGACGCCTTGACCGGAACCCGAAAGACCGATGTCCACGGTCTCGCAGGAATCTCCTATAAAATCCGTTTCTGATTCCTTCTGACCGTCCCACGGGTTCGCTCCATATCGGATCAGATCCCAGTCCAAAGCGATCTCGCCGTCAGAATGCGTTACAGTCAAAGTTCTCAGCCGTGTGAAGTCCCTTGACATTGTCAGAAGTTTGTTGCGATTACCAAATCCACAATTTGTTGCAACGGATCACCTTACAGCTATTTTCGACAAAATTCCCAAATGGATCGGAAGTTGCGTAACAGACCCGCAATTCCACTCTTTAACCGTTATCCTCTCGAGTGTGCGCCATGAAAAATTTCCTGATCCTCCTCTTTCTTTGGACCCTCCCTCTCACATCCCTGATCGCCCAGTCCTCCACCCGGGAACAGATTCTCCAACGCTTTGACTCGTTTCGTCCCACGGAAAAGCAGCTGGTCATGTATCAGCTCGACTGGGCAAAAACTTTCGAGGAAGCCCAAGAACGATCCCGAAAAGAAAATCGCCCGATCATGCTCGTACGAATTTTCGCGCAGTATGGAGACCTTTATTCCGGCCACTGCTGAGCCACCGCAACCCAGGTGAGAGGGGGTCCCTTCTCCAATCCAGCAGTCGTCGAACTTCTCCGACCGTTCATCATCACTTTCTGGTACGGCCACCGAAACTCCGACATGCCTGATGTCGTCTGGAACGAACTATCAAAACGGAGCAGAACTGCACACCGAGAAAGTAATGTTTTCTATCTCATCCTCGATTCCGACGGTCATCTCATTCATACCTTTGACGCCTTTCCCAAAGGTTCTCGTCCAAGACCCAACCAGGACTACGTGAGCCAAGAGCTCGAGTTCGCACTCGATAAGATCGGGAGCGGCCTGAAGGTCCCACCTCGCACTCCGATGCGTCTTCCCAGAATTCCATGTAGCAAAACTTCCCCTGGCATCCGAGTCTATGTCCAGCTTCGTGATGAACGCATGCGAGCCTACCAGGCTCCGGTTGTCGAGGTGCTCCGATTCGGAAAGATCGCCCGCTCCGCCCTCGAATACCCGGAAACCAGGCGCCAGATCCCCGCGGACATTCTTGGAGCTATGCTCTCCCAGATCTACCCACCGGGGATCATGGAACGAACCGATCCCGACACGAAACATGTCTATGACATCGACGCCATCGACGGCACCCTGACTCTCGAACCGATCCAGTCCAGTGGAAAGATGCGCTATGCGATTCTCAAAGGCAACATCCGACTCCACGATTCAGGAAGGGACGACTTTTCTTACACCGGCTCCGTCGAATGTCTGGTGGGATACGACCTCGAAACCCCCTCCTTCAAGTTCCTGAGAGGCACCTTTGACGGTATCTACCCGAGACAAGCACGAAACGGTGGCATTCGAGATATCCAGCTCGTGGCGGCTTTCGAAACCACGGCCGAATAATATGGGTTCACTTCAGGAAACTCCAAGCACGAGTTCATCCAAACCACCCCCTGGTATCCAAAAGCCTCGATCGTTTTGAAAACGATTCTGACAAAGAAAAACCGAGAAACTCCTATTTTCGGAGAAACTGCATGAACTTCGAACAGATCGATGTCAATCAAGTACGCGAACTGATCCGGAATGAATCCGCAATCCTCGTTGATATTCGTGACCCCCACTCCTATCAGGCAGGCCACATCGAGGGGGCCCAGAATCTAAACGACGACAACATCGAAGAATTCCTGAAGAATTCCGACCGAAACGCACCTCTGGTGATCTACTGCTATCACGGCATCAGCAGCCAGAATGCAGCACATTACTTTTCATCAGAAGCTCGGTTCAAGAGAGTCTTCAGCATGATCGGAGGTTATGAATCCTGGGAACAAGCCGACTCACCACCCACCTCATTTCCCGAGTTATAAGCGGTCCAATTTCTCCCGGAACTGCTTGCCACTTTGTTCAAAGCCTGAGCTTGAATCCCGGAACCGCCCTGACATAAGATGGCCGCTATTCGTCCGTCCGTTCAAGCCCATGTGATTCAGGAAAAAAACTCATGACTATCACCAGACTCCTCCCCGCCCTATTCGCACTTGCTCTTCTAGCAACGGGATGCGAATCTGGCAACACGAACTCCGCGACCGATACTTCAGCCGCTCTCTGCGGTCAGTGCGGTCAAATCAAAGCCAGCGCGGATTGCTGTAAAAAAGACGTAAAGCCCTGTGCTGGATGTGACCTGGCCAAAGGATCGCCCGGTTGCTGCAAGATGAAAAAAGGCGAAGACACCACCTTATGCACCGGTTGTGGCCAGATCAAAGGAAGCGACCAATGTTGTTCCAAAGAGGCCCCAAAGTGTGAAGGCTGCAAACTTCACAAGGGATCACCCGGCTGTTGCAAGCTAACCCAATAGTTCGGACTCGAAAAACAGCTTGGACTTTCCGGAAAAAAATCCACTATGCCTGATGAGGTGGACCTCCCCCGAACTTTTCGAACCCGGTACTATTTTCCGGGTTCGAACTTTTAACCTGGATCAAAAAATGTTTGATCCCCGCCCGAGGGGTCTCCACAACTTCGCAACTCTTGAAACGGTAAGAATTTGAATCTGGACGCTCCTCTCCTGCGCAATGTGGCCATCATCGCGCATGTCGATCACGGCAAAACCACTCTGGTCGATCAACTGCTCTACCAGTCTGGAATGTTCCGCAGCGCTGAACTGGACAAACTCGTCGGGGGTCAGCACGGACTCATCATGGATAGCGACGATCTCGAGCGTGAACGTGGAATCACGATCTACAGCAAGAATTGTGCAATCTTCTATCAAGCTCTCAATGGCCAGACCTACAAGATCAACATCATTGACACTCCGGGACACGCTGATTTCGGAGGCGAAGTCGAACGGGTTCTTCAAATGGCCAGCGGTGTGCTTCTTCTAGTCGACGCGTTTGAAGGCCCCATGCCCCAAACCCGTTTCGTGTTACAAAAAGCTCTCGATCATGGGCTGACCCCCATCCTCATCATCAACAAGGTCGACCGTGCTGACGCCCGCATCGAAGACGTCCACGATGAAACTCTCGAACTGATGGTCGATCTGGGTGGCGGAGAGGAAGTTTTCGATGCTCCTTTTTACTACGCCTCGGGCCGAGATGGCTGGGCGAGCAGCGATCCACAAGAAAAAGGGAGCGACCTGCGACCCATCCTTGAGGGGATTATCGAACACGTCCCCGACCCCCACGCCAGACCCCAGGATCCTCTGCAGATGCTCGTCACCACGATCGATTTTTCTGAATTCCTGGGACGCATTGCCATCGGGAGAGTTCATGCTGGCCACATCGAAAAAGGGATGGAGGTCGCAGTGATCAGTCGGGACGGAAACCAAAAGAAACAGCGCTTTAACGAATTACAAACCTTTTCGGGCCTGGGCAAGAAGAACATCGATACGGTACACGCGGGAGACATCGCGGTAATCTCCGGATTAGGTGAAATACAGATCGGCGACACCGTAGCCGATGCCGAAACCCCCATCGCACTCCCACCTATCGATATCGATCAACCTACATTGAACATGACTTTTCGAATCAACAACTCTCCCTTCTCCGGTCGAGAGGGCGAACACGTGACAAGCCGAAAAGTGAAAGAGAGATTAGAAAAGGAACTTCGTACCGATGTCGCTCTCCGGGTAGAGCCCGGCGAAACTCCGGAAGAATTCCAGGTCTCTGGACGCGGCCTGATGCATCTTGGAATTCTCCTGGAAACCATGCGTCGAGAGGGCTATGAACTCGCCGCGGGAACTCCCAAAGTCATTACGCGCATGGTGGGAAGCACAAAATACGAACCGATCGAAACCCTGGTAATCGACTGCCCTAGATCTTGCCAGAATGCCATCATGTCCCTTACTGGTGAACGAAGAGCCGAGATCCTTCGAGTCGATGCCCGCCCCTCCATGGGCGACTATGTTCACATGCAAATGACTATCCCTGCCCGTGGCCTCATCGGTCTGCGAAGTCGCATTCTGACCGCAACCCGTGGACAGGCGGTCATGCACCACACCTTTGCTAAATACGAACCTCTGCGCGGAAACATTCCCCGCCGTTCCAACGGAGTTCTGATCTCTACCCTCACAGGTCAAGTCACGGCCTATGCTCTGGACAATCTGAGCGATCGAGGGCAGTTCTTCATTGCCCCGGGAGATCGAGTCTATGAAGGGCAGATTGTCGGAGAACACTGCAAGGATTCCGACCTGGCCATCAATGTCATCCGAACCAAGAAACTATCCAATGTCCGAGCAGCCGGCAAAGACGATGCGGCTCAGATTCGCCCACCCCGCAAAATGGCTTTAGAAGCGTGTCTGGAATTCATCCAGGATGATGAACTGGTCGAGATCACCCCCAAATCTCTCCGCCTTCGCAAACGCATCCTGAAAGAGGGGGATCGTCGACGCGAATCGCGTCGCGCCGTGCAGACCTGAAGCTTCTCGCCACCGCGACAACTCCCTGGCCGGTCGAGAAAAACGCTCCCGCAGCACCCCGCGCCGGATCGATTCCGACGGAACAGGATCGGAGCGACAGCACAAAAATGTGCAACCCATTGAACAAAATCGTTCAAATCCTCTGCATACCAAATCAGCCGGAGGCCCCCAAACCCCTACACTTTAAGCATTTGAACTTTTTCTTTAAATAACATCTGATTGGACCGGCAATTGCATATCCTCTCGGTAGCTTTCAATCCCAAACCCGTGGACAGCCGCCAGGAGGTTCCCATTCGAGTGCTCATCAAAAGGAGAACACAGCGTCGAGGCCAATCGATGGCCGAATATGTGATTCTTCTGCTACTCATCGGGCTGGCGATCCTTCCCCTGGTCCAACTCTTTTCGAAGAACGTGGAAACGAAGTACGGCAATAGCGGCGAAGCCATTGCCCATCTCTCCTCTCACAGGAGGGGCGCTCTCGAACGACATGCCGAGGAAAACGCGCGCTCACTTCGTTCCGATGACTCCGAGGCCGAAGAGGAGGAGAACCCTTACGTTTGGGATTCAGATGCCCAACGCTGGTTCGACCCCGCAAGCGGTTACTATGTTTCATTCCGTGCCGCAAGCCGATACGTCGAAGATCCATACGCCTACTACCTGGCGGCCTTCGAACCTGGCCGATTGAGGTAGATCACCCGAGAACCGGCTGATCCCCGCCCGACCTCTGAAATTTCAGTTCGGAGCTTCGAGAGAATCGATAATAGCCAGGGCTAACTCCGGAAACGCTCGGATAACCGCCTCACGAGAAGCGGAATCGATGGACTGCAAAACAGTCCCCGCATCCACTTCGATCCGAACTTCTGACAACTCCCCTCTCAGGAAGGCGGTCGCCAGAAGAAACGATCCTTTCGAATCGTTGTCGCTCACCCGCTCTTCCTTCCCCTCAGAATCGACGAGACGTACCGTCCCAGAAGTCACACGATAGAGTCGATCGACCCGATCCCCGATTTCCAGAAAAACCCCAGCCTCCTCGGATCCGATAAAGATCTCCTCGATCGGTATCTCCTGGGCATCCCTCATGGCCTCGAAGCTCTCCGTAGTCAGTCGAAGTTTCGATACCAGATCCGAAAACAGTTCGAGCACGAGGTCGGGAAAACGGCGAAAAAGCAAGGTTATACCCGTTTCCTGTACTTCCAGGACCCGGGAAGACCCTACGCTACGAACCGTTGCGGTACGTACACCATCCAGAAAAAAAGCCATCTCTCCGAAAGCTCGCCTCCGGTCTTTTTCCGAGATCACAGTGGCCAGAATTCTTCCTTGATCCGATTCGTCTGCCTGACCGGTCTCGATGCGGAGAGCTCCCGACTCGAGGACATAGAGTTGTGTAGCTCTTTCCCCTTCGCGAAGAACGATCTCCCCATCCTCATACATCCAGCGACGTACTCCGAGTTCATCATCTCGAACCAATTCCGCTAAACATTCATCTTCTAACAAATCATCAATAGACAACGATTCGGGCATAATCAATCGGTCCTCCGTTGGAGATACGGCTTATCCTACCTCAGGTCGTGCCCTCCATCGAGCATCGCCTCAAAGCGAAGATCCTCCCTTGTGCTACCCGAAAAGCACCTGTACTCTGCCGCTCCAATGTCAGATCTGGCCTCTCACACCCCACAACCCTCCTTACCTCGTCTGGCCTGGCCTCTGGTGATCAGCTTCACTTTTCGCAGCTTACTCACCTCTATCGACATCCCCTACGCCAGCACTCTGGGAGACGAAGCGGTCGCCGCCATCGGACTCGCTTTCCCGTTCGAATTTGCTTTCATCGCTTGCTGGGTTGGACTCTCCTCTTCGCTGACCTCCCACCTGGGACGAGCATTCGGTGAACGTCACCAGAACAGAATGATCCAGGTGCTCCGAGCGACCCGCCACCTGATCCTGATTTTGTCAGGAATCTTTCTCACTCTAGCGATCAGCCTATGGATCGGTACCCCGCACCTACCGATCGACCCGGAAGTTGCCCGCAACCTCCAGATCTATGCCCCGATCGTGGTTGCAAGCGCGTCACTCATCGGTTTCTGGTCCATCCTCCCGGACTCCCTGATCAAAGCCCACCACGACACTCGATCCACGATGATCGCTGGACTTCTCTCCGGATCGCTCAACCTCTTCTTGAACACGCTTTTCGTCTTCGGCCTCAACATGGGAATACTGGGCATCGCGCTGGCAACCGGCGCAGGTCGCCTCGGAGGACTCCTCTACGCCCTTCACCGAGCCCACCGTCTAGAAAACTCCCGAAAAATCGAATGGTCCGCCATCTCTTCCCCTGATCGGGCAACCCCCTCACTCCGCCAAAACGATCCCGTGAAATTGGATCCAAACGGCATGCTCGCGCACCCCTATCGCGCCCTCTGCATACTCGGCATTCCCACCGCCATCACCTATGTGCTCATGGGAACAGAAAATCTTTTTATCAACGCCATCCTGTCGACCCACGAATCTTCCACTTCATCTTTTGCCGCGTTCGCGATTTACCACCGGGTCACGATGACTCTCCTGATGCCCATCGTAGGAGTCGCGGTAGCCATTCTCCCCTTTGTCAGTCGGTTGCTAGGAGAGAACCGTCCAACCGAAATCCACAAAGGCCTCCGACAAGTATTCACCTTTGCCTGGATATACGTCACGATCATCGTGATTCCCGGGTGTGTTTTTCTATCGACTCCCCTGACCGAATTTCTGGGGAAAGAAGAATCGACTCGTCAAATGGCCGATTTTTCCATCCGCTACGCCACCCCCTTGGCGGTTGCTGCCACCTTTCCATTTCTCTTCTGCCGTACGACCTTCGAAGCTTTCCAACGAGGAATGCCCGGTCTCCTCATGGGAACCCTACGGTATCTCATCCTCGGGCTTCCGCTGGCCCTCTTGGGCGCCCATTACGCGGATCGATTCGGTTCGACTCCCTACAAAGGCCTACTCCTGGGACTTATTCTGGGGTCGGCGGTGGTATCCACAGGATTTTGGGTCTGGCTGAGACACCTCTTGTCGACGGTGAAGTCTCCCTCCCCACCCCCCCATTTCCACCCCAAGACCGGAGAATCGGAAGCCAACCCAGCCGAACTCCATTAGGTCCCCTTCCAGAAAAAGCCCCTTTCTTTCCCGACTCCTACCGATATACTCAGTGGCCTATTCGATGAATGGACTCTGGGTTTCTTCCGGAGGCACCTCTTAGGAGTACACAAAAGATGAATCAGGTTGTTCGCCCGACCTTGCTACTGATGACCTTATTGGTTCTCTCTTCTGTTGGATGCACTTTCAGTGAGTACTGGCCTCATTACTCGGACTCCGACGCCATCTACGCCTTCGAGAAAAGACCGTATCACCCAGGTCCAGCATACGTTTACCAGCAACCACGACCGACCTATTACGGTGATGGATCCCGACATTTGCGGGACGAGATCGAACCTCAAGGTCGTCACCTCAGCCCCGGGAAACACAACGAACAGGTTCACGAGTGGGACCATGGACTCGAGCACGGTGTCCAGATCGGCTCCCCCATGCGACACGGGGGCTAAATCCCTCTCCAGGATCCCTTGACGGCCCCAAGTGGATGGCCGGAAGATGAGGATCAATGGCTGAACTATCGGCGGTACAAACGGGCCCGAGCCAAGAAGCCTACAAGCGCTTCCGAAGTGGGGAATTTGAGGGATTCCAGGATCTCGTACGCCATCTCAAAATTCCCGTATCCCACTTCCTTCATATTCACGTAGGGAATGTTTCGGTCGCAAAATCCTTAACCCAAAAGGTATTTTGCGAAATCTATCAACAAGGGCACTCTTATCCGCCCACAAATCTGGGATGTATTCACATATTTCGAATCGCGCGCCGCTTCGCGCTCGACCATCTCTTCCTCCTCGACCTCGAGGAGGATGATACCGGCGCCCCCATTCCAGAAGACCGTTTTCTCAAGTGCCTTATCGAACGCCCGATCCTCCCCCGGGAAATCGATCCAGTATTTTCCCTAAAGCGCCTTCGCGCCTCGCTTCAGGAAGTCCCGTCTATATTCCGAGAAATTCTCTTTCTACGATTGATCGCCGATTTCGGGCAAAGGCAGATCGCCGAGATCCTTGATCTCGACCTACCCACAGTGCGAGCCCGTCTCGACTACGCTCTCCTCTTTCTCCATAACACCAATCGCGGCTGAAGCATGCATTGCCAATCGATCGACAGAATCACTCTTTCCGAGATCAGCCTGACGGAGAAATCCACAAAAGCGTTTGCTTCTATCACGGACCACCTCCAAAAATGTCCCGCGTGCCTGAAACAATTTCAGGAAATCCAACATCTGACACGATCGATCCAAGATGAACTCAATCAGAAGCGCCCCACTCTAGACGAATCTTTTGAAAAAGATCTCTTCTACGAGATCGACCACCTCCCCTCCCCCCCGACCAATCCGCTCGATCAACTAGATCCCGATGCGCCCGCCCCTGCGGCAGAAACCTCTCTATCTCCTGTATTTGAAGAGACTTCAGACGAGTCCCCACCCTCCGACTTGAAGGATTCGGCCTCCAAAGCCCCCATTGAGAAGCCAACCCCCTCTCCCCCCCCCGTTATTCGAGCAACCGTCCCCGCCCAACGCGTCCTTCCCACTCCCCCCACCCAGCAAACGCCCCCCACCCCCCCTCCAAACGCCTCCCCCCCAAGCCCTCCCCAAAAGACCGCCGTCTCCAGAACGCCGGCGAGGCCCTCTTCTACAAGCGCCGACCCGGTCAAGAAACCGCTTCGATCGGCTCAGAAATCCTATCCGGTCAAGACCCTTACCATCGTGGGGCTGATCACGATCCTTTTCTTCGCATACCTCTTTCAGCGATTCACAGCGTATCTCGATCGAACGATTTCCAATCCGCCCAGCAAATCTCTCGAACTAGCGAAACCGCCCTCCATCCTCCCTCTCCTCGTACTCTCCCCGGAGGAGATCGATGGCACCTTGCTGCATACTCCTTCAGGCCAACGAGATCGAAATCTAGGCACCTCCATTCCGATGCATCCGGGCGACGAGATTTCCACCGGAGAGAACAGTCGCGTCGTCCTCTTTGCCCCTAAAATCGGAAATCTGATACTAGAATCAAATACCCGTTTAAAAATGGATTCAGACCCGAATGTTTTTCGCATTCAACTCCTCTCCGGACAGATCTTTATACAGGCTCTGGAACGAGGAAGTTTTTTCCATTTCGCTATCGGATCGGTTCGCATCCATCCTTGCGACGCAACAGGCTTCTTGAGCCTCGATCACATTCACGTTCTTAAAAAGTCGATGAGAGTCGAAACTCCCGAGCAGACTGTCGAGATTTCCGGTGGCAATTCTTGCACATGGAAAGAAGACCACATCGAGCTCACGCCTCTTTCACCGGAAACGTCTTTTACCGAATTCATCACCTCTTGGCCCAACTCCTCCACTTCACAGACGATCTCCCTGAACCCATCCACCCGAGCAGCTCAGACCCCCCCTCTCGACATCCCGGATGGCTGGATCCACTTCGAAATAGTCTCTTCTCCCTCTTCGGAGCAGGACACCCACTTTGTACTGGAAGAGTCCTATCGAGGAGGTTGGATTACTCGAGACTCCTGGAAAGTTTTAGCGACTTCCGAAACATCCCCTTCTCGTCGTTTTATCTTGCGATCCTTGGGCCCAACCGATACCGGACAGACCTCCTACCGCATCCGATGTCTCGACGGATCCCGAATCCTCTCGGTCAAAGAGGTTCACCGCCCCGTCCTCCTCTCACCATCCTCCATTCAGCTCGAAACAAATTCTCCCGACCCATCCACCTGGGAGATCACAGGCTCCTCACTTCAGGAATCTCCCGACGGGCTGCTCGCATCGCTCCCCGAAGGATCTTCCTCAACCCGACTCGCCCCATATCCCGACAAATTCCATTTCGAAACCTACCAGATCGCACTTCGAGTCCTGGTAGCAAACCGCGGACGCCTCGCCCTGTCCCTGGGGACCTCCAAGGGATCTAGACGTTATCGCTACGTCATAGAGAAACAAAAAAACCGATACCTCCACCAATTGATTCGGCTTGAGAACGACCAAAAAAAGCTGGTGTGGGAGACGACAGACTCCCCCCCTTCTCCTCAATCAAACACACCCATATCTTTATCTTTCCACCTGGATTCCCACCGAATTTTGATTCAAAGAGGGGGGCATTTCCTGGGCGAAATCAGTGAGCCAGACTTCGTTACCGCCCATCCGTCCTTGCATCTGGAGCGAGGCCCCCTGACGCTGGAAGCCCTGCGCATTTTTTCGTACTCGAATCGATGATCAGAAACCACTGATCTCCCCCACCGTGTTTCTCCGATTCTCGTATAATTCAATCACCCCATTCGTTTCCTTCCTGAACACAACATGTCCCAACCTCTTTCAGAACAGCAGATCGAATATCTCAGCGAAATTTCAACGCTACTGAATTCGATCGACTGCGAGGAGTTGCTGGACCTGTCCATTCAGAGAATCCCTGAAATTATTCAGGCTCGACTGGTATCCATTTATATCTGCTCTAATGACAACCATTCACTCATCCTCACGCGACATAACCATCACAAGAACATCACCGACTCCATCTCCCTCGACGGGCAAGAGCAACTCGTTCTCGAAGCGATGCGTACAAAGGGACCGATACTGGTTCAGGACGTCAAAAACTACCGTGAATCCCGAGGGATCATCAATTTAACCCAACAGGACAAATACAGCTCTTCGTCGTGCATGCTCATTCCCATCACAGTCAACCTTCCGACCCATGACAAAGAAGTCCTTGGTGTCCTCAACGCAGCTGACCGCCTGGACTATCAACCTTTTGACCAGAACGACCTGCAATTCGCATCACGAATTGGCGACATTCTCGGAGCGTCCCTACACAACACCCGGCTCATCGAACAAAAGCTAGGTGAGAGACAACAGAAATTAGCCCACGAACTTCACGAAGTGAAAATCGCCCTCAAAAGGCAAAAGGACATCGACAAGGGCCTCGAAGAAGCCCGCAAAAAAGTCGACCAGATCCTTCCTGACATCCCAAGAATCGATCATTACTCGATTTCCTGCTGCTACGACCCGATGGAATCCGTCGGAGGCGATTTTTACGACTTCCCCCAGCTCAAGGAACATCAGATCGGTATCGTCATCGGAGATGTCTCCGGACACGGTGTCGAAGCAGCTCTGGTCATGTCGATGACCAAACAAGTTCTGGGCATCTATCACAAAATCGTGCGGAACATGCGCGAAGCCATGAGTCGCGCCAACGATGAACTCTACACCGCCCTCCAGGGCACTTCCTTCATCTCCGCTTTTTTCGGAATTCTGGACACCCGAACGCACTGCCTCAAATACGTCCGGGCCGGACACAATCCTCCGATTCTCTATAACCCCCAACGCAAACCCCCTATTCTTCACCTTGACGCCCCCGGCATGGTACTCGGGATGGCCCGCCGAACCACTTTTCTCCGCAAACTAGAGGAAGCGGCCATTCAACTCCAGCCGGGAGATCGGCTCCTGCTCTACACGGACGGAGTCGTCGAAGCGATTAATCCTGAGGGCGATGAATTCACCTACCAACGACTCATCGAATCCATTCTCCGACATGCCGACAAGGACATCGACAGCCTGTGCCAAAACATCCGAAAAGATGTGACTCGATTTGTCGCCGGCTCCATGCAGTCGGACGACCTTACCATCATGGGCATCGATGTCGGCAACATCACCCCCATCGATCTCAATGAATACGAGGAGATCTTCGGAGATTCCACCGCGCTCCTTCCGGTCCCCGAAGAAGAGGAAGGGCGATCCGATCCCTCTGATCAAACCGAAACCTACTTGATGGGAGGATTTCGTCAGACCGAACTACTTGAGGTGGATGAAGATACCGCCCCGATCCATGAGGACGGAGCCGCCCCAAACAGCGCGGAATGGTTTCAACTCGAACTGGAGAAAAGTATCTTCAAACAAAAAGTTCAAGACAAGAAGCTGACGGATTTGGCCCAAGAACGACTCGAAATGCAATCATCGATCGAAACTTTGACCGAAGAGGTCAATCGACTCAGAGAAAAGCTGAACCGACCCACCAGCAAAATCATTCCAGTCGGCCCAACACTTCGTAACTACCTCGAAACAGCGCCCATTTCCCTGGAACCCTCACTCCTGGACCTCATAGAAACCGAAAATTACGAAGAGGCTCTCAGCGACCTGGAGACAAAGATCGAATTGAACCGAGAGCTCGGAGACGCCGAAGCGATACATCTGCATGCTTGCCAATTGCTATTCATTGGCAACGCCATCCTTCTGTTTTTAAGTATCTCGAAACTAGGAAAAAAGTGATCCACCCATCCGATCGCTTGTTGGTCCTCCCTGTTTTCCATACACTCCACGAAATATGAGAGACAATCTCTACATCACAGCAACACGTCGCGGCCAGGGAAAAACCACGATCACCCTGGGAATGACCATGGCACTGTCCTCCGTATTGCCAAACCTTGGGTTCATCAAACCGGTCGGTATTCGCCATATCTTTCGCGGTGATCTCGACCTGGATGAAGACACCCTTCTCATTCACCGCTCCTGTAAAATCCATACGAACATCCAAGAGTCCAGTCCGATCACCATTCGTCGTGGCCTGCCGCAACCGAACCTCTCTTCTGCTGGCCAGAAAAATACTCTCGGGCGGATTGATGAAGCGTTTTCCAATGTCTCCCGTGGCAAAGACCTTGTCGTCATCATGGGAAATGGTCACGCCGCGGTCGGAACAACCTGGGGAATTTCCAATGCACAAATGGCCCGACGATTCGGGGCGAAAGTCTTGCTGGTCACTACACCCGATATCGGCCATCCCCTGGATGAGATCATCTTGAATCGAAGTCACTTCGAGAAAGAAGGTGTTGAACTGGCCGGGGCTGTGGTCAACCAGGTTCCACGCGACCAGATCGATGAAGTGAGCCAAACGGCCCGTAAATCACTCGAACAACACGGGATCCGATATCTGGGGTCGATCCCCCTGATTGCGGACCTCGGCAAACCAACTCTGGTACAGATCCTGGAGGCTCTAGGCGGAAAACCGATCGCATGTAAGGAACGGCTCCGCAATCGGCATCGCAGGACATCTCTCGGCGCCATGGCTCCCCAAACAGCCTATTCCCGGCTTCTTCGACTCAAGCCCCATCACCTTCTCATCACCCCAGGTGATCGCATCGACCTGATTTTCACAGCCCTGGCAGCCCATCAAAAAAAATCGACAACAGAATCCCCACTACTCTCCGGCCTGGTTTTGACCGGAGACCTGACTCCTCCTCCAGCGGTGATCGAACACCTCGAGGAATCCCAGATTCCGACGATTCTCGTCCCCTTTGATAGCTATCGTGCAGCCCAACTGATTCATGAACTCGATGTCCCCATCGATCCCAGCGACCGGAAGCTGATTTCGAATGTTCGAACACTGGTCGAAAAACATGTTGATATCGAAACACTCCTGGAGGTCCTGTGAAAACCATCCGACTCGCAATGAATGGCGCAACCGGAAAAATGGGGAAACGAATCCTGTGTCTTGCCGCAGAAAATCCAGCCTACCAGATTGTCGCCGCCATTGAACGACCCGGTCACCCCTCTCTCGAACAAGATATCGGACCCCTTATCGGCTTGCCTCCACTCAACGTCCCTCTTTCAGATAAATTGAACGTAGAGGCCGATCTCATGATCGACTTTTCAATTCCGGCTTCGACGCTGCAGCGGGTAGAAGAGTGCCAATCCGGAAAGGTCGCGATGATCATAGGAACAACGGGCCTCACCGCGGATCAAGAGAAGATTCTGACCGAAGCCGGTAACCGGATCCCGGTTCTCATGGAACCCAACATGTCGGCGGGTGTACACATCTTGATTCAGGCCGCGGCAAATCTGGCTAAAAATTTAGGAGCGGAATACGATATCGAAATTATCGAAGCCCACCACCGACGAAAAGTCGACTCTCCGTCGGGAACCGCCCTCAAGATTCTAGACCGAATCGCATCGGCCCGAAACATATGCGCTGAAACCGACGTTGTTCACGGACGTCATGGGCAAGTGGGTCCTCGCGAAAGCGCCGAAATCGGAATGCACGCTGTTCGTGGTGGAGACATTGTCGGCGACCATACAATTCTCTTTTCCGGCCCGGGAGAGCAGATCGAATTGACTCATCGCGCCTCGAATCGTGACACCTTCGCATCCGGAGCCCTCCTTATCGGCAAAAATCTAATCCAGAAGTCGCCTGGACGATACCGAATCGAAGAGGTAATCTCTCTGGATGAATGAACATATGTCCGACTCCTGTCAGGGTTTATCCTTGACAGAGCGGGGTTATTCGAGGATAGATAACAGCTAGCATTTTCTTGCGATGCCCCTTTACAAAGCATCGCTTTTCATGGACCCGGAGGAATCCCAGTGAGTGGTGACTACCGAGAACCAATTCGGACCAAAAAAGACATCATCCGCAAGCTTGCAACCCAGCACAATCTTTCCCAGGAGGACACCAAGAACATCGTTCAAGGTACCTTCGATGCGATCATCGACGCCCTCCTGGTAAATGAGCGCATCGAGTTGCGAAATTTTGGTGTTTTCGAAGTTCGACATCGCGCTGCCCGCAAGGCACGAAACCCCAAAACAGGCGAATCGGTTCACGTTCCGCCCAAAAAAGTGGTTAATTTCAAGCCAGGCCGCCTGATGGAACAGTTGATCAACAAGAAGGACGAACCGGAAGAATCTTCCCCGACCGCAACCGAAGCTCCTCTTCCGCCCCCAGCAGATTCCAATCCTTGGAATTCGAGTTCCTGAGTCCTTTCCGAAAAGGCTGAAACAGTTCATCCATCCCCAGGACAATGGGGCGTCATGATGCATCTGCTATCTACCGCTTCCCCCGCGATTCTGCTATCCGCGCCAATGTGGTGGTGGATCATCGGTGGTGGAATCGCACTACTGATCATCGCGCTGATCGTCTGGATCTCCTATCAGGAGACTCTGGACGACGACAGTCGTTGACCACTCCTTCTCGAAGGAGTTTGAACTGTCATCGGTACGAATCGGGCACTCACGGGAGTGCTGAACCCGCACAAAACGGTTAGTCCAGTTCGAACTCTTCCAGTTCGCCCAGCAGTTTCCCGACTGGAGGCATGTTCTCCTTTTCCACGTAAAAGGATCCCATCACCAAGATATTCATATGCGTACGCATGAAACACCGAAACGCATCGTCTGGGGTACAAACGATCGGTTCTCCCCGAACATTGAAACTAGTATTGATCAAAATAGGACAACCTGTTTGTCGATCAAACTCTTCGATCAGATCGTAATAGAGTCCATTATGTTCCCGATTCACGGTCTGAATACGCGCTGACCCATCGACATGAGTGACCGAGGGGATTGTTCGCCGGTCGGATCGCACCTGTGAAACCAACAACATGAATGGGCTCGGACGATCCAACTCGAAATATTCTGACGCACGCTCTTCCAGAATAACCGGCGCGAAGGGCCGAAACGACTCCCGGAATTTGATCGCCAGATTCACCCGATTCTGATTTTCCGGATTTCTAGGATCGGCAAGAATCGAGCGACTCCCGAGAGCTCGGGGACCAAACTCCATACGCCCCTGAAACCAACCGATAATCTTCTGGTCAGCGACAGCCTGAGCCGTTCGACGTACCAGTTCTTCTTTCTCTAACTCTTCGTAGGGCACTCCGTATCCGTCCAGAACAGTCCGTACCTGATCATCGGAGTAACTCGGCCCCAAATAAGCGTGCTCCATCACATAGTCTCTGGGGACCCCCAAAACCGAGTGAACGGCAAATGCGGCCGCTCCGAGACTTCCTCCAGCATCGCCAGCAGCAGGCTGCACGAACAATTCATCAAAGGGGCCTTCTCGGACCACACGACCGTTGGCCACACAGTTAAGAGCAACCCCGCCAGCCATGCACAGCGCGCGCTCTCCTGTCATTTCATGAGCATGCCTAACCATGGCCAGCACAGCGTCTTCGGTCACTTCCTGAACACTGGCGGCCAGATCTTTGTGTACCTGATCCAGAGAATCCTCTGCTCGACGACGAGGGACCCCGAGCATCCTCTCGAATTTCTTGCCGGTCATCGTCAAGCCGCGATGGTAATTGAAGTACTTCATGTCCAACCGGAAAGAGCCGTCGGCTTTGAGATCGATGAGATGCTCACGGATCTTGTCGGCAAAGCGTGGCTCGCCGTAGGGAGCAAGCCCCATCACCTTGTATTCCGCGCTGTTGACCTTGAAACCTAAAAAATAGGTAAATGCGGTGTACAACAAACCGAGCGAGTGAGGAAAGCGGGTCTCCTTGAGAAGAGAAACCTGATTTCCCTCTCCCCGGCCGATAGCCGAAGTCGTCCACTCTCCCACCCCATCCACAGTAACAATCGCCGCCCTCTCGAATGGGCTAACCAGAAAAGCGCTCGCGGCATGAGACTGGTGATGCTGGGCAAACAGGATCGACTTCTTATAGCCCAAGGAATTCTGGATTTTTTTCGGGATGAATATCTTGTCCTTGACCCACAAAGGCATGGCACGGCGAAACGAGCTATATCCCCGAGGAAAAGTCGCCAGGTAAGTCAGCAAGATCCTTTCGAATTTTCGAAGGGGTTTATCGTAAAAGACCACGGCATCCAGGTCAGACTTTTCGATACCTCCCTCCTGCAAACAGTATTCGATCGCATGAGTCGGGAAGTCCTGGTCGTGCTTTTTACGAGTGAACCGTTCTTCATGAGCGGCGGCCACCGGCCGATCTCCCTGATACAAACAGGCGGCTGAGTCGTGATAGTAACAACTGATTCCGAGAACATTCATGTACAAACTTCTCTGCTCGAGGAAAGAACTCTAAAGAAAATGAAAATCAGAACTGCCTCTTCATCAATTCGATATCGTCATTTTCTCCATCATAATCCTTCCAGCACGATGGCCCAGGATCGAGACGGCGATCGAGATGATCTATCCCTAACAACTTCAAGCACACTCCGACCGGCCCGAAACCGATCACAAAGACGACAAAGAAAAATATGGGCTGAGTCACATAACCCAGAATGCGCGCGAAGCCCATCCACAAGGCATACAACTTTCCTAGCGCCTTCCGAATTACCGACGGTTCACTCATCATGCTCCTCTTCGATTTCTCAAAAACCGGACAAAACGACGCCCCTCGAGGGCCCGACTGGATTCAGAATCTCCGCCAGAAGACTGCTGGACGAGGAGAACTCCAAGCCCCAAAAAGGAACGCGCCAAAACGTTTTCTGTCTCGACCGAATCGACTCCGACCGCCTCATTATTCACGAGGATCATTCCCAGGACTCCATGAACCTCGTCCCGCCATTCCTCGCACTTTCGAAAAAATTCCAGACAGATGTCCAAAGGATTCCCCGCCGGAGCCACGACAATCACGCCGTCGACCTTTTCGAAGTGAGCCCGTTCCACTTCCTCAACCCGAACCACCCGTGCGGTAGCGCCGGTTCCCTGAATACCGCTCGCCACCTGTTTGGCTTCATCTATCGAATCCTCTGAAGTCGAAGAGGCCACAACCAGGCATCGCAAAGCCCCAACCGCCCCTCCGCTCTCCTGACTCCCGATCAGTCGATCCATCGCCTCGACCACTTCGGCGTGAGTCCGAAATCGGTCCTCACGCTTCTTCGCCATCATCTTCTCGATGAGGGAAACAATTTCGGGATCGAGCCCCACTGACCTCGGGCCTTCAAACACGACATCCGCATGAACATGTTGCTTCATCACTTCGAGCGCCGTTTTACCCGAAAACGGGACAACTCCCATGATCATATGGTAGAGGCTAGCTCCGAGCGCATAGATATCGGTCCGAGTATCCAGATCTCGAGAACCCATCGCCTGCTCAGGACTCATATAAAACGGTGTCCCCAACGTGAGTCCTTCTATCTTCATGTGGGGTTCATTGTCAGCCACCTTGGCAAATCCCAGATCACAGATCTTCGCTCGCCCACGATGGTTGATAAGGATATTGGATGGTTTCACGTCTCGATGAATGATCGAGTGTCGACTCGCGTAATCCAGGGCTTCCGCGGTTTGCCGGATAATCGAAAGCGCCATCGAGACCGGAAGAGCTTCCTCTCTCTTGATGATGTCCAGAACACTCTCACCGTTCACGAATTCCATGACGAAATAGTGATTGTTCATCGAGGAACCGACATCGATACCACCAACAACATTTTCATGGTTGAGTCGCGCCGCGGTCTGGGCCTCTCGAACAAATCGCTGAACGTGAGTTTCGCTTCTGGAAAGCCTTGGGTCGAGCACTTTGACGGCCACGATCCTATCCATGGAAAGTTGCCGCGCCTTGTAAATGTACCCCATGCCCCCTTGAGCCAATTTGGACAACAACTTGTACCC
This sequence comes from Planctomycetota bacterium, assembly GCA_030748635.1. Lineage (GTDB taxonomy): Bacteria > Planctomycetota > JACQVV01 > JACQVV01 > JASMLP01 > JASMLP01. The sequence goes on from JASMLP010000078.1 coordinate 40,115, forward strand.
CTCGATGCGAGGAAACTCTCCTCCGGACTTCAGCTTCCGGATCACCTCGAGTTGTCCATGGGTCAAGAAACGCTTGCGAATCATGACCTCCGTCAAACTCGAAGATACGTCGTCCCGAGGACTTTCCTGCACGATTTCGAGCGCTTGTCGAACTTGCGATTTACTACAAAACCCTTGCTCGATCACCAGATCCATGAACTCTTTCTGGCCGATCGCCAAACCTGAGCGGGTTGTAGGTTTGCGAACTTGATTCTGAATCTGTATGACAAGATCGATCTGCAACGTGCTCAAATACCCCTGCTCGAGAAGGATCTGCCCGAGAATCTTTTCCGGTTCCTCATCCTCTTGAAGCCCCAAACTCTTCTCTAGTTGGGCCTTGGAGATCATTCGATTGCTAAGGGCGATTTCCCCGAAACGTCGCTTGCGTGACATGCAAACCTCAAAGCCTTTGTTCGCTAGATTTCATCATCCCGCCTTCGCCCGGTGAACCACAAAACTCGACCTTCCCTGCGACCGACAAATACTCATCAAATCATCGTATATTTCTTGAGCTTCCGGTCTAGAGTCGGCCGACTTATCCCGAGCAGTTCACTGGCCTTCTTCTTATTCCCTTCCGTCAGCTCTAAAACTTTCTGTATGTGATTACGAACCACGACCTCCAACAACAACGATTCTTCGGTTTCCTCCTCGAAAACCTCCCCTAGTTTGGGAGCGAACTGAAGATCTTCCAGCCAGATAAGCTCCCGATTGGAGTGAATCATTCCTCGCCGGATCACATTCCGCAATTCTCTCAAATTTCCGGGCCACTCGTAACGATACATATAGCTCATCGTAGCGTCACTCATCCCCTGAACCGAAGTTCCCAACTCCTCGTTGAAAACCTGGACGAAATGATTCACCAGGAGTTCGATATCCTCTTTACGTTCGCGTAGTGGGGGAATTTCGATGATCACTTCCGCCAGACGATAAAAAAGGTCCTGCCGAAACCCCTCTCCTCCCGAAAGCTGATCCAGGCTGACGTTGGTGGCCGCCAGAATCCGAACATCCGCCTTGATCGTTTTTTCCCCTCCCACCCGCTCAAATTGCTTGTCCTCGACGGCACGTAAGATTTTTGCCTGGGCGCCAGGAGCCATATTTCCGATTTCGTCCAGAAACAAGGTGCCTCGATCAGCCAATTCGAACTTGCCGCGACGCTCCCGCTCAGCGCTCGTGAATGCCCCTCGCTCATGGCCAAAAAGTTCACTCTCGAGAAGACTCGCGGGTAAAACGCTGCAGTTGACAAAGGGATTTTCGCGGCGAGCGCTCGCATGATGAATGGCAGAAGCCAGTTGAGTTTTACCCGTTCCGGTTTCGCCGAGGATCAACATACTGACATCACTCTGAGCGGCCCGACGGGCCCGTTCGATCGCATCTCTCATCAAGGGAGATCTGGATCGAAAATCCTCGAAAGTCACCTCACGAGCACGGGAAACGCCTTCAGTCACAGGACTTTCCTCTAACGAGTTCGAAGGAACATAGAACTTCCATTTTCACGCCAAAACGCTTCATACGGCTGTCTGAACCCCTGAAATTCGCTCGGTTTCACGAGCGAGGTAAGCGATGGCTTCGTTGGGATCGGCGATGTTCATCGCGCCTCGAGCCAACTCTCGAGCTTCCACCATGCTGCTTCTGCGAATAATCAACTTCACCTTGGGAATAGAAATCGGAGAGATCGAAAACTCCTTCAACCCCAACCCAACGAGCAACAGAGTAAACACCTCATCTCCGGACATCTCCCCGCACATGCAGACTTTGACTCCACGAACCTCTCCCACATCGATGACCCTTTTGATCAGTCTCAAAATAGCCGGATGCGCGGGCTGATACAACGAGGCCACCCTCTCATTCACCCGGTCAACAGCCAAGGAGTACTGAATCAAGTCGTTGGTGCCGATGGAAAAAAAATCGACTTCAGAGGCCATCATATCCGCAGTCAACGCTGCCGAGGGCACCTCGATCATGATCCCGATCGGGATCTCTGGATTGAATGCGATTCCATCGCTGACCAGATCTTCCATCACTTCATACAAAATCTTCTTGGCTCGCTGCAACTCTTCCAGGGAACTGATCATCGGAAACATGATCGACACTTTGCCGAGGTGTGATACCCGCAAAATGCTCCTGATCTGTGTTTTGAATACATCCACCTTCTCGAAGCAAAGCCGGATAGATCGACATCCGAGAAAGGGGTTCAGTTCTCCGGAAGGCTCTGCCTCACCAAACATCTTGTCGGCTCCGAAATCGAAGGTCCTGATCACTAACGGTCGACCTTCAAGAACTTCCAACGCTTTCTTGTAGGCGTGAAAATGATCCTCTTCGTTAGGGACCCGATCACCGATATAGAGAAATTCAGTTCGATAAAGGCCGATCCCCTGGGCTCCATTGGCCACAGCCGTTTTCAGATCTCGTGGCATCTCCATGTTGGCAAGCAAAACCACCGGATGGCCATCTCGAGTTTCAATCGGAAGATTCCGGAGAACATTCAGTTCGAAACGTTCACGCCGAAAGGCCTCTTCACGACATCGATAGCGCTCCAAGGTCACAGGGTCAGGATCGATGATGATTCGCCCTTCAGTCCCATCGATAACCACCAGGTCTCCGCCTGAAACTTCTGCGGAAATAGTCTCCAGCCCCACGACCGCGGGAATCCCCATTGTGCGAGCCAAAATGGCCGTGTGGCTCGTTTTACCTCCCGCATCCGTAGCAAACCCGACCACCTTCTTGGCGTCTAATTCCGCGGTTTGAGAGGGAGTCAAGTCCCTGGCTATGATCACCACTTGACGCGTGAGGTTCGCGAGTTCTTCACGCCTCTCATCGAGCAAACGGCTCAGCAAACGGCGTTCGATATCTCCGAAATCGGTAAAACGCTGACTGAAGTAATCGTCGCTCATGGAACGAAAAAGGTTGATCGTTCGGCGAAACGACTGGGAAACTGCGTATTCAGCGGTGAAATTTCGTTCGCGTATCGAGTCCTCGATCTCGCCGTTGAGCCGGGGATCGTCGAGAATGGCCAAATGACCACTAAAGATGTGTACGATCTCCTCGATATGGCCCCCACGCTCCTCCATCAGAGCCGAGATGTCTTGGGCCGCTAACCCCTTGGCCTTCCGATAGCGGTCGATCTCAGAGTCCACTTGATCTGGAGAAACGAATCGCTGAGGAATTCGAAACGATTCACTATCCAGAACGAACGCTTCCCGGACTACGACTCCAGGGCTAACCGGTATTCCACGCTTGATCTCCATTCCAGAAACTTCAATCCTCGATCAGAGCTCAAAGTGGCTAGCAAAAAGGGACTCTATGCGCGACAGAGCTTCCTGAGCTTGCTTCCCCGAACAGCGGACTGTCAAAGAGGTACCGCACCCAGCTGCGAGAGATAGTATTTCGAAGATGCTTTTGCCATCCACGGCAACACCATCTTTCACAACTTCTATCTTGGCTTCGAATTCATTGGCAGCCTGAACAAAGAGGGTCGCTGGACGGACATGCAGACCTTCTTTGTTTTCCAGGATAAAATTTTTCTCGACCTCCAGAGTCGTATCTGATTCGAGAGTATTTCTTCCACCAGAAGTCATATCAAACTCCGCAAATTCAAAAGTTTCAAAACAGCTCGCGCTAGCCGGCCGGGATCATGCCGAATAAACTCACCAACATCAACAAGATCGTCTCGTAAAAGTTCGACCCCCTCACGCTCGAACACGTCCACATCCAATTCCACAACTTCGGATCCCATATAGACATACCGGTCCAGAGCCGACTCGGGAATGTCTCCCTGGTGAACCAAGCAATAGTCGACAAATCCGGGTTCACTGTGCTCAAGCAGCGCTCTCAAATGCTCTCCGGCAGTGTAACGATCCGTTTCACCCCGCTGAGTCATGATATTGATGACAGCAACCACAGGCGCTCCAGACTCCCGAATCGCCTCGACCATCCCCCCCACAAGAAGATTCGGGATCACACTGGTATAAAGGCTCCCGGGTCCCAGAATGATCAAGTCCGCCCCCAAAATCGCTTCCCGAACCTGGGAGCTGACTCTCCCGGGATCAGGTAAAAGGCGCACATGATCAATTCTCTTGCGACTGGCCACAATCTGGGTCTCCCCAGAAGAGCGACTCCCATCCGGATGACTGGCCACCAGAACAACGCGGCGATTCGTCGCCGGATAAACCCCTCCGGAGACCCCCAGCAGCCTCCCCGCCTCCTCGAGAGCTTCTTCAAAATTACCGGTTTCTCGAGTCAACGCGGTAAGCAATAGATTCCCCACCGAATGCCCCAGAACATCCCCTTCCTCGAACCGGTAGGACAACAATTTCTTGAGAAGAGGGTCCACCTCTGATAACGCTAGCAGGCAGTTTCGAAAATCGCCAGGAGGTGAGATTTCGAAATCCCTGGCGATCCTTCCCGAACTTCCTCCATTATCGGAAACCGTAACAACTGCTCGAATGTCTCGCGCATAGGCCTTGAGTCCCGACAGAAGTATCGACATCCCGGTCCCTCCCCCAAAAGCGACGACCTTCGGGGAAGGGTCCGAGTCAGAATGCGAGATGTCATCAAGGCTCTTGACCATGGAACTCATTCGAGATAACGGAAGGAATTAGCCATCAACAATATCTTGATAGCTTTCCGCTTCCTCCTCGACCTCTTTCCACGACTCGATATCTTCGACAGTCGATGAGGTTTTACGACGATGGCGCTCATGCATTTTCTCTTTGAACTTGGAAAGCTGACGCTCCATCTTGTCGATCACCAGATCGGTCGCCTCCATCATTTCATTGCCTGCCTCCTTCGCAACGAAACGGTGCTTATCTCCAATAGCGATCATTTCGACGATATGAGTAGCCCGATCTGTTTCCATGATAATATCGACCCCTTGCAGGCGATCGTAATATCGAGAAAGTTTCTGGGCCTTCTCCTTGGCATACTCCTTGACCGCATAGGTTGCACTGTCACTCTTAGCCGTCACCGTGATATTCAGCAAAGCCGCCTCCTATCCCAAAAGAAAAAACATGACCAACCGACTCCAGACTAGAGCCCTTCCGGAGAATATCCCCGTCCCGGCTCATTGATTCAATTTCCTAACTCCAACCTTTCTGCATTACGATTATCCAGTTCCGGTATCCGACGGATTTTCTCTACCGTTTTGCCGTAATCATATTCCAATCGGTGGTATTCGAGCCGAACCCCGTCGTAGGTGGCGTAGCAAGAACGATTGTCCCGATCCCTCGGCTGCCCAACAGACCCCACATTCACGACATAACGCGCTCCGGGAGCTACCTCGAAAACCATTCCAAAATCGGAGGGCCTCAAAAACTGGCTCTCTTCTGTGATCACTCCCGGGTCGTGAGTGTGCCCGACAAAACAGAGGCTTTCGAATAGGCCAAAAATCTTTGAGATTTTTTCCGGGACTTCGCCGAATAGGTCTTCGGTATCCGAACGCAAAATGTACTCCATGGTCGGGTCCCGCGGTGAGCCGTGAACGAACAGAACACCGTCCTCACAGTAAGTCAGAGGGAAGTTCCGTAACGCCTCCCAACGTGACTTGGTGCGAGTGAGGCTATTCCAGCGAGGCTTCAATTGCGCACGAGTCCAATCCACCGCTTCCTTGGCAATCGGGTTGAATCCAAAAGGCCCCGACAACACCGCCTCTTCATGATTTCCGAGCAAAATTACCTGCAATCGCCCACTCGCGATCAAACTCAAGGCCAGATCCAGGCATTCGACGGGGTTAGGACCGTAGCCGATCACATCTCCCAGGCAGAGAATTTTTTCGATCCCCCGTTCATCAAGATCGATTACGAGTCGTTCAAACGCCTCGATATTGGCATGCACATCGCTCATGATCGCAATCGGAGCATGTCTTCGCGAACCGTTCCCGCAACTCATCGAGAATACCTTTCGCTACAAGCTCTTCCTTGAACAACAGAATTCATGAAGTCACTCCGCAAGCAAAATCTGAACGGCACAGATCACCAGAAGTTTTTCTCCCCTTCAACTCCTGGTCATAAACCTTTTCGATCTCTTCCACCATGACCTCGGAACGGAAGCGATTGGCAACTCGCAAGCGTACGGACTCGTCCACCCGTT
>JASMLP010000079.1 GCA_030748635.1 Planctomycetota bacterium
TCGGTCGAAGGCGAAAACTGGTCCGTAAAAAAGACCTGAACCGGTCGTTGGCAAAGATCCTGAATCTCTTGTGATTCGGTCATAACAAATTTCCTCACCGAAACGGACAACCCGATCGCCCTCAAGCGATACCGATCCGGCTATCGCAACAAGAAGCAGAAGTGGAATCCTTATCATAAAGGAATCCACACTGTGCTAGAATCCCAAAAATATCCCTCTGGGCGACCTAACTGAAACCCCATGGAGTCGAAGATGAAGATTAAATCGCTGGCCAACTGGATGTTCAAAAAAGCAATCGAGAACCCTTTTGCTATTCGGGTTGCCTATGAATCCCACCAGCATCGGACTCTGCGGGAAGCGGGGAAACCGATCCCCTGGAACCTTCGTGTGTACGCTCGACTCAGCGGCCTCTTTCTTCTCGTGGCCAATTCAGCACTCGCCTACGCGGCCCACCGGTACACCAAAAACGGGTTTGACGGAGAAATCTATTTCGTCACGATTCTTCTCTGCGGCATTTTCAGTCTGCTGGGTTTTGTACAACTTCTCACGGGAACTCATTTTTCCACGTACCGATGACCTCCCACAATCGTCCAACTTACTGGAGCAAGCGTGGCGGACCGGAAGGTCCCTGGGACACGATCGTGATCGGATCCGGAATGGGCGGCATGACCACGGCCGGGCTCCTGACTCGATGTGGACACAAGGTACTGGTTCTGGAACAGCACTACGTACCCGGCGGCTTCACGCACGCGTTTACCCGAGGAAAGTACCAGTGGGACGTGGGAGTTCACGCCATCGGAGAGGTCACCACCCGCAGCCTGTTGGGACGAATTCTCCACGACCTGACCGGAGGCGGATTGCAGTGGGAAACGCTCGGGCCGGTCTACGACGAGTTTCACTATCCCGACCTACGCATCGACTATCCCGATAGCCCTCACCAGTTTCGAGCCAACCTGATCGAAGCGTTTCCCGATGAGGTCGAGGCGATCGACGACTATCTGGCCCGGGTTGCCGAGGTCGCCCGAACGATGAAGTCTTTCCTCCGCTCCCGATCACTTCCCCCATCCTGGTGGGGCAAGACCCTCGGCCGATGGATGTCCCGGGGGAGCGCGGGTGTCTTCGAAAAATCCTGCCAGGAAGTCCTCGATGAAATCACCCCCAACAAACGGCTTCAGGCCGTCCTCACCAGCCAGTGGGCGTACCACGGATCTCCCCCCAGTCGCGCCTCTTTCGCCATCCAGGCGCTCGTCACCCGGCACTTTCTCCACGGAGCGTGGTACCCGCGCGGAGGCGCACCCGAAATCGCTCGCCAGATGCTGAGGGCGATTTCCGAGGCCGGAGGGTGGACCCGAATCCGAGCCGACGTGGAGGAAATTCTGATCGAGAACCAGAAAGCGGTGGGGGTCCGCCTCGCCGATGGCGAGGAGATCCGCGCTGGGCGCGTCGTTAGCGCCGCCGGAGTCATGAGCACGACTCGGCGACTTCTTCCCGACCACATCGACACGACCTGGGCCCGTTCGGTGCAGGATCTCGACCCCGGACCCGCTCACGTCTGCCTCTACCTCGGATTCAAAGGAGATATCCGCTCGGCGGGAGCCGGAGCGGCGAATAAGTGGTTTTACGAGACCTGGGAACTCGATGCCGGACACTGGGTCGTCAACTCCACGCAGGATTTAGAACCCTCCCCGGTCCTCTACTGCAGTTTCCCCAGCCTCAAAGACCCGGATCACGACCCCGGTCCCGAACAGTTCCACACCGGGGAAGCGGTAACCTTTGTCCCCTGGGAGGTGTTCGAACCGTGGCGCGACGGATCGTGGAAGCAACGCGAACCGGAATACGAAGCCTTCAAAAAGCGGATAACCGACTGCCTCCTGGCCCAGCTTCTGAGTCATATGCCCGAACTCGAACCGATGGTCGACTTCGTAGAACTCTCCACCCCTCTTTCTACCGACCATTTTTGTCGCCCTATTCGAGGTTCCATCTACGGGATCGAACCCACCCCGGCCCGCTTCCGCTGCGAGGCGCTCCGCGCCCACACCCCGATCAAAAACCTCTACTTCTCCGGCAGTGAAGTCGCCACCGTCGGGGTCATGGGAGCCATGGCCGGCGGCATGGTCGCGGCCATGGCGGTCGAACCGATCCGAGTGGGACGCTACATGGGAAAGCTCTAGGGACCGTCTCCGATCATGAATTTGTACGGACGCATCCGCGGAATGGATTGGAGCCAGGTGGATCCGACCCTTCAAGCCTTGCACCTTTCCGAGGAGGATCTCGATACCCGAGGACGGTTTCGCGTCACGAGGAGCCGTAACGTCCTCGCCCGGATGATCGGCCGCTGGATGAATCTCCCACCCGCCGGAGATCCGGTCGAGGTCCACATCCACGTCCAACGAGAACACAACCAGGAAACATGGACCCGCAATTTTTCTGGAGCGATTTTCAAGTCGTGGCAAACCCTCGACCCCGAAGGGATGCTGGTGGAACGGTTCGGACGTTTCGAATTTCGGTTCCATGTCGAAACGATCCCCCAGGGAATCCATTTCCGTCAAACCGACTTTCGCATGCGCATCGGTCGCGGATGGATGCCCCTCCCTCCGTGGCTCTCGACCCGGATCGAAGCCACCGAGACGATCTCGGGCCACTCCGCCCACCCCCAGGTGGAAGTCGACATCTCGATCCCCATCTTCGGATCGATCCTTCGCTATGATGGGACCCTGGAACCACCGGGAGAATAAATCGTGGAAACCGCATGCTGGCTGCTTTTTGTACAGGGGGTCATCGGAGCCTTTGATACCTTCTATTACCACGAGTGGCGCGCGCGCCTGCCGGCTGGAGTTCCTGGGACCGCCCCAGAACTCCAGCTTCACGCGGCCCGAGATTTCCTCTATGCCGTTCTTTTCGGCACGCTTCCCTGGGTCTCTTGGGAGGGACTCTGGGTCTGGGCTCTGGTCGCAGTGATCGTGGGCGAAATCGTCTTGACGCTCTGGGATTTTGTAATCGAAGTGGTGGTCCGAAAACCTCTGGGCGATGTTTACGCCGGAGAACGGGTCACCCACGCGGTCATGGGCATCCTTTACGGAGCCATGCTCGCCTTCCTGATTCCAACACTCGTGGAATGGAGAAGCCTTCCGACTCGACTGGCCCTGACCTCAGCCCCCTTGCCTCCTTTTCTGCTCTGGAGTCTTTCGGTGATGGCGGTTGGAGTCTTCCTCTCCGGAGTCCGAGATCTCTACGCTTCGTTCGGTGGGCCACACGCAGCCTGGCCCTGGAAACCTTTGTCACCCGATTTGGAGCCTTCGGAATGAATCGACAGGAAGCCGAAGAAGCGCTGGGCATCATTCGCAAGGTAATCCGCAACACCCACGAGGATCTCATCGCCCACAACTGGGGCCTGATCTGGATGGTGCACGCCTTTCTCAATCTGGGCGGATTCTGGGCCGTAGGACACTTTGTCGAACACCGAGGCCACCCAATACCCTGGTATCTTATCCCTCTGGCGGCCACTGCAGCCCTCGACCTGGGAATCATCCTGATCCTCCTCAAACGCGACCAGGGAATCCGTAGCTTCATCGAGTGGCAACTCCACGGGATCTGGGTCACCTTCATCCTCTTCTCGATCGCCGGCGTCGGATTTCTTCATCTCTCGAAAGGACCGGCCACCCTTTTTGGTCCCATCATGGCTCTCACCAGCGGCATCGGATTTTCGCTGATGGGCATCGTGTTCTACCGACGCTTTCTC
>JASMLP010000080.1 GCA_030748635.1 Planctomycetota bacterium
TGTAAACGGGTCGGACTGCTCTTTGTCCCACGAGGTGTTTTGTGAGTCGAGTTTGGATCGATCTGGCGGACCCGAATCTCGAAGGAGATGGGGTGGAACCCTCCCCCGCTTTGCGGGAATTGTGGAAGGAGGCGGGCCTGATCTGGGATCGAAAAGAGAACGATCCCGAATTTGGATCCTTTGTTTCTTCCGATTATGAGGAGGCTTTTCGTGTTTTGGCCCATCTTCGGGGAAGAGTTCGAACTTTTCTCGAGTGGGGTTCAGGACTGGGGATCGTGACCTTGACCGCAAGCAGTCTGGGCTATGAGGCTTATGGGATCGAGGCCGAACCGAAGTTGGTGGAGATGGCTAGAGATCTTGCGGATCGTTATTTTCTCGAGGCCCACTTCGCGGTGGGGAACTTTATTCCGGATGACTATCAGTGGAATTCCGATTTTGGGGAGGAAGCTCTTCGGAGTGGATTGGAGATCGAACCGGGTTACGATTCCCTGGACATGACTCTTCGGGATTTTGATCTGGTTTATGTCTTTCCCTGGCCGGATGAACAGGAGTTTTGTACCGACATCATGAAGCAGTGTGGAGATCGAGGCGCGTTTCTACTCATTCACGATTCTCGCGAAGGTTTCCTTTTGAGCGGATCGGGTGTGCCTGAGGGCGGATTTCCCTCTCTCGCGGAGTCCTGATGGTTTTAGGGGGTTGGCCGAGTGGGGCCGGAGTCGTTTCCTAGGATGCTCGTGGTGTTGAATTTCATGGATGAATGGGTCCGGGATGGTCTCCACGCTCTGGCATCGGTAGATTGGTCGCGGGTTCTGAGGTGTTCTCCCCCTACCGGGTCGAGGTGTTTTCTGTGTGTGGCATAGCGGGATTCTGGCAACGAAAGGGTGGCTCCGTCGGTCCGGAGGCACTTCGAGCGATGGGGCAACGGATTGTGCATCGTGGCCCGGATGATCAGGGGCATCTTCTGTTGACGGAAACGGGGAGGTCTTCTCGGGAGATATTTTTTGATGAGGAGATCCCCTCGATCGAAGGGAGAGTCGAGGTCGGGTTGGCGCATCGTCGTCTTTCGATTCTCGATCTGGATCGTCGCTCGCGGCAGCCGATGGGCCGTGACGGAATTTGGATGACCTATAACGGAGAGGTTTACAACTTTCGCGAATTGCGAGACGAACTCGAATCGAAGGGGGAGGTTTTTCATACGACCGGGGATACCGAAGTGGTGCTGGCCGCTTTTCGGGTCTGGGGAGAACGTTGCTTCGAACGCTTCAACGGGATGTTTGCCATTGCGATCTGGGAGGAACCACGTCGACGGTTGGTGCTGGCTCGTGATCGTCTGGGCATCAAGCCGTTGGTTTACCATGACGACCAGGAAATCTTTTCTTTCGCCTCCGAATCCAAGGCCTTGTTGGCCTTGCCGAATGTTCCCAACGAACTGTCTTTGGAGGGACTTGACTGTTATCTCTCCTTTCTCTGGGTTCCGGATCCTCTCACGATGATCGAGGGTATACGTCGTGTACGACCTGGCCACTACATGGTTGTTGATTCGAGTGGAGTGACTGAAACCCCATACTGGTCATTACATTTTCAGCCCCGTGAGGTCTCGCTTGAAGAGGCTTGCGAGGGGGTCCGTGACCAGATGGATCGCTCTGTTCGTTTGCGACTAGCGAGTGATGTGCCGCTGGGAATGTTTCTTTCCGGAGGAATCGATTCCACCGCCATTCTCGCTTCGATGTGCGCGGCGGGTCAAAATCCCGAGTCCTATTCGGTGGGCTTTCACGCCGAGGATCTTTCTCATGAAGTGGTTCCGGATGATATGGCCTATGCTCGGGTGGCTGCGGAGCATTACGGGGCTCGGAACCACGAAATATTTCTGCAGCCGGATGTGTCGGATCTTTTACCCCGTGTAGTCTGGCATCTGGACGATCCGGTTGCGGATCCCGCGGCGATCAGCACGCTGCTGATCTGTCGGGCGGCTCGTGAATCCTTGACCGTGCTTCTCTCGGGAATGGGTGGGGATGAGGTGTTTGCTGGATACCCTAGGCATCTGGCGCATCGAGTGGCCGAGATCTATAACCACGTTCCCCGGTGGATTCGTCGAGGTCTGGTGGCTCCAACGGTTCGAAGTTTGCCCGGTTCGGGTCCAGGAAGATTGGCGACTCTCGGTCGCAACGCGCAGAAATTCTTGCGCAGCGCCGAATCTTCATTCGAGGATCGGTATCTTGGGTTTGGAACCTATTTCGGGATCTCTGGCAAGGAGCGCCTTTATCGTCCAGAGGTTCGAGAAAGTCTCGCACGTCACGACGCTTTTTCGATTCATCGGGAGCATCTGGCGGGTGGGGAGGGGCTGGATCCGATCGACAGGATGCTTTCGCTCGATCTGGCAACTTTTTTGCCATGTCTGAATCTGGCTTATACCGACCGTTTGAGCATGGCGGTTGGGGCGGAGGTGCGCGTTCCCTTTCTCGACCACGAACTCGTGGAATATGCCGCAACCCTGCCTCCCTCATTCAAGCTACGAGGTCGAACGAGGAAATATGTTTTGAAAAAAGCGATGGAGCCGAGAATCCCGCACTCCATCATCTGGCGTCGCAAGGCGGGTTTCGGGGCTCCGATACGATCCTGGCTGGCGAAGGATCTGGCCCAGGGAATTTCCGACTGGATTTCTCCCTCTGTCCTGGAGTCGAGGGGACTCTTTCGGCCCGAAGAGGTTCACCAACTGCAAGAGGATTTGAGAACGGGCCGCAAAGACACGGCTCTACAGATCTGGCAGATACTGACCTTGGAACTGTGGATGAGGGCCTATATCGATCAGCGTGGTGAGGAGCCTGCAAATTGATCGAGCGGAAAATTCAACGAGGTTTTATTTCCAGGTCCTGCAGGAGTTGAAGTGCTCGCTTTTGTTCTTGGCTGATCCGGGCCTTCAGGGAGGGGTGTAGCTCGATGGCTCGCTGGTACCCCTCCAAGGCGTTCTTCACGGTAGAGCGAGCTTTCGGGTTTTGCGTGCGAGCATAATACTGGGCCAGAAGCAAGCAGCAGCCGGCCCATGAGCGCCACGCGGGACCGTTTTCCGGCTGGTGATCGATCAGCAGTTTCAGTTCCTCGATCGCTTGGCGGAAGTGCGGAGATGGGTCCTTCCCCTCGATTTCTCGCAAGTGCCCGATCAGGCGATGGATCTCGGCGATTTCTCCAGTCAGGTTCAGATTCTGGGGAGACTGCTGACGAAGGGTGTCGAAATCGGCTAACGCTGCCTGGAGAGAGGGGTCGGGGTTTTTTTTCTCGAGCCCCAGAGAACGGGCGCGGAGGGTATGCAATTGCGCACGCAGGTGTCGGGCTTGCGTGGAATGTGGATAGCCGCGAAGAATGATATCGAGATCTTGAATTCCCTGCGGGACGGAGGAGTAGGCACGAGAGAGTAGTTTCAGGCGAAACTGGGCGATCGAATGAATGATGGTTGCCCGCTCCAATCTGTGTTGTGGAATGGGAGAAAGGTGCACCGCCCGATTCGCATCGTGGAGGGCTTTATTGAGCAGCGAGAATCCGTTTTGGCGCAGGGAGAAGAGAAAAAGGGCATAACGGTACTGGGCGACTGCGCGGGCGGACCAGGCGGTGCTTCGATTCGCCTGGAGACGACAACTTTGGTTCAGATGCTTGAGGGCTTCGTCGAAGAGTTTACGGACTTCGGATGGGGAGTAAGGTTTTCTGTTCTGTAGATTGAAGGCCTGACTTGCAGCTAGTGCGCCGAGTCGGGTTTTGGTCAAAGTGTGATCGGGAAAGTCGGTGAGGATGTCTAAGAAAAGATCGCGTGCGATTTTGTAGTGTGGAGTGGGGTCACGGCCGTTTTTCGCTTCCCACTGCATCCATAGGCTGTGAGTTCCCGCGAGAGAATACCGGGTGGTTCGCAATTTTGGGGACCGCTTCAACGCTTGTTGCATGTCTTGAGCTGCTCTCCGGAAAAGCTCGGTTGGGTCTTGATTTTTGCCCGCTTTCCATCCCGCCCAGAACTGGAGCAAGGTCCCTCGGAGTCTCCATCCAGAAATCGATTCGGGTTGAAGTCGAATCGACTGGCTAAAATCCTTGAGGCTCTTCTTGAGAAGGGGGCTGGGATCGTGGCCTCGGCGAGATTCTTGCCAGGCTTTTTCTAGGAAAAAGCTGCCTCGAAGCATGTAAATGAAACCGTTTTCTGGGTGAAGGGCGATCGCTCGGTTAAAGTTTTCTCGCGCGGATTCCCAGAGAGCGCTGGGGTCTATGTCCTGAGTGATGTGATAAGCTCCCCACCAGCCTCGAACCTGCCCCAGGAAGGCCATCAGTTGGGCGTTCGCCGGTCGCTTTCGCAGCGCCATTTCGTAGTTTTCCTGGGCGGCTTGGTAGTAGGGAGTGGGGTCTCTTTGTTGCTCGGCCCGAAAATTGGCGAACCAGAGATTGGTGGTGGCGCGAGACCAGAGGACATCGACCAGACCCGGAGAAATTTTGATCATCTGGGTCATGTCGGAGAGGGCTTTGCGGATGAGAGGTTCAGGGGACTCTCCTTTCTGAGCCAGACTTCGCGCCCAGCGAAAATAGGTCCAGCCTCGGCCGGGCAGATAGGGGGAGTAGCCCGCGTCTCGAGAGAGGCCTCGACTCCACCAATCGATCGACTGTTCGAAATGACCCTCGTAGAGTTCGATCGTTGCCAGAATTCGGTAGACTTCCGGGAGGTCGGGAGATGTTTGTTGGGCTTGCCCAAGAAGCTCGCGAGCCCGGGAAAGATCGTTGTCGAACCAGGCGTGAAGCCCCCGGATGGTCCGGTACGGACCGGTGGGAAGGGGGGGGGTGGCTTCAGGGTGTTGTAGCAAGGACTTCAGGTCTGAGCGAACCTGATCGATCCAGTTGGACGCAGACCGATCTCGAAGAGCAATTGCTTTTAGGGAGAGATCGGGCTGCTGGTCGCTTTGTTCTTCATCGACCAGACGAGCGAGACTTTCTTCCAGGGCCCACTCTCCTTTTTCCAGTTCGCTGATTCGGCGGAGAATGAGATCGGTGGCGAGAAGTATGCGTTCATAGAGTGCGTTGGGATGTTTCGGTTCGATGGAGAGAGCCCTTTGCTGCTCTGCCAGGGCTTCTGGGTTGCGCATCAATGCTCGGTAGATCCGTCCCAGTTGATAATGGGGTTCGGCGAGTTGGGGGTGCGCGTGAATGAATTCACGACAGGCGGTCTCGGAGGCCTGGGCCCGTTGGACCATGGCTTGGGTGTCACCGATTTTTCGCAGGGTCAGAATGGCCTGAAGGCACGATTCGGTTTCGGCAAGAAGTGGAGTCAGAACCTGGGTTGGGTCGGAGTCGTTCTGGGTCCGGGAGTGAGTGGGGCGCTGGCTGAGCCAGAAGATTCCGAAAACCAGTATCAAAAGACCCGAAATGACGAGTTGATATTTTCGGTCCCTGAGAAAGAGCAACCGATTTGGTTCGGAGATCGTGTGCGCGTGCACCGGAGTCCCCTCCTGAAGGCGGATCAAATCCTCGAACAGGGCTTGGGCGTGAGGGTAGCGGTTGGATGTTTCACGTTGAAGAGCTTTGAGGCAGATCGATTCCAGTTCTTCGGGCATTTCTGGCCGGAACTGTCGGGGGGGAGTCGGGGTTGCGTTTCGGATGGCCAGGAACACTTCGGGAAGATTCTTGCCCTCAAACGGTTTGTGGCCCGTTTGGCACTCGTACAGGATGACTCCCAGAGCCCAGATGTCGGTGGGGGGGCCGACCTGGTCCCTTTCCGCTAGAACCTGTTCGGGAGCCATGTAGTGCGCCGTTCCGATGAGAGCGCCGGTCTGCGTTACGCGGGCGGTGTTTTCGTGACGAGCCAGGCCGAAGTCGGTTACCAGGGGTCGATTATCAAGATCGAGAAGGATGTTGGCCGGCTTGAGATCACGGTGGACGACTCCTTGCTCATGGACATATTTCATGGCCTTGATCACCGACATGAAAATCTCCAATGCGCAAACGGGGTCGTGACCATCTTCGAACCGTTCGAAGGTGTCGCCCTCGATGTATTCCATGGCAATGAAGTGGACCGAACGTTTTTCGAGCTTGGCACGACCGGAGTCGTGTATTTTGACGATATTGGGGTGGTCCAGTCCTGCGCCGAGTTGGGCTTCCAGTTCAAGGCGTTGAAACTGTCTTTTACTCGTGATGTTTTCGAACGCCTTGATGGCGATCTCACGATCCAGTTTGGGGTCGTGGGCTCTGTAGACGACTCCGTAGGATCCACGTGCAATGGGATAGAGAAGGCGGTAACGTCCCAGGAATCGCTCTTCAGCTTGGGGGGAGAGAGAGATAGCCAGAAGGTCTTTGGATCGTAGCCACTTCCTGCGGATGAGAATCTGGCTGATCACTTCGGGCGGATGACCCTGCTTGATGTTTTCGTCCTGCTCCGCGAGGGCCTTTTGGATTTCCACGAAGGTGATATATCCCCGCATGAGAGCCAGTCGAGAGATGCGGTCGAGACGATCTACCTGGTCCGCAGGGTGTGACTTGTAAGGCTCTTCTGGGGTGTTGTTCCGGATTTTCGGGTCTCCAGGCATGGAATCACAAGTTACCGAAAACGGGAGATCACCGCTATGTCTGGCTACGAGAGAAAGTCCGAAAAGGCCGGCTTTTTCGGATTTTCAGAGACAAACTTTTTGAATCGCGTGGATTTTTTCAAGGAAGTCGAGGAGATTTGCCACGTCTTCTGGAGATGGGGTTGAGGAGGTCGGCCATTCGTGAGGAAAAGGGGTCTGGCACTGGATGAGAGATTGGCGAGGAATCGGTTGATTTGCCGAGAGGCGTTCGAGGATATAGAGGATGTTGGGGTGGGCCACGGTTTCTATCACATGCCCCAGTGCGGAGACGAGAAGATGTTCTTCCCTGATTTCCAGGGTCTGGATCGGGAACCGAGGATCTGTTTGCAACAAAGGGTCTTCAGTCGTTTCGGATTGCGTTTCCTGGAGAGGAACGGGGCAGAATCCGAGGCTTGTTTCCCGGCGGAGAGACTCCGTTTGAAGGTAGTGTTGGATTCGCGGAGAAGTGAAAAGGTGGTCTCGAAGGACGGAAGCTAGTCGACATTGGACTTTGGGAAGAGAGTCGGGAAGTGGTAGAGGGGGATCCGAGACCAGGTCTTTATCTTCGAGAAGAAGAGAGGAGAGTACGGAGCCCTCTTCTTCCAGCGCTAGCCGAACGATTTCATGGGTCGCTTCGTAAAGGATGCGAACAGGAAGAGCGTCCCAAAATCCGATGCTCCATGAAACACTGAGGCTGCCGTCCCCCTCGGCTACGTGCCAGGCTTCTGATGGCCAGTAGAGCGCCTGCCCCGGAGTCGCTTCGAGTAGGAAAGAGTCTGGAGTGAAAGCTTCGTATTGGTGGCTATGATCGATATCAGGGTGAGCCAGTCCGTATTCTCGGGGCCACAACCGCATTCGCTTGGTTCCGATGAGGGGCATGGCCAGAACCCCAGATCGATCCTGATGAACTCCAAAGGGAGTATTGGAGTAATTGCCGATGAAAGCCGAGATTTCGGAAAATCCTGCCGGAGAACCGACGATCTGGTGCAGAGGAGTGAGGGTTTGTACTACCCATTTCCACAGGTCCGAGTCGGTCGTTTCGAGGCCACCGACTACGAGTGAATATTCGGTTTCGGGAAGGAGTTGAAGGATGCGTTGGTGGTACTGCTCGAAGGAACGATCGGCCAGGGTCGGGAAGAAAGACTCTTCCTGGACGAGGTCCGATCCCCGGAAGAAACGTTTTTGGGGCGCGAGGACGACCCACCTGAAAAAGTCTTCGATTGAAGTGTTGGGGGGCGTGAAGTCAGACTCCAGGCGGGTGGCTTGCTGGGCCCAGTGGAGTTGGGTGAAGGTGTTCCAGAAATCCTGATCTCTCATGGCCGGTCTGGAGTCGTCGGAGCGTTCGTCAGCGGGCGTAAATGGGGCTTGAAATGGCTCCCCGACAGCGGGAAGGATCCCGTGGACTGACGTTGAGAATCCGGTTGTATTTGTCCTCGAAAATCATGGTTGGCAGTCCGGTGATGATGGGAGCGAAGGATAAGCCGTTTTGCGTGGCAAAGGCGATCATGTTCAGAAGCAGAGAGACCGTTGCTCCATTGTTACCGGCTTTGACGAGTTGAGAAAAAGCTTGAGCGTTGGGCCAGCTCCAGGAAATAGGCTCATAGATATCCACTCGATACCAACTCGCAGAACCTGGAGTATCCACCCAGGAAACCGTGGCCGGGCCGGCCGGCAAAGTTTGCTTGTGGACGACCTGTCCATTTTTCACGATTTCAAGCGTTCCGCCGGATCGCGTGGTGACTTGAAGACGGAATGGGATCGGTTGTCCGACACCGACCGTGTCTCCGATCTGTGACTCATAGATGCCGTCATTGTCGGCGTCAGCTTTCCACGAGAGGGATGTCGGTCCATCGGGGCCGCGGGTTACGTAGGTGCGTCCGGCTCGGACTGCGTCGAGAATCCCCTTGCGGGAACGGCTCTGGGCGAAGACATAAGTCGAAGGCTGTCCCGGCACAGTAGCCATGTGGCGGTCGCCACCGCCGACGAGCGGTATTTTTCGTCCTGCGTTGAGCATCTCTTCCCAGAATTTCAGTGCCTGGTAGTTGGATCCACCTCCGGTGTGAGCGAGTGCTGGGAGAATATAGGGATTGGGGGTAAATCCGAGACGAGCCACCTCCCGCTTAGCTTGGAGGAGTGAGGTGTCGTTCTTTTTCATTGACCAGGGGGTGTTCCAGACTTCGACTGCGTCGATGTCTTTGGTGCTGGAGTACCAGACCGACCCTTGGTCGCAGGGGTGGTTGATGATGAAGATACCCCCCTGGCGATGCGTATCCTGGATGGCCTGGTCGACTCGTTTGGCTCCCACTTCGGGAACCTGGGTCTGGATGCCGATGGCGCCGGCATGAGCTCCGTGACCCCACTCTTCTCCTGCCAGCAGCACGAGTTGGTTGGATTTGAAGTGAGGATCGGAGTGGTGAGCAACCGTGCGATGATCGGTAAAGGCCACGAAATCGAGTCCAGCCCATTCACAGAGCGAAACCGAGGTTTGCACATCATCTCCCATTTGTCGTCGGGCATCTTCACTGTAGGTGGTGTGGTAGTGAAAGTCGCCTCGCAACCAGGTTGGGGAGGTTTGAGTGTTCTGGGAAGTCGCTTTTCCGAGTCGGACGCAATGGCCTCGGCTTCCCATGAGGAAAGCGGCCAGAAGTGTCAAGAGGAGCAGTCGGAACAGCCGTGTTGTGTGGGACCGGGGTCCTGTCTTGTCGATCGTCATGGCTGAAGTAAATCGCAATTATCGTGCCGAAAAATTTCGTTTTGTTTGGTTGCTTTATTTAACTTATTCAATCAAAAGAGAGGCGGTTGGGTCGGATTCGTGGATTTCAAGTGTTTCGGTACGTAATGTCGGTTCCAGATGTAACGGGGATGCGATTCATCGCTTGGGGAGGAAGGGAGCGGATCTCGTGTTCGGCGAACTTGACCCTCTAGTCGTTCGCTAACTATAGTTAAGTGTTCAGGAACTTGAGATGTTGCGAGTTCGTGCCAGATGATCAACGAACGAAGAACCCCTGCCATGAGCGATCTGCGGTCGTTGGAAACAGTTCACAATCGCGGAGCAAGAGGGGTCTATATACTCCTCGGTTTGCATCTGACTGTTCTCCTGGGGCAATTTCTTCTGCATAGGGTGGGAGGGGTCCCGATTCATCGTCAGCTGGAAGTCTTCGGACTCGTGCCCTCCCGGGTGGTCCAGGATTTGTGGATTTGGCAACTTTTCACCTCGCTCTGGCTCCATTCCCCCGGAATGCCCTTTCAGTGGGCTTTCAATATGATCGGGTTGTGGGTGTTTGGTTCCGTTCTGGAAAGTCGAATAGGGAGAGCTCGGTTTCTCCTCTTTTTTGGGATGTCAGGGATTGTCGGGGGAGTGATTTACTGCGCCGCTCAGTATGTTGTAGGGCCGGCTCATCCCGCATTCGGTTCGAGCGTCTCGGTGGTGGCAACGGTTCTTCTTGTTTGTCTCTATCACCCGAACCGGATTCTTCTCTTCCTGCTCTTTCCGATTCGGTTGAGGGTTCTGGGGACCGGATTGTTGGTTCTGCTAGTTGGTACAACGGTTCTTTCGGGTCAAAACGAGCAGGCGTGCGTCGCTCAGATAGGAGGGGGATGTTTCGCTTTTCTTGCCTATCGCTGGTGGCGCCGACCGAATCAGGAAAATGATGGGACGCCTGAAGAGGAGAAAACTTCCTATGAGATTTGGGCCGGTGGGGGGCTTTTGGTTAGCGTGTTATTGATTGCCACTTCGCTGGCGTTGATGAATCGGAAGTTGCCAGAACTTAGCGAGCGAGCCCTAGAACGATCACTCGGAACCGAGGTCGCGATTTATCGTACCGACCACTTCGTTCTTTATGGGCAGGGTGAAGGGCGGTCCATGCTTGAGGGGTTGGGGCGATCGATGGAGGAATTTTACATAGGATTCCTGGGCCGATATGGAGAACGATTTTCGATTCGTCCGTTTTCGAAAAAAGTTTCCCTGGTCCTTTTTCGAGATAAAAATCGTCTTCGGCGCTGGTATCGTCGTCGTTACGGGAACCAGGTAAGTCATAGTGCTGGATTTTACGATCCATCCAAGCGGTTGATTGGGGTGGCTATTAGTGAAGACGATCCGATCCGGATCGCCTATCATGAATGCGTACACATGCTGTTCGATCCGGGAGGAGAGAAGCGATGGAGTCGGTGGTTATCGGAAGGTTTTGCGATGTTGTTCGAGAATGGATTGGCGGGGCGATCCGTCGAATCCGCAGAACTGTCTCGTTTTTTGCGTTGGCGGTCCGAGGGGCGACCGGGTACGCATTTGCAAGATCTTTTGGTCGCCACCGAAAGCTCATTTCGGGGTTCAGACCACATGAGCTACTACCTGGGAAGCCGACTCCTTCTCGAATTTCTGCTGCACGCTCCTTCGTTGAGAGTACGACGCCATTTTTTGGAGAGTCACTACCGCTACGAGCGCAGTCGGGGTCCACAATCGATTCGTCAGTTATCGAAAATCTACGAGATGGATCTGGGAGAACTGGATCAGCAGTGGCTTCGGTACATGGAAGGTCTTTTCGGAGAAGGCATGTGACCCATTGTCGGTTGTTGAGGGCGATTTCTCTCGGTTCGGCGGTTTTTCTCTTGTCGGGGTCTTTGGCCGGACTGGAGGCTCAAATTCGTGTGATTCCCAAACGGATCCGGCAAGAAGATGTTCTTGAATCGCTTCGAAAAAAAGTTCAAGGGGCCGGTTTTCAGGTCTTGCCAAATCGTGGGGGACTGGCCGATCCGCAAAGGAATGAATCGGGAGAATATTGGTGCTCTCATTGTCAAGTTCCCCTGGTCGAAATCTCGAATGAATTCCCGAGTTTTCGAGTCTATTACTGCGGAGTGGATGGCAGTTTTTGGTGGGAAACGATAAAGCGAGACAAGAACAATATGCCGATTCTCGAAGGCCCGGATCGGGTGGATCGGTTGTGGCGTTATTCGCGACTTCGTCAGGCCATTTTCGAGCACATTAATACGTTGGGAAATGCTCCTGAAGAGGGTGGAAAGAATTCTTCTCTGGGTGTTCGAGCGCGGGGATCTCGCGAAGCCCTTCTTGCCATGGGCCCGATGATCACCCCCTATCTCGAAGGAGCATCACGATCAGGAGGTGGGCCAGAGTCTCGCCTTTATCGTGATCGACTGAAGGCTCTTCTGGAAGAGGTCTGGAAGGGGCGTAGTTTTGTGCTTCGGGATTTTCAAAATCAAGTCTTCGAGAAGGTGGTGGGAGATCCGGAAGACGGCTTATCTGTGATCATGCTCTGGTCTCGCTGGAGCGATCCTTCGATACGAGGGTTGGAAGATCTGGTCCGATTGAAGAAGGAGTTTGATTCCCGCGGAGTGCGTTTTGTCGCTCTTTGTGAGGGGGACGAATTTGAACAGATCTGGCAACTTACGAACTCGATGAATGTCGACTTCCCGGTGTACTACAATGTTTCGGGCCGGAAAAAGCATGCGATCTTGGGGGCATTTTCTGCGGTTCCGATTACTTGGATTTTCGGTCCTGGAAAGAGCAAGATTCGGCTCGATGGACGCAGGGACACCGTGGAAATCCGAGGTTTACTCGAAGACCGGCTCGGGGGGTCTTGACCTTTTATCGGGAAGTTTTGGGGACTGTCGGGAATCGAAGAATCAGGTCATCCAGATAGTCACGAAACGGATCGTTAGCAGGAAATTGGTCGCGATGTGATTGTAGAGATTTTCGGGCTCGGTCCGAGGAAAGGGTGGCCAGAGCATAGGCCGCTTCCCAGCAGGTTTCTGGCTCCCGCAGGGCCGCGAGGAGAACATCCTCACTTTCCGGGGATGAAAGCTGGGCCAACGCTTTGAGAACGCTCTGCCGAACGCGAGGAGACGGTTCGCGTGGGAAGTGGGAAAGGAGCGGTTTGACGGCAGGTTGACCCTGACTTCCGAGAAGAAAAGCGGCAGAAGCTCGGATTTGACGGTTCGGATAATCGAGGTGTTTGATCAGGATCTTCACGGTTTCGGGATCGGATCGAGATGCCAATTTATGTAACCAGTGGATTCGTTCTTCCAGGGTTCGGGGTTCGAGGGAAGCGGGAGTTGGAGGGGGCGATTCGGGGTGTTCCGGGATTACCTTTCGAATCTCTTGGTTGGATGGGGGCGAGGAAGGTGGTAATGGGTTGGAGAGGGTTTTTCCGGGGTCGAGTTGTAGAATTCGGTGAAGGTAGCTGGTTAATTTTGCGTCCGGGCTACGGAGGGCCGCGTCGGCAATCTGTCCGCGTTCGTCAGGTGATAACGGTCGCTTGTGTTTCCGAATCAGGAAGAAAAACTCTTGGGCTGCATTCCACTGGGTCCAAAGATTAGGGTGTTTGAGATTGCGTAGCGCAAACGCACGTAGAGAGGTTTCTCGTAGGTGAATATCTGGGATCGACTCGATTTCGATCACCCTTTTCAAAATCTCCAGTTTGTTTTTCCCGTTCTTACTTTCGAGAGAGAATTTTCCGTTGTTGGTGAATACTTTTCCCCCGGGCGTCATGCGTTGGACAAAAACGAGAATACGACCTTCTTGGGCCGCGAAGACGCCGGGAACTGTGGTGAGAATCATGATGTGAGATTCGTCCAGTTGACCCCAGAGAGTGTCGACAACTTTGATCCTGGAGAGTTCTCGGCCACCTCCAAGGGAGGTCACCGACTCCACTGTGCCCAGCAGACCCGCGTCGGATATGTGCAAGGTCGTCCATCCCAGGCGACTCAGAGGTTCGTCGGGGTCGGCATGAAAGGGGACCTCTTGGGCACTCAGGCTGGATGCGATCAAGATGAAAATCACGATCTGTGGCATCCCCAAAGGAGTTGAAAACATCTGGACATTGTAGAGGGGGAGGAGAGATTCCTACAATGAGCTTTACTATGTGATTCGCTGGGTGGCACTCGGCTTCTGGATCCAAATTTGAGGAATTCTCTGATGCTTCGACTTGTTGTTTTCGGGCTCGCTTTTTGTTTTTCGACGATGGGTATGGGTCAGGAAGTCCTGGGGCGAACAGCGGAATCTAACGGAGGTATGGTGGTGACAGCCCATCCCTTGGCGACGCAAATCGGCGCGAATGTTTTGCGTCAGGGGGGGACCGCATTTGACGCGGCGATCGCGGTTCATTGGGCTCTTGCGGTTGTACTTCCCCGGGCGGGTAACTTGGGCGGGGGAGGGTTTACGGTCCTGTTTGACCGACGTGCTCAGCGGGTTCAGGCTCTCGACTTCCGGGAAACGGCTCCCGGTGAATCTCGTCGAGACATGTATTTGAATTCACGGGGGGAGGTGACTCCTGGGCTCAGCACTTTAGGCGCTCTGGCTGTGGGGGTGCCGGGTTCGGTGCGTGGGTTGCAGGTTTTGCATGATCGGTACGGAACTTGGTCGTGGAGTCGATTGATCGAGCCTTCCATAAAAATAGCTCGCGAGGGTTTCGATGTGGATCAGGAACTCGCGAATCGATTGGAAGCGAAGCGGGAGCATCTGGTTCGGTTCCCCGAAACGTCGGCTATCTTTCTTCGCTCTGGGAAGCGAGTCTGGCAAGTCGGTGAGAGGCTGATTCAGAAAGATCTGGCCCGAACTCTGGAACGGATAGCTGAAAAAGGAGGGGCAGAGTTTTATTCGGGGGATACTGCCAAGCGATTGGTCAAGGCTGTTCGTTCACACGGTGGAGTTCTTTCCCTGAAAGACCTTCGCGGCTATCAGGCGGTCTGGAGAAAACCGATACTGGGAAGCTATCGAGGTTATGAGATCGCCTCCATGCCCCCGCCGTCTTCCGGGGGGATCTGTCTGATGCAGATGCTGGGAATTCGAGGTCATCTTTTACGATCCCCCCGTTTGAATGAACTCCAGGCGCATCAGATGATCGAGACCTGGAAGCGAGTTTATGCCGATCGGTCGAAATATCTTGGGGACGAAGACTTTTTTGCTGTTCCTCGCAAGCAGTTACTTTCAACGGAATATCTTGCTCGTCGTGCCCGAGAAGTCGTAAGGGATCGGGCTTCGGATTCGGCCAATGTGGTTCCTGGGCTTCAAGGGAGAGAATCCGAGGAGACCACTCATTATGTAGTGGTAGACGCTTCTGGAAATGTGGTGAGTAGTACAACAACATTGAATGGAAGTTTTGGAAGCTGCCTTGTTGCGAAAGGGACCGGAATTTTGCTGAACAATGAGATGGATGATTTTTCGGTTCGGCCAGGAACTCCGAAC
>JASMLP010000081.1 GCA_030748635.1 Planctomycetota bacterium
GCGAGCGTTTTCTTCAGATCGGAGGTCTTGTCCAAAATCGACTCATACTCTTCGATCGCCCGATTGAGGTCGCCCAGGCTATAGAAGAGACTCCCCAGGTTGTATCGAGCCATGTAATGGCTCGGCGATATTGCCAGTACCTTCCGAAATGCGGCCACAGCCCTTCCCACATATCTCTGAGATCTCTGGTGGCGCTCGAACGCTGAACCCCCGTATCGTTTTTCATCCCTACGCGCTCCGCGACGCAGAGCTCTTGACCACCGGAAGAAGCAGGTACCCGCCTCCATTTGAACACTCGACCAGTGCTGCAATCCCTGTGGCTCGAGGATCTCAATTAACCGATCATAGCAACGCTCCGATTCACCATAATTCTTCTTTCTAGCCCAAAACCCCGCAAAAAACTTGAGCGCCGCAAGATGATTCGGATCCCGAATCAAAAGCTTGCTGTAAAGAGTGAACTTCTCCTGGTCTTCCATCTCGTCCACGTCTGCTGAAAGGACCTGCATCCAATCAACTCTGAATTCCCTGATCTCGGGGCAACTCGGATCCAACCCCAAAGCGTTCTTCACCAGCTGCTGCGATAGGTCCTTTTGGCCCTGACGAAGCCTTATGCCCGCCTGGAATACGTAAAGCCGAGCAAGAAATTTCGCCACGGTCTTTTGAAGAGGAATGAATTCGTCCTTTTCCCGCGTTAGGGAAACCGCTCTTTTATGAATGGCAACCAGTTCTTCGACCAGATGATCAAAACGTTTCTCGATACTCCCTCGAACCCCCTCATTGGCAATCACTTCGTAAGGACTGGCCTGACGAGCCCCTTCAGATCGAATTGCGTCAAAATCTTCCTGAGCTTCTTCAAGCAAGCTTTCAAAGGCTTTTCCTATGAGTTGGCCGCGAATTTCCACCTCACGAAACCGTGCCTGGATATGACCGGGATCGAGTTCTAAACATTGATCCAACTCACGCAGTGCTCGACTCCACAGGCGTTCAACGATCTCCATTTCCGCCAACTCAAAATGTATCTGAGCCCGCTCCGATGCCTGAATCTCCTTCCCTTGGGCCAAATAACCGCGATACGCTTCTCGAGCCAGATCTGTTTGGCCCATCTCCCGATGCACGCTGGCTCGGGCCAACCACGCAGCCGAGCGGGACTGACCTCCGTTGGCAACCTCGAAAGCTCGACCCACCTCATGAAGCGCTTTCGTGATATGGCCTTCCTCCAACTCCAAGTGAGCCCGAAGCAGATAAGCCTGAGCACACTCTGGATCCACCTTCACCGCTCGATCCAGAGCTTCTCGAGATTTTGAAAAGTCCTTCGTTCGCAGCAAGATCCGTCCCAGTTCAACCGCCCAGAAAGCCTCACTCGGCTCCAGCAGACAAGCCTGCCTCATCGCGGATTTCGCCTGCTCATCCCGACCTTCGGACTCCGCCGCCCACGCATCAGCCGCTTCAACCCAGGCCAGTGTCCCATTTTGAAGTCCCGGCTGAAATCGAGACTCCTCCAATCGGGAAGCTTGGATCTTCCGGGCTTGATCCGCCCAACGTCGCGCTTGGCGCCTGGAGGACAAACCGGACCGTTCACTCCACAGTCGAGCGACTCTCGCAGCCGCGACGGCTGGGCGAATCGAACCGCCAGAGTGGGAACTCCTTGCGGCATTCATGAGGTGAAGTACGCCGGCGCCCCAGCGCTGTGGATCTCTATCGATCCGAAACATCCGGATGGCGTGAAGGCCCTTTTCCTGATGCGCCCAGAAGGAATCCGGTTCGTGCTGAAGCACGGCATTCGACAAGCGCTGAGAGGATCGCAGTTCATCGGCCTCATCTATCGACCGAACTCCACACACCAGAAGCAGAAAAAGAGCCAGAACCGTGGTGACCGTTCGTAGTCGAGAGAAATTCAGAACTCGGCTCCAAATCATCGCCCCGAACATCATTGCGGGCATAGCAGCAAGATAAATCATTTCCGGCACGACCCGATTCGCAGAAGGAATACCTAGTCCGGAAAAAGCGAACAGAGCGAGTAGCGTACTTCCCAAGGCCATCGCCATAACCCGGGATTCGCGATCGCCGCGCACAGCCTTGGTCAAAAAGACGATTTCCACGAAAAGAACTCCGAACCCCCAGAGATACCGCCTAAGAGCCTCAGGCTCCCATGTCGGCACAGGAGAAAGAATTCGGGGTCCAACCAGCATTTCAACCCCCCAGCCCAGAACCGTTATCCCACTCCGAATCCCAGAACCCACTCCTCCCGTCCACTCCTGGTAGGGATTTCCCGTAAAAAGCGACGGCCACTGAACGATCCAGGCCAGCAGTGCGAGTGGCACCATCAGCCACCATAGAATCCGTTGCTGAAGCGATCCACGCTTCTCCAAAAGCCACGGGACAGCAAGGAGCACAACACCTCGAGGGTCACACAACAAAGTGATTCCCATCCCCAAAAGGGCTAGAACCGTCCAAACCCAGGAACTCGCTTCCCGACCACTTTGAGCATGACAGGACCAGAAAAGCGCCACCCCAAATCCGATCCATAAAGTCCCCGAAGCCCCGGGAAACCCGACGGACCAAAAAACTCCCGGATGCAAGGCGAAGAACAGTCCCGCCCCCAAAGCCACTCCCCTCCCCAGACCACTCCCGAGGAGCCAGAAGACCAGGCACCCGGTGGTCATAAGATGAAGAAGCGCCCCCCAAAAAGGCTTCCAGCGGATTCGACTGGAAAACGAACTTACCGGAGAAGAATCCAATCCGACCGAACTCCAACCGAGGTTGTGTAAACCGTCACCTGGCCGGAACCCACGCTCTTCGGCCTGAACCCAGAGAAAGGGGTCTCCCTCATCTAACCAGGCCTGAATCCGTTGTTCTTCTGCATTCCCCACCTTCCACCAGAGGGGAGAAGTCACGGCAAAAACCGTGAGGAATGCAAGTACATAGAGACTGTATTGCCTCATGAAATTCAAACGACTCCCTCGACCCGCTTCCGATCCTAAATCATGAATCTGAAACCGTAGTTCTCGCCAGAACCACAGTGATATTGTCTATGCCACCCCGTTCATTGGCCAAACAAACAAGTTTTTCGGACTGAGACTCCAGATCCTCTGAATCCATCAAAACATGCTGAATAGCCTGCGCGGACACCATATCCGACAACCCATCGGAACACAGGAGGAATAGATCCCCGTCTTCAAGTTTCAACCAGCAAGTATCCGATTCCACTGAATCATTCATCCCAAGAGCCCGGGTGATAATATTTCGATGAGGGCTCATAAGAACATCCTGCTCACTCAGAACATGCTGTTGAAGCAACTCCTCCATCAAGGAGTGATCCCGGGTCAACTGCTCCAGTTTTCCCTCACGAAAACGATAAATACGACTATCCCCCACGGTCGCCAGCAACGCCCAACACCCGATCCGTCGCATGACAACCACTGTGGTCCCCATCCCTTCGAGAGAAAAAGTCCCCTGATTAAGCTGAAAAATCTCCCGATTGGCGGCCCCTATAGCATCCCGAAGATCGATCTCGAAGCCCGCTTGCTCTGCCTCTTCCATACGATCCGGAACCGAGGAATCCGAGAACCAGGATTCCAGTACGCTTACAGCCGTCCGGCTGGCGATATTTCCGTTCGCATGACCACCCATACCGTCGGCCACG
Organism: Planctomycetota bacterium; assembly: GCA_030748635.1. GTDB lineage: Bacteria > Planctomycetota > JACQVV01 > JACQVV01 > JASMLP01 > JASMLP01. Next base: position 3,644 of record JASMLP010000081.1, read on the forward strand.
ACCAGGATCTGTTTCTCATTCAGGACCAACAAGTCGTCTTCGTTGCGCTCACGAAGTCGACCCACATCCGTCCTGGCGGCAATTTCCCATTTCATATGGCTACTCGATTCTGAATCGAGGGAGGCTACTCTTGATGCTCTCTTCTTGCAAGTGAAATCGCCCCAAATCCCTTTATTAAAAGGGTTTGAATCGCCCGTCACCCGGCAACGGAATCTTCCGAATTTTCAATGGATGCGCCCTCCCCGACCCGATAGCAAACCTCAAGGATATCGAAAACCGTCAGTATTTTTCCAATCGATCGTTCTTCTCAAGAACATTTATCGCTCAGGAAACGGAGAAAGACGATTTCGAACTCCAAGCCTCCTGATGCTCCCCATGTTGTCAAATCCGATGTTCGCATACACTCTGTAGAAATGTTCTGGAAAAGCCCCCTATTCCACGCAATCCTGATTGTCGGAGTTTCCATCACGGCCTTCTTGCCGATCCTGGACGCCCATTTCGTCAATTTCGATGATGACTGGCTCCTCACAGAAAATCAGCACGTCCACCAACTCACTCCAAAAACAGTCCAACACCTCTTCGATCCGTTTGTTGATCGAAAACCTTTGGGCTCCGAATACCTCCCCATACGCGATCTCTCCTATCTCCTTGAATATCAGCTCTGGGGAGAAAATCCCCGAGGCTATCATCTGATAAGCCTCCTCCTCCACGCATGGGTAGCGCTCGGCGTCTATGCCCTCGCTCGGTCTCTTCATCTCTCCCCGGTAGCGAGTCTCCTGGGAGCTTCGTTTTTCGCGGTACATCCAGCCTGCAGTGAGGTCGTTTGTTGGATTTCCAGCCGCAAAGATGGTCTGGCTTCTCTATTTGGGCTGGGATACCTGATTCAAACCCGTCGAGGCACGAAAAACAGTTCGATTCGGACTCACCTCTCTTCCGGAGCATTACTCATTCTGGCCCTCCTGTCCAAAGCCTCGGCCGTCGTATTTCCGGCTCTAGCGCTCCTTCTTCATTTGACCACACCCCCGAAAACCGATCTCCAATCCACGCGAACCAAACATCCCTGGACCCCAATCGCTCTGGCCCTTTTGTTCGCTTTCTTTGCGGCCTGGGGACACCACACCGTCTACTCCCTCTCCGACTCCCTGGGAGCGGGAATCGAGGACCCCACTCAACGACCAGGCCTTATCGCTCCAACCGCTTTTCACGATCTCCGGGTGTCTATTTTTCCGGTCGCTTTGCTGGCCCACTACTGGGCTCCGGAACTCTCCGTATTCACCATTCTGATCAGTTCGATTCTTCTACTCCTGCTGTTAGGAATCCACCTCAACTTTCTCCGACAAACATTTCCGAACTCTTTGCACCCCTCTCTTCCGGGGCTGTGGTTCCTTTGCGCCCTTTCGCCGGTCCTGGCACCAACAGCTCGAGCGAGCGCCTTCATCGCTGATCGCTATCTCTATGTACCCACGATAGGGATCGCTATGGCATTTGGGTATTTCGCCAGCAAGATCCCTTCCAATAACAAATCCCGTCTCGTGATCGGCACAATTCTACTCTCCCTCACATGTCTTTCCATTCAAAGAACGGAAGTCTGGCGTTCGAGTGAAAACCTCTGGAAAGACACCCTCTTGAAAGCACCACAAAATCCCATCGCCCATTTCAACCAGGGTACTCATGCCTACCAGATGTGGACCCAAACCCGCGACCCGAAACAGTTGGAACTGGCTCTTTCTTCGTTGAACCGATGCCAGAAACTGACTCCCGACTTTGTTCGGTGCCATTATCAGATCGCAGTCATTCTCTTCCATGAAGCTTCGGCGGCCCAAAACCCGAAAGCCAGATCTGAGCTTCTTCTCTCAGCGATATCTTCCATTGACCGGGCGATCGCCATTCAACCCAAATATGTCTCGGCGCTAACACTACGAGCCTCCTGCGCCATGCAACAAAACGATCCGGAACTCGCGGAACAATTGCTACGAAAAGCTTTGAGGTTGAAATCGACGAGCGTCGAAGCCAACGCCGAGATGGGGAATTTTCTTCGCCACTTCAAGAGCAACCCCCAAAAAGCCGTGCAACACTACCGAAAAGCCGCGCGCTACACTGCCCGTCCCGCACGAATTCTCCGATTGGTTGCGCTTTCTTTAGAAGAAACGGGAGACGTTGAAGAAGCAATCAAAACCCTCCATCAAGCCTACTCTCTGGAGCCCAATAACCCCCGTATTCAAAAAGAGCTCAAACGCCTAGAGCAGAATCTGAAAGATTAAAGCCCCGAAATCGCGTCCAAGGAGGATCTCTGGACTCAAGTGGACAGGGAAAAATCGACACCGAAGTCTTGACGAAGGATCTCCATCAGATCCCAAAAATCCCGGATCTCATAGTCAGGCGCCGTATTCCCTTTTGCATCTGCATACTTACCACCCCGCTTCAACCAGATCGTGTGAAGCCCCGCGAGATTGGCAGAATCGATATCCAGCGAGGGGTGATCTCCGACCATAATCGCCTCTTCGGGATCCACCTCGGCGGACTCGCAAGCCACCCGATACAACTCGGGGCTCCCTTTATCGATACCGATCTGATCGGTAATCACAATATGTTGGGCATCGAAATATCGGACGAGATCTAGGCGAATCAATTTTTCGGCTTGCTTGACACCGATTCCAGATGAGATGACCCCGCAAAGAACCGATGTACGCTGAAACATCTTGAAGAATTCAACGACATCCTCGTAAGGCTTCATGCCGCGAGATTTCGTGCGGTGATAAGCGACAATACCAGCCGCCACAATAACCAACGGGTTAGTCGGCCCGTAATCTTCCGGCGATGAACGCGACAAAAGCGTATCCAGATGATTCTTGTCGTTGGATCCGAACTCTTTTACGACCTCATCGAGTTCACCGACCAAAACATCCACTTCACGACGCAACCCCGCATGGACCATCGCCTCCACGGCATTGCGTCTCGCAATCCGGGCAAATTCGGAAGTGGAGTAAAGAGTATCATCAATATCGAAAAATATTGCCGAGAGTGTTTTCATACCCCATTTCCATCAGACCGAGCCCATAAGATCTTCGCGAGCGCAGTCATCCAAATAAGAAAACGGGACCAACCGTCATCAACGGTCGGTCCCGATATTGGAAAGATCAAAACCAGGCGGAAATCCAGGACTATCGTCGTTCTCCCACCTGACGTTCCTGCTCTTCATCCAGGTCGACCACGGTCGCCTTGACGATGATGATGACATTCTGCATCTCATCACTTTTTCCGGTCCCGGAGGCTATGAATGAAGCCATCGGGATGTTCGACAACCACGGCACACCCGTTTTGGAATCGAGAACTCGGATCGTTTTCAATCCACCGATGATCACGGATCCTCGATCGGGAACACGAACCGTTGTTTCAACTGTCTGAACAATCAGGTTGGGAATTTCGATGGTTACCGTCTGGTTAAAGCCGGTACCACCCGTAGTACCCAAACTTGTCGTCTGGTTCCGAAACCCATTCGGAGGAACATCCGCGGAATTGAGCTGACTCACAGTCGGCCTCAATTCAAGAGTCACATATCGGCGATCGTGACTCACGGTCGGACGTACGTCGAGGACCAATCCGTCTTGTAGCGTGCCGATAATCGGATCGGCAATCGCCGACGCGGTTGCGATACTGACATCGAAATCCCGAACGTAACTGATCTGGTTGACAACCGTCACATTGGCCCGTTGGGTGTTATACACGGTGATTCGAGGCGCCGTCATCGTAGTCGCCTTGGTGGTTTTCTGGACCGCGCGGAGGACATACTGCGACTGCTCCTCGTCGAGGATCGCGAACTCGAGTGACAGCCCCCCAGTCGTATTTTGACGGTTCCCTAGAGTCCGATCCACGATGCTTTCGGTACGAAGGCGAACATCGTGATCAGGCTCCGGCTGAAAGAAGAGACCGGCAGAAGGACCGGAAAGTGATGTACCGCCGGTAATCTGTTGCTGGTTGTCCAGCAAAGCCGTCTGATTGGCGTCGATGTCTTCCATGAATGGGATGACGCCACCGGCAGAGTTTTCACCGCCACCAGCACCCAACCCTCGCATATCCACTCCGATGAACTGCAAGAAGTCGTCCGTCACGGTCAGGAAGCGCGCTTCCACGGTGACCATCATGCGACTGGATCGCCGCAAACTGTTGAGAAAATCGTCGATCTGCGCGTGAACGGCAGGGCTGTGTACAACAAGAAGTTGTCCACCCACATTCTGGATCGAAAACTTATCCTCATCCCAGGACTTAGTGGCTATCGTCTGCTGAATCAATTCCACGATAGATTCCTGGGTCAAATCGTCCTGATCATCATCATCATCACCAAAGAGAGCTCCCGTGCCCCCTCCATCATCCTCTCCCTGCGCCAACTGAATCTTGGGGCCGGGGAAGTCGGTGATTTTCACGACCAGATCCCGCACATCGTGCAACCTTGGAGAAGATTTACCGCTAGCAAATTCGGAATCCTTAGTGGTGATGAAAAGAATACCGTTATCACCAATCGTGTATTCGAAGTCGTTGAGGCCGAGTAACACATCAAGGGCGTCCGTCAGCTTGAGGTCCGTAACCTTCAGGGTGATCGGCGTGTCCTCTTCGGCCAGCTTATCTTTAACACTCTTGCGGATAGCGATATTGATATCGGAGTAGTTCTGAATGAACTCAATCACTTCCTCGAACGGAGTCTCATCGAACTCGAGGCTGATAGTCTGAGACAACAGCTTTTCCTTGGTTTCCCGGATCTCCTTAGATTCCGGCGCGGTGATCTCCTCGAACGTCCGACTACTTCCAGTCCGACGGTCGATCAGTTTCCAATCTTCCCGGTCTGGGAAGCGCAGAATGTCCGCATAGGGAGTCATCGACTCCTTCATGTCTTCCTGAAAGCGTTTCCACTGCTCGATCCGCCCGGACATGTTCTGAGCTTCCGCTCTTTCGTGACGAGCGTCGATCGAGTGAACGATCATTCGACGCGCATCTTCGTTGGCGGGGTCGATCTCCACAATGTCTCTGGCTAGTAACTCGGCTTCTTCATAACGTTTCCGATTGAAGTGATCGATCGCCTGAAGAAAAAGCAATCGGATGCGAGCCTTGCTTCGAGCTTGGCGAACCTTCTCTTCGCGAACGGCGTCTTCGCGCGCCTTCTGCAAACGTTTTTGCTCGAGCCACTTCTCGTGCAAAACCTGTTTGCGCTGAGCCAACTCGATGTAGTTGTCAGAACGTTCCTTCAAAGTCCCTAAGTTGAGTTCGTACGGAGCCCAACGAATGATTTCCAGAACTCGCTCCCATTTCTCGATAGCTTGCTCATACTTTTGTTCCCCGTAAAAGCCTTCTCCCTCTTTGAAGAGGTTCTCGGCCGACTTGCGGGCCTGCTGGCGTCGAACGAGCGCTTCGTCACGAACAAACTCGGAAAGGCTTTTCAATTCACCCTTCCGTTCACCAAGAATCATCCCAATTTCAGCGAGAAGGTCGAGAGCTTCCTTGTTGTTGGGATCGAGCTTGAGCGCCTGCATGAGGTATCCGCGAGCTTTGCTATACTCGAAATCGACCTTGGCCTTGCGGGCACTTTTGACCATGTGTCCCACAATCACCTGCATCTGCTCGGCCCGGACTTTTTCTCGTCCAGCCAATTTTGCGAGTTCGGCGACTGGGGTCCTCAGCTTCGGCTCGACTTCGTCTTCGGGCTTCGCCTCGGCTACCGGTTCCTCCGCGGGCTTCGCCTCGGCGACCGGTTCCTCCGCAGGCTTCGCTTCGGCGACCGGCTCCTCAGCGGGCTTCGCCTTGTTGGCTTCGAGTTCCGCTCGAAGCCGTTGATTCTCAGCCTGAAGTTGAACTTTGAGTCTGCGATTTTCGATTTCGAGCTTCGCCAAGTCCTTGTCATCAGCTCGACTGCCCACCTCGCGACTTCGATCCGGTGAAGAACTCTTGCAACCGGAGAAAAGAAGAGAGGCAGCGATGGCAAACACGAAAAGCCTTGTGGGCCAGACCGTAATCTTGATGGT
>JASMLP010000082.1 GCA_030748635.1 Planctomycetota bacterium
GGACCTCGGCCTACAGGCCGAGGCGAACTATTTGTCGCCTCAGCAGCCGCCGAAGAGTTTTCGTTTGAGCATCATGATCGGATCGTAGAATCGGTCCACCACGCGTTCCTTGAGCGGAATGATGCCGTTGTCGGTGATGCCGATATGTTCGGGGCACACTTCGGTGCAGCAACGGGTAATGTTGCAGAATCCGGATCCGTACTCTTCTTTGATTTTGGGAATCCGGTCGGCGGTGTCGAGGGGATGCATGTCCAAGCTGGCGAGTCGGATCAGGAATCGGGGGCCGACAAACGCGTCGTGACGTTCGTGATCGCGCAAGACGTGGCAGACGTCCTGACACAGAAAGCATTCGATGCACTTGCGAAATTCCTGAACTCGGTCGACATCCGCCTGGGACATCCGGTATTTGCCGTCGGGGTCTCTCGGCTTGGGTGTGAACGGTTGGATCTTCTTGTTCTGTTCGTAGTTCCAGGAAACATCGCTCGCAAGATCTTTCTGGATCGGAAAGGTCTTGACCGGCTGGCAGGTGATGGTTTCGTCGGGGTGGTAGAGGTTCATGCGGGTCATGCAGGCGAGCTTGGGCTTTCCGTTGATTTCCATCGAACAGGAACCACATTTGCCGGCTTTGCAGTTCCAGCGCACCGCCATGTCGTTGGCCTGCTCGGCCTGGATGCGGTGGATGACGTCCAGGACGACCATCCCCTCACCTGTTTCTTGTTTGTAAGTTTTGAATTCCCCGCCTGTGGCATCACCACGCCAGATGCGGAATGTACGCATGGTCATGAGTTGACCTTTCCGGATTCGAGATCTTCGATTGAAGCGAAAGCGATCGAGGCCAGCGCCTCGGGAGGTTCGGGACGATTAATTTTTTCAACCTCCATCCCTTCGTCGCCCTTTCGGATGACGATATTGACCTGGCCCCAGTTTTCCTGTTCACCCTCGAAGTCGAGTCGGGTGTGAGCCCCCCGACTTTCTTCGCGGAGAAGAGCGGCTCGGGCCACGGATTCGGAGGTAAGCATCATCGGTCTCAGGTCGAGCGCTTCGTGCCAGCCAGCATTGAATTGGCTGGCTCCATGAGCTTTGACCTGCTGGACATCTTCTTGAAGTTTTTCGAGGAGGTCAACGCCTCGAGACAGGTCTTCTCCGGTTCGCACGATGCCGACGTGTTCGCCCATGATGTCCTGGATCTTATCGTGGAGGAGGTAGGGGTTGGTGCCCTCTTCCCGATTGAGAATATCTGTCGCGAAGCGAATGCAACGGACGACCTGTTCGTCATCGATGGCTGGGGGAGCGCCACTATCTTCGTTGGTGTAGGTTACCGCTCCCTGTCCCGCGAGGTGACCAAAGACCAGGAGGTCGGAGAGCGAGTTGCCTCCCAGACGGTTGGCGCCGTGCATTCCGGCGGAGCATTCGCCGCATGCGAACAGCCCCGGTACTCGGGTTTGCTGACTGTCGGAGTCGACTCGAATACCTCCCATGAAGTAGTGCAAGGTGGGGCCCACCTGCATCGCCTCGCGGGTGATATCTACCTCGGCGAGTTCCCTGAATTGGTGGTACATCGAGGGGAGTTTCCTCTTGATGAAATCCGCGTCTCTGCGATTGGCAATGTCGAGAAAGGCGCCGCCCTGGGGTGAACCGCGTCCAGCCTTGACCTCGGCCAGGATGGCGCGGGCGACGACATCTCGGGTGAGTAGTTCGGGAGGACGTCGGGCTCCATCGACTCCCTGGAGCCACTTTTCGGCTTCCTCGATGGTATCGGCCGTTTCCGACTTGAACCGATCAGGGATGTAATTGAACATGAATCGTTCGTTTTTATTGTTGAGAAGGATTCCCCCTTCTCCCCGAACTCCCTCGGTGACCAGAGTGCCTCGAACTGACGGGGGCCAGACCATTCCGGTGGGGTGGAACTGGGTGAATTCCATGTCCATCAGTTCGGCTCCGGCCTGATAGGCGAGGTCGTAGCCGTCTCCGGTGTATTCCCAGGAGTTGGAGGTGACTCGCCAGCATCGTCCGCCTCCTCCGGTGGCCAGAATCACGGCTCGGGTTTTCACGAGGAGGAATCGCCCGGAATCTCGCCACAGGCAAAGAACTCCGGCGATGCGTCCATCGGCATCGAGGAGCAAGTCGAGCGCCTTGCATTCCATGTAGACTTCCATCCCCTGATGAACGCCATAGTCTTGCAGGGTGCGAATCATCTCGAGTCCGGTGCGGTCCCCGACGTGGGCCAGGCGGGGGTAGCGGTGTCCTCCGAAGTTGCGCTGGTTGATCAGGCCGTCCTGGGTTCGGTCGAAAACCGCGCCCCACTCTTCGAGTTCGTTGACTCGCTCCGGGGCATTTTTGGCGTGTAGTTCGGCCATTCGCCAGGTCGAGAGGAATTTGCTTCCTCGCATGGTGTCGCGGAAGTGAACCTTCCAGTTGTCGCGAGCGTCTACATTGCCCAGAGCCGCGGCCATGCCTCCTTCAGCCATGACGGTGTGGGCCTTGCCGAGGAGGGATTTGCAGATGACGGCGGTGTTTTTCCCGCTTTGCGCGCATTCGACCGCAGCGCGAAGACCCGCGCCTCCGGCTCCGATGACAAGAATGTCGTGTTCGACCGTTTGTAGTTCAGATACATCAACCATAATTAGATATTCCGTTCCGCGTCGATCGCGTCAGTTCCAGGTGTTGAAGTCTTTGATCACATTCATCGAGACGAGGCGAACGTAAACATCGGTGAGAGCGACTCCGAATAGGCTGACCCAGGCGAAGAGCATATGTCGGGTATTGAGCCAACTGCAGCCTTGCCAGGCCCGATGTCGGGTCTGAACGATGGCGCAACCGGAAAATCGGTTCATCTTGCCACCGATCAGATGACGGTAGGAGTGGCAGCCGAATGTGTAGCAGCTGAGGAAGACCACATTCAGGGTGAGAACCACGCTTCCGACCCCGATGCCGATCTTTCCTCCTCGGAAGTAACTCTGGAAAGCGTCCCAGGACAGGATGAAGATGAAAGCTATCGCAAAGTAAAGCGCGTAGCGGTGGAGGTTCTGGAAGATGAGGAAAGAGGTTTCCCCCTTGTATTTTTTCTGAGGAACGGCTCCCACGGAACAGCCGGGTGGGGTTCCGGTGAAGGTGCGGTAGTAAGCTTTACGATAGTAGTAGCAGGTAAATCGGAAAGCTCCCGGAAAGGCCAAAATGAGAAAGGCGGGGGAAAAAGGAAGAGAACTCGGCCACCAGTCGGGTTTTTCTCCGAACCAGGAATGGTGGGCGGGGACAGATCCTTCGGCCTGCGTGTCGACGAGCAGAACGGGGGAGTAGAAGGGGGAAAGGTATCCGCCGAACCCTTCGGCGCCCCCATCGACCCAGTAGTGATTTGCCTGGAAAGCGGCCCAGGTAGAGTAGGTAATAAATCCGAGGAGAATGGTTGCCGTCAGGGCGGGTCCTGTCCACCATGAATCGGCTCGTAGGGTCTGGGCCAAGCCGGCCTTGTGGCCACCGGTCAACGTGCTGGGGCTCATGTCGTGAGGCTCCTGTAGTGAATGAACAGGCGGGTACTTTACTGGGGTGAAGATCGAATCGTCAAGAATTCTGCGGGAGAGAAGGTTTCGGAGCCGGTCTGATTCGCCGATTCGTGTCTTCAGAGTAGGTGGGGAGCGAAACTTTCGGCCTGGGCGAGAAGACCGTAGATCCCACCGGTGTGCAGGAAGAGAACCCGGGATTCCGGGCCAAAACGGCCCATCTGGCTCTCTTTGACCAGCGCGTAGAGCGCCTTGCCGCTGTAGGTGGGGTCGAGGACGATGCCTTCCGTTCGGGCGATTCGAACCATCTCATTCCGTTGGCTCACACTGGAAATTCCGTAGCCTTCTCCGACATAGTCGTCCAGGACGGTGGGCATGACGATCGGTTCAGAGGGCGAACCGAATTGGGCTTCGAACCGGTCCAGAATACTGGCGATTCGGGCTTCGAAGGTGGGACGGTCATCGCAGACCGCAATCGAGATGATTTCTGTATCGAGGTTGAACTGGGCCCGTCCAAGGGCGAGGCCCGCTGCGGTACCCCCCGAACCGCAGGCATGGATGAGATGGGTGAAGGTGGGGGTCGGGGCTTGGTGGGCGATCTCTTCGCAGGCGGTCAGATAGCCGAACGACCCCAGCGCATCGGAGGCTCCCTCGGGGATGAGATAGGGGGCGCGTCCCTGAGACCGAAGGCTGGCGGCGATGCGCTCGAAGACCGGATCGACATTTCGATACTCTTGCGGAGTTACCCAGTGGATCTGGGCGCCACAGAAAAGATCCAGGAAAAGGTTGCCTCGAGGAACATAGGGGGGCTCACCTCGCAGAATGAGGTGACAATCCAGGCCGGCCGAAGCGGCGAGAAGTGCGGTGGTGCGGCAATGGTTGGATTGAATGCCGCCGCAGGTAATGAGGGTGTCGGAGCCCGAGCTTCGAATTGCCGGGAGATGGTATTCGAGTTTGCGTATCTTGTTGCCCGACATGGCCGAACCGGTCAGGTCGTCCCGCTTGACCCAGAGTTGAGGTCCCTCGAGTCGAGATTCGAAGCGTTCCAGTCGGTGGATGGGGGTGGGTGTCTGGGCGACCTTGCTCCGCTCAGGAAACTGGATAGGCATGAATGAATCCGGAATAAAAGGGGTCACGAAAAAGCTGGAGGTGGGAACGATCATACGCAGGAGTGGCGATGAGGTCATCCCGCGGCTTCTTCGTGGCATCGATTCGGGCGGGAAGTTAGAATTCGCTCGTCTTGATTTTCGCCACCTTTGTCATCGACCCTCCCGCTCTTTTTCTGGTTGGGGTCCTGTATGCCCTGATGCTGGTTCATGTGGAGTGGCGCTCACCTACCTTGAGCCTGGCCGGCCCTTTCGGATGGGGATGGCTTTTTGTCGGCGGGTTCTACGCCCTGGCGATTCTCTGTTACCAGCGAGCTCCTGCCTGGATGACGATGTATTTTTTGCCCGATGAGACCTCCTGGTCGGTCTGGGTTCTCGGGTATCTGGGCCTGGTTCTTTATGCTGTTCCCTACGCACTGGGTTTTGTGGTGGGGGTTGGGGCAAGGCGTCGTTCTCCCTGGGTCTTGGGGATCGTGATCTTCTCGAGTTTAGGCGTTCTTTTCTGGGTGGGGATAACGGTTCTGGATCGATATCAAGTGGTGGGTACCCGGGAAGAGTTTTTGGCCGGAACGGCTCGTCCTCTTTGGGATCACACGGAACTGATGCGCCTCTTGCTCCTGGGAACGCTGGGTCTTTCGGCCTGGGTGGTGGGAGGGATCGGACTGGCTCTTCGAAACCGACGGCGAAGACTTCTCGACCCGGATCAGATCCTTCAGGCGTTTTCGCCGGTGCGTCGTCGTGTGGTTCAAGCGTTCGCTTGTCGGCTTTTTCCCGTGGGGATCGGGAGCGCGCACCACGCGGGAAAGATGGATCTGGGGGAAGAGATGAGTCGTTACATGGTTCGTATGCCCTGGATGAATCGAGTGGGGCTCGGTTTGATGTTCGATCTGATCCAGTTCTGGCCTTATGTCGTTCGTCGGAAACCGGGGCGTTTTACCTCGCTTTGCGCCAGTGAGCAGGATCGGGTTTTGCATGCGATGGAGTCGAGCCGATCCGTGATTGTGCAGTCGATCTTTCACATTTTGAAGGTGGCTCTCTGCCTGCTTTACTGGGAAAGGCCGGAGGTTCTCGCCGAGGTGGGAGCGGTCTATCACGGCAAGGGAGAGCATCGTTCGGGGTGGGAAGGGCCGGAATGATCATTTCCGGCGATCAGGTGACCCGAAATGAAGAGATCCAAGCCGATGTTTGTGTGATCGGCTCGGGGTGCGGAGGATCGGTGGTCGCTCGTGAACTGTCCGAAGCGGGACACAGTGTGGTGGTTCTCGAGGAAGGAGGTCATTACACCCGGGAAGACTACGGTACCTGGCGGCCCTCGAAATCGATGAATATTCTCTACCGGGAAAATGGAGCTCTTCCCGCTCTAGGGATCGGAGATACCCCGAACATCTATCTGCTGGTCGGCAAATGTGTCGGAGGCAGTTCGTTGGTCAACGGCGGGGTTTGCTGGCGTACACCCGAACGAGTTCTGGTTGACTGGAGAGATCGCCTGGGAATCTCCGAATTGACTCTCGAGGCGATGGACCGAGCTTTTGATCGGGTCGAAAGCGAGCTTCAGGTCGGTCGAGTGCCTGAGCATCTTCACAATGAGGGGGTTCGACGCTTACAGGCCGCGGCTCTTCGTAAGGGGTGGTCGGGCCGAGCGCTGGATCGAAATGTGGTCGATTGTGATGCCTGCTGTCGCTGTCTTTTCGGGTGCCCTCACGACGCGAAGCGCAGTGTGTTGGTGACCTATCTCGAGTCGGCCCAGTCTTTCGGGACCCGGATCTATTCCGACTGTCGAGCCGAAAAAATAATCCGAAAGGGAAACCGAATTCTTGGGGTTCGGGCCCGGGTCATCGATCGACGTACCGGGATCGGCCTTCATCATCTTCGGGTTCGTTCGGAAATCGTGGTCCTGGCAGCGGGAAGTATTCATACACCTCTGGTCCTGATGAAGAACCGACTGGCCCGGAAGTCGGGGCAGGTGGGAAGAAATCTGACCGTTCATCCGTCCGCTCGGGTTTACGCTCGGTTCGATGACCCGATCGATCCCTGGAAGGGTTCTTTTCAGAGCTACGCGATCGAGGAGTTTCGTCCCGAAGGGATTCAGCTGATCAATATCTATCCTTCTCCATCGATTGTCCTGGGAACCATGGGGGGGTTCGGAGTTCAGGCGCGTCAGGATGCGGAGCGGGTCAGGCATATCGGCGCGTTTGGCGGCATGATCAGCGATGTCAGCACGGGCCGGGTCCGTCCCGGTTTCGGTTGGAATCCGCTGGTGACCTACCGGATGCTTCCCCAGGACAAGGCCAAGTTTTTGCGAGCACTTCGCCTGGTGGGTGAGCTCTGGTTCGAGGCGGGGGCCCGCGAAATTTATCTTCCGATGCCCGACCCTGCGATCATGACCCGCCCCGATCAACTGGATCGGATCGATCCCGATAAGATCCAGGCCTCCCGGATCGAGTGTGGGGCGCAACATCCCCTGGGCACCTGTCGGATGGGCATCGAACCCAAACAGTCAGTCGTGGGTCCTTGGGGACAGGTGCACGGCCTCGAAGGGCTCTATATCGCCGATGGGTCGGTGGTGCCGACCTCGGTGGCTGTCAATCCTCAGATCACGATCATGGCGATGGCTACCCGGATCGCTTGGCGATTGGCGGAAACGAATCTGGGTCGATCGAGTGGATCTTCGCGACATGTTGGTTCGTTCGGTTGACACTTTCTTGGCGGAGGTCGTAAACTGATCTTTCTCGCGGTCAGTCGGCTTTGGCGATCGGTGTCGGTCAGGTTGAACGCGAGGCTCCCCTTTCTTCATCCCGCTTCTCATAGAGGAATCGATGGCTCAGCTGTCGCCTTGCCGATGTTTTCGTAGGTCGCCTCGGCAGAGCTTCGGATGGAGAGTGTTGTTGGCATGGCTGCTAAGCGGGATGGTGGTCTCGATGACCTCGGAGGCCGAAGATCTCTTCGTCCCTCATAGCAAACGTGTGGATGCCTACCTAGACCAGGCTCTGTTGGCTCATTTTCGAGAGGACTGGGCGCAGGTCTGTCAGGTGCTCCAGGAGGTCATCGAGCGACAAATCGATGACAAGATCGTGACCAGGGAAAATCAGGATAAAGCGCTTCGTCCGATCTGGTTGGGGGCGTACGGATCGATCGAACGCATCGATTATCGGTCCATCGACCCCTTCTTTGTGATTCGGAAACAGGTGAGGATGGTTCGCTTCTTTCTCGAGCAGAAGCGACTGGGGATTGACATCACCGAGTCGGTTCCCGAGGGGCGCTATGTGCCAGCGATTCTGAAAAAATTCCCCAAAACGTTACGGACTCCAGGAGAATTGAAGGCGTTGGTCGACCTCTGGGAATCCCAGGAAAAACGTCTCGAAGGTGGGGGAGCGCTGGCCCTTCTGAAAGAGCTTGAAAGTTCCGAGGGAGCGAGTGTTTATGTTTCGGCCCGAGAGTATGCGCAGTTCCATCTCGCTTTGCTCCCCGAGAATGGACGGAAAATTTACCGGAAGATGTACGATGCCTCGGCTCGAGTTCTCGAAAAGGATTATCGATTAACAGGTAACATCGAGTCTCTTTGGAAACTGGTCGAGACCTACCCTCTGTCTACTTCCGGGCCCTGGGCTCTGAACGAGATCGCTCGTTACTTCTTGGAGCGGGGGGAATTTGATCGGTCGGTGAGGATTCTTGATCGATTAGAGAGGCTTCATGGGCCTGCGCCTTCGGGGATCGATGCGGATCAATTGCTGGCCCGGAGAGCCTACGGGTTGTCGCGCGGGAGTCGTTCTCGCCGACTGGACCGGCAGTGTCGTCAGGTGATCGCTGATGAGGCTCGGTCAAAGCGCACGGTCCGAATTGGGGGCTCCAGAAGGGAGATCGGTCCGTACCTGCAGGAACTTTTGAAACAGAGGTCCTCGGATGAATCGAAGGGTGTTCTGGGATGGTCGAGTTATGATGGGGGGCGTTGTGGAGTGATGCCGGGACTGGGTGAGGGCCGCCTTGAATCGGCGTGGCGTGGAATCGATATTCGATACCACCTGGAAAAAAACATTCAATGGACTCCTTACCAGCGTCGGGAGGACCGAGGGGATTTCGAGCCGATTTTTCCGGTGGTTCAGAGCGGGATTATTTATGTCCAGGGCCAGGGCGGAGTCATGGCAATCAAAGCGCTGAATGGAGAATTTCTCTGGAAGCAAGTTGATAGCGCTTCGAAAAGGATGAGGGCGGGTCGTCGGATTTTTACCCGGATTCAGAGTACCCAGCAGCCCATTTTCTGCCCCGCGGTTCAGGGCGATTATCTGGCGTGTGTTTTTGATCAGTTCAGCGATGTCGGATCCACTCGGAATAACGCCAGAATCCCGACTTCACGGATTTCGGTTTTCAACGCTCAGTCTGGCGATTCGGTATGGAGTCGTCCTCGTCTAGTCGGTGAGACGGATCCGATCATCAATCAGACCTATTTTGTCGGGCCTGCGGTGCTGGATGAACGCCATCTCTATATCGCGGGAACCTGCGCAACTGGAGAAACCCAGGCCTGGGTTTTTGCCTTTGATCTGCGTACCGGGGATCTCGTCTGGAAGCGGTTTCTCTGTTCACGAACCGAAGGAAACTCGCGGAGACGTCGTCACAGCCAACTCATGCCTACGTTAGTCGCGCCGCTGGCGCAGTCCGCCGGGGTGCTGTATTGCGGTACGAATCTGGGAGCCATTGCGGCGATTCGGTCGGAGACCGGCGAAATCATCTGGGTGGCTCGGTATGAGTCCAGCGCCAGTCGGTTGCGGAATCTCAAGCCTATCCAGGTGACCACGAACTTTGCTCGTCGACGTTGGATCAACGGGCCCCCGCTGGTTCGGGGTGGGCATCTCTATATTGCTCCCTCGGATGCGGATCAGATGTTTTTGTTCCGGACCATGGATGGGGCGCTCAATTTCCGGGTTCCGGACCGGGTTCCCAATCGGGAACACAAGGCGATTCTTGGGGTTCTTCCGGGCGGTCGCTTTTTGCTGACCGGAGGGACCGTGCAGGCCTTTTATTCCGTTTTTGAAACCTTGCCACCGGCGTCTGTCTCGACTCCGACCGTGTGGAGAACGGTTCCTCTCGACCGAGGGAAGGCCTTTGCCCGGGGTGCGATTGCGGGACCTGAAATTCTGGTTCCGATCCAGCGGCGGGAGGATGCTCGATCCGTGCTCTTGCGTATCGATCGCGAACACGGCAAGATTCTGGGACAGCATGAGGCTCCTAGTGGACGTTTTTTCGGGAATGTGCTAGTAGTTCGAGTGCTCTCACCTTATCGTTGTTCCGACTGCGGTATTTCTCATCCCCTGGAACGGTATTCATTCGGAAAAGATCCCTTGAAATGTCTTTGCAAGAAAGAAGTCGTTCTGGAGCGTTCGAAATTCGAGACCAGCCTTCTGATTTCCACCAATCGAATGAAGGTTGAGGGATACCGGATGAAACAGCCCTGAAAAGGACTTTTTTCTACGACTTCATAACCAGCCTCCAGGCGAGGAGTTCCGTTTGATGAGCGAAGGACAGTTGCCCGCATCGCAGCCGATTGTTGAAGAAGATATTGAATCCGTTCGGCGACTCAAGGACGGATACGAGCAGTTACGTCGGGAGATCCAGAAAGTGATTGTGGGTCAGGAAAGAGTGATCGATGAACTCCTGATCTCGATATTTTCCCGGGGCCACTGCCTGTTGGTCGGTGTGCCGGGTTTGGCCAAGACGCTGCTCATCAGCACCTTGTCCAAGGCCATGTCGCTCTCTTTTTCGAGGATCCAGTTCACGCCGGACCTCATGCCTAGCGATATCACCGGAACCGAGGTCATCCAGGAAGATAAGACGACCGGGACCCGAGATTTCAAATTTCTGAAGGGTCCTATTTTTGCCAATGTGGTGCTGGCTGATGAGATCAACCGGACTCCACCCAAGACCCAGGCCGCGTTGCTCGAAGCGATGCAGGAACATCAGGTGACCGCGGGTGGAACCAAGCATGTCTTGGAGCCTCCTTTTTTCGTTCTGGCGACCCAAAACCCGATTGAACAGGAAGGGACCTACCCCCTTCCGGAGGCGCAGCTCGATCGATTCATGTTCAATATCCTGGTGGACTATCCAGATGAGGAGGAGGAACTCCAGATCATGAAGCGAACCACCGCGGATCTGGAGGCGGATCTTTCCTCCGTTCTTTCCGGAGAGGAGATTATCAATCTGCAAAGGATCGTTCGCAGAGTCCCCATTTCCGATGACGCGGTTCATTACGCGATGAGTTTTGCTCGTCGGACTCGGGTTCAGCAGGCGGATGTTCCCGATTTCATCAAGGAATGGGTGAGTTGGGGGGCTGGGCCTCGCGCGTGTCAGTATCTCATTCTCGGGGCCAAGGCCCGGGCTGTTTTGCACGGTCGGTACTATGTCAGTTGTGAGGATATTCGGGCGGTCGCTCACCCGGTGTTGCGACATCGGATTATTACCAACTTCAGCGCGGAAGCGGCTGGAATCACCAGCGACAAGATCATCGACAAACTGATCGAAACCATTCCGGCCAATGAGTCCACAACGTTCGAGGATGCTCGTTTATCGAAGGTGCTCGGGGCCAGTCCGGTCGAGTAAGGGCGATGGCCGAAGATTACACTCGATATCTGGATCCGGATACTCTCAACAAGCTGAGTGGTCTCGAGCTCAAGGCTCGTCTGATCGTAGAGGGTTTTATAAGCGGTCTTCATCGCAGTCCGTATCAGGGATTTTCGGTCGAGTTCGCTCAACATCGGGAATATGTTCCCGGTGATGATATTCGTCACATGGACTGGAAAGTTTTCGGGCGAAGTGACCGTTACTACATCAAGCAGTATGAGGAGGAGACGAATCTCGTCGCGTACATCCTTCTCGATATGTCTCAGTCGATGAGTTATGGCAATGGGCCGGTGAGCAAGTTCGAGTATGCCACCTATGTGGCCGCAAGTTTGATGCGACTTGTTTTGACTCAACAGGACGCTGTGGGGTTGGCTCTATTTGACGACCAAGTGCGTAAGTTTTTTCGCGCATCGAGTAGCCCGAATCACCTTGGTGTTTTGCTGTCGGAAATCATGCAAACTAGTCCGGTCGAAAAGACGAACATGGAGCGTATTTTTCATGATGTCGCGGACCGGATCTCCAGTCGGGGTGTGATCATTGTCATCAGCGATTTTTTTGATGATCCGGATCGGGTCCTTACGGGGCTTTCTCATTTCCGGCACAAGCAGCACGATGTTATTTGCATGCAAATTTTAGATCCCTACGAGGTCAGCTTTCCGTTTCAGAGGATGACCATGTTCGAGGGAATGGAAGAGTACGAAGATCTTCTCGTTAACCCCAAAGCGTTGCGGAGCGGTTATCTCCAGGAAATGAACGGGTTTTTGCGAGATCTCAAGGCGGGGTGTCTTCGCCAGAGAACCGACTATGTTCGGATTCAGACCGACGAACTTCTGGATGTGGCGCTCTCGACTTATCTGGCCTCGCGGGCTGGAGCGCAGAGAGCTCGATGAAACTCGATCGAACTGCAGCAAGAGGTGAGCGTTGAGTTTCGGGGCAGCGGGATTCCTGTGGGGGTTGGCCGCGGTCAGCTTGCCGGTGCTGATCCATCTGATTTTTCGTCGTCGATTTCGTCGTGTGCCGTGGGCCGCGATGGAGTTTCTCCTGCGCGCTCTGAAAAAGACCCGGTCTCGGTTGTTGCTCGAACATCTCCTGCTGATGCTGGTTCGAATGATGATCCTGGCTCTTCTCGCGCTCGGTTTTGCCAAGATGTTTTTGGGCACTTCCGTTTTTGAGGAAAGTATCGCCTCGGAAGATCGTCCGGTGCATCTGATCCTGGCGTTGGACGATTCTTTCAGCATGGGGGCCGCTCATTCTGGAGGTCAAGGAACTATTTTGGACATGGCCAAGAAGAGCGCTCTTGATCGTATCGGTCAATTGCAGCGGGAGCGAGGTGATACGGTCACCGTGCTCTCCGCGTCGTTCGGTGGGCAGATTGTCGAAGGGATCCGATTTTCCACCGACTTCGAGGCGGCTCTGGCGGCCGTGGAAGCCGTGAAAGTGTCCGACGATTCCGGAAATCTTTCCTATTTTTTGGCCAAGATTCATTCGCTTCTCGAGGAAGATCGGAACCCGGAGGGCAAAGGGAGTTTGCATCCCGGAAAAACGATCGTTTTTCTCACAGATCTGCAGCAGCAGGCTTGGTTGGGAGCGGGAAAAGAGGGATCAGAATTTCACAAGATGTTGCAACAGGTGGCGCGAGAAAGTCAGCGTTTCGATGTAATCGGAATCGATCCGTCCTCGCCTCGTCCCGGCAATCTTTCCGTGGTTGGTTTATCCGCCGCAGCGAAAGCAGTGGGCGGAGGGCTCAAGACTCGATTCGTTGCCACAATCAAGAATTATGGGGAAGAGGTGGTGTCGGGGGTCGCGGTTGATTTTCTGGTAGATGGTGAGAAAAAGGATTTTCGAGACAGCATCGAGGTGGGCCCTGGAGCCGAAAAGGATATCTCTTTTGATTTCACGTTTCAGGAATCCGGCAAGCATTATGTCGCCATTATGATGGAGGCCAAAGGTGTGCAAAGTAGGCGCAACGATGTCCTTCAGGTGGATGACCGAAGGTTTTACGCTTTCGAGAGCCGGAATCGGATTCGAGTTTTGCTAGTGGATGGGGATCCGGGTGAACGCATGGTGGAGTCCGAGGTGTTTCATTTGCGCATGGCGCTGTCTCCATTTCGCCGGGAAGAGACTCCCGATGACTGGGTCATCCGACCCGAAGTGGTTCCTTCGCTTCCGCCGCTGGAGAAACTGCTGCGAATGGATGTGGTGGTGCTCGCCAATGTGGGCCAGTGGTCCGAAGAAGAGGCCGAAAGTCTTCGTACTCTGGTGCGTAGGGGTGGAAGCGTCTTGCTGTTTCTCGGGGATCTGGTTCGTAAGTCCAGCTACAATCACCGACTCTTTGGAAGTAGTGACGATGCGTTTTTGCCAGCTCCTCTCGAGGGTCCAGCGCGCCAGGGAGTGGATCTCGTGGAAGAGTCGGGGTTGCATCTGGAGATCGAAGAGGATGCTTACTCCCACCCGATTTTTGATTATTTCAAGGACAATGAACGACTGCAGGGGCTTTTTACGCAGACTCAGACGTTGAATTATCATCGATTTGACATGGAGCGGCGGGTCAAGGGCTCCCGGATTCTGGCTCGCTTCACCGACGCGGCCAGGAGTCCCGCGATTTTGGAGCACTCCTACGGACGAGGGAAGGTCGTGGTGGTTGCCACTTCCGCTGATCGCCACTGGAGTTTCCTTTCCAGTTCGGTGATCTGGGTTCCGTGGATTCATGAAACGGTTCTCTATCTTTCCCACAGGACCGCAGGGAGTAGTAATGTGTCCGTGGGCGAACGCTTTCGTGGACGGTATCCGTTTTTCACTCGAGAGGCCCCGCGATTTTACGAGGTCGAAACAGAGGGAAGCAGGAGGGGGCTACCTCGCTTGCGCATGACGCGCCGGATTCCATTTGATTACGACGCGGTATCCGAAGAAACTCAGCTCTCGGTGACGGAGACGAAAACAGCGGGTGTGTCCCGAATCGAATTCGAGTCGGTTCGACGCACCGGAGAAGGTGGCGATGATGAGTTGGTCTCTCGTCAGGATTTTGTGGCGGTCAATCTGGATCGCAAGGAGAGTGATCTGTTGCGAATCTCGCCCGAGGAGCTCCAGGAAACCTACCCGGGGGTTCCTTTTGGAAAGACAAAAGAGTCGGGTGATTTTTCCGCACCACCGGAAGAAAGTCGCCTTTGGTGGTGGTTGTTCCTGGCCACCTTGGGGTTGCTATTTGTGGAAAGTCAACTAGCCCTCCTTTTTGGAGCCAAACACCGATGATCGGTTCCCTCCTTTTTTCCTGGCCCCTGGGGGAAATTATCTGGAAGCAGATGCCCGCTCTGTGGGTTGTCGTGCTCTTGATCGGGCCCGCGGTATTGGGGTTCGTGGTCTATGTGTACCAGAGGGAAACCAGCAATTTATCCATTCCGGCTCGCTGGTTTTTGGGGCTGTGTCGTCTGGCTATTTTGGTGCTGGTGCTACTCATCTTGTTTGAACCGGTTGATGTCGAGGTTCAGTACGAAACCTTGAAATCACCATCTCACGTGTTGTTGCTTACCGATACGAGTCTCTCGATGTCCGACCTCGAGGACCCTCCCGATCGGGTAACTCTTTTCAAGGTAGCGGCTTTGCTGGGCAAAGTGGACTCGGATTTGAGGGAAGAGGTCAATACCGAAGAGGATGTTGAAGAAGTTCTCTCGGATTTGCGAGTACGCGGAGTTCCCTTCGACTTAGAAGAGTTTGGGGCGCCCTTCGAAAAACGCTTGGATCTGCTCAATACCCTTCTGGAAAATGAAAAAATCGGGTTTCTCGAAAAACTCAAAGAAGAGCACAAGGTCGTCGAATATGTTTTTGCTCAAGATCTTGTTCGAAAGGTTACCGAGGGGGCTTACGAATCCGAAGGTGAGGGGGCGGGGACGACAGCGATTGGAGATGCGGTTGCTGCGGCGATACGGTCCAACAGCAAGCATTCCATTGCGGGGGTGGTGCTTCTGACCGACGGTCAGAATACTGGAGGGGAATTGCGTCCTCTTCAGGCCGCTCGAGCGGCCGCGGATCAAGGGGTTCCTCTCTATACCGTCGGCTTTGGAAGTCCCGTGGAGCCCCGAGATGTTTTCATCGCAAACCTCGATGCTGAAAATGTGGTCTTCAAGGGCAATCTGGCGCCGTTTCGGGTCCAGTTGGGCCAGAAAGGATTTCCGGACGGGGTTTCGGTGACGGTAGAGATCCGCCGGGATGGAAGTTTGTTGACCCAGAAAGAGGTACGACTTGAAAAACCCGGAGTCAACGAACGGATAGATCTGTCTCATCGCTTTAATCAGGCGGGTGTTTACGATCTCAAAATCGTTATTCCTACCCAGGCCGGAGAACGAGATCAGGCCAATAATGTGCGTTTTCATCGAATTCGCGTGGTGGAAGAGAAGATACGTGTTCTTTATGTCGCGGGTCGTCCTAGTTGGGAATTTCGTTATCTAAAAAATGCATTGATTCGAGAACCGACGATGAAGGTGAATACCCTTCTTCTTTCCGCCGATCCCGGTTTTCCTCAGGATCGCAGCGCCGATGCGCCCTCTATGGATAACTTCCCGCTGGATCGAAAAACCCTCTACGATTTTCATGTCATTTTGTTTTCGGATTTCAATCCAGGGGAACTGGGGCCTCAGGCCGAAAAAATTCTGAAGGAGGTTCAGGGTTTTGTCGGGTCGGGGCGTATCGGGGGTGGATTTATTTTTTCGGCGGGAGTGGATTCGGCGACTCATTTCAAAGGGACTCCGATCGAGAAAATCCTTCCTGTCGTGTTCGACGACCGAGCAGCTGAACTGGAAAGTTATGAGCAGGTCTTTCATCCGACTCTGACTCCGCTGGGTAAAGAGCACTCGATTACTCGGCTCGAAGATGATTCTGACAAGAACCACGCGCTATGGTCGGATCGTGAGTACGGGCTTCCTGGGCTTTTTTGGTTCCTGAGAACTCGAAAACTCAAGCCAGGAGCTCAGGTCCTTCTCGCCCATCCGGATGCGGTTTACACCAACCGAAAGGGGGAGTCGGTTCCTATGCCGTTGGTTTCTCTTCAGCGATACGGTCGGGGTAGAACGGTTCTTGTCGGCCTGGATTCAACCTGGAGATGGCGATACCTTCATGGGGATCGGTTTTTCTGGAGATTCTGGAAGCAGGCGATTTTTTATGCTGCCAAGGGGCGACTTCAGCCGGGTTCGAATCGTTTTCGTCTCGAAACGGACAAGACCATCTACTACCTGGGTGATCGGGTTCCCCTGAGGGCGACCGTTGTGGACGAGAACTATGAGCCTTCGACCGATAAGTCCGTGCAAGTGCACTATACGATTACCCGATGGGATGGGTCTGGAAAACGGCAGGAAACGGAAGGAAAACCGCTCCAGCTTCCTCTGGAGCAGTCCGATCGCCCAGGAGTTTACGCCGGGGTTTTACAGGTTCACCGGGTGGGCGAATATCGTCTCGTCTTGCATGCGGAAGGAGCTTCCGGGTCCAATGAAACCGAAAAGGCGCAGGCCGTTTTTACGGTCAAGCCCAGCGCTCGGGAACGGGAACATCCTTTTCAGGATCGTAGGCAGCTTCAGCGTATGGCCGAAACCACCGGGGGCCGATACTTTCCTTCTTATGATCTGGACCGAGTTCCGGAAACGATTCGACCTAGAGCTCGTCAACAGAAAAAAGTGATCGATGTGAACGAGAACAATCTCTGGCACGATGGTCGACTCTATGCCGCTTTAGTGTTACTCCTGCTCACAGAATGGGTGGTGAGGAAACTGAATCGGCTGACCTGAAATCTCGATCGCATATAAGAGGGTCTCGAGGTGATTTCAATCCTTTAAATCGGGATTGGTCGCTAACGCCAACCCATTCAGAGCCGTATACTATGCAGAGCCTATGAATCGACTGCATTCGACAATGACCGCCTGTTTGCTCTGGATGCTTCTGGGGCCTATTTCCCCACTCGGAGCTCAAAATGACTTCGAAGCGGTCATTATTCCCGTTTCGGATCAGGCGGATTTGTTGTTGTCACGGGCACGAGAAAAAATCAGAAGTGAAGATTACGATGCGGCTGTTCTCATACTTCAGGATTTGATACAGCAATATGGGGATCGGGTTCATCAGGTGGAGGAGGCGACCTTTTGTGGTGTTCGAGAGGAATGCCTGCGCCTCATCTCTCGACTTCCCGAGGAGGGGCTCTCTGTTTACCGGAAACGATTTGATCCCTTTCTTCTGGATATAGAAAAGGACCCTAGCTCCAGTGTCGAGGCGATCGCGGATGCGGTTCATCGGTATCCGTTGGCTACTCAGGCTCCACGCCTAGGTGAGCGGTTGGCTGACATCGCGCTCGAAAAAGGCGATTTTTCTCGCTCTCTATTTCATCTGGACCAGGCTCTTCGGTGGTTGCCCGCAGAGAATCTCGCGGCGGCTCGGATGTTGGGGAAGAAGGCGTTTGTTCTGGCCGGAATGAAGGATGTACAGGGACTAGGCGATCTGCTCGATCAGGTTCACGAATTGCACCGGAAGGCGAGGATTGAAGTTGCGGGTAAGCCTGTCGACCTGACTCTTCATGTAGCCCGTTTTCTGGCTCAGGTACGCTCCCGTCGGGGAAAGCAAGGTGAAGTGGATTTCTGGCCAATCTGGGGTGGCAACGTTCGGCACGATCTGGCAGCAACCCAGGCAATCCCACTGGTGCCCCAGTCCTGGTTTGCCCGGATACCGACCGAGAATCGATTGGGTGAGAAGAGAGTTTCGGGAAGGCTGGCCCAGAAAGAGTATCGGTATAGCCCCTACCATGTCGTGGTGGCGGGTGGGGAGGTCTTCCTTTCCAACGGGGTGGGGCTTTACGCCTTCGATCTTTACAGCGGAGAATCTCGACAGCTTTTCGAGGGGTTGGTGGATGACATCGAAACCCAGCAGCGTCCGCATGTTATTTATGGATTAACCTACGATCGAGGCTTTCTTTACGCCAATCTCGAAGGTCCCAACGATCAGCCGGAAGAAAAGTGGCATTGGTACGATATACAGGTGCCGATCCCTGAGCGCAAACTGTTGAAAATCGACGCACGTTCGGGAAAGGTGGCCTGGATACTTGGGGATCCTTCGCGCGACCCCGAGGCGTTTTTGAATAAGGTCTGGATCTCTTCGCCTCCGATTGTTCTCGGTGAGACTCTTTTCGTGATCGGAAATTATTTCGAGGGGATGCTCAAGTGTTATCTTCTGGCGATCGATGTTCACAGCGGATCTTTGCGCTGGCGACGTCGCCTCTGTAGCGGTCAGCAAGAACTGAATATGTTTGGACGGCCAGTGAAGGAGTTGCCGGGCACGATATTGGCTTCAGATCGTGGGGTGCTCTATGCGGTGACGGGTCTTGGGGCCATCGTGGCCATCGAGGCGGCAACTGGAGATTTGCTGTGGTTGACTCGCTACGATCGTCTGCCGGTGATGGCGACCACGACCAGTCAAGTCCGTGAACGTCCGCCCGCTTGGGCGAACTGTCCACCTATTTTGGTGGAGGATCGCCTTCTGGTGGCTCCACTGGATAGCAATCGGTTCTACTGCCTTTCTGCCACGACCGGCAAAACGTTGTGGAGTCGATTTCGCAGCGGATCGAAATACCTTGTTTGGGCTGGCCGTAAACAGGTGATCTTGGCTGGTCAAGACTTGAGCAGCTTGACTCTCGGTCAGGGGTCATCTCTTTGGGAGAAGGGGTTTGCGGGAGGAGAGAAGGTTTATGGTCAAGGGGCGGTCGCTGGAAATAGCGTGTACATCCCAACGGACCGAGCTCTTTATCGTTTTGATCTGACGACCGGACGGTTGCTGGCTCGACAATCTCTTCGGTCAGTTCGGGGAAATGAAGAAAGTCCCGGAGGAAATCTTCTTGTTGTGGATGGTGCTCTGATTTCGGTTTCTCGAAAACAGATCACGGTCTATTTCGACATGAAGAAAACACTCCAACTTCTTCAGGCTTCGATCCAGAAGCATCCTGATGATCCGAATCTGCATCTACGGCTGGGTGGAATGTATTTGAAGAGAAAGCAATACGAAGAAGCCCTGGGGTGTTTTATTCAAGCTCATCGATTGTCTACGGCTGAAGACGCGATGCCAGATGGAGATATTCGGGCGAAAGCTCGTGACTCCCTGTTTTCGATCTATCTCTTGCTGGCAAGAGGTTCCGTCTCGGAGCGTCCGGAAGAGGGAAAGCGTTGGTATCAATCGGCTCGAAAATACGCGACCACGCCTGAGCAGAAGATTCGACTCCTGCTGGGTGAGGCGGAGCTGTTCGAGAAACTTGCAAGCACAGAAGAACTGTTTCGGGTTCAAAATGTTTTGATACAGACATTTGGAGACCATCGGCTACTCCTTGAGGGTCGCCGTATTTCTGTGGGCTTGGAAACCCTCCTTCAGAGGGCCAGATACGAGGAGGCTCGACTCGAATGGGCTCAAGCGGTTCACGCGTATCAATCGATTCTCCATCGTTTTCCCGAGGAACAGACCTCCGGAGTTCGCCAAGCTTCTCGGCCGGGTCGAGAGGTCGCGTACCTGGAAATTTCGCGACTTATCGAGGAGCATGGTCGGATCATCTATTCCTCGCAAGAGCGTTTAGCCAGGCGGCTATTTGCTGAAGCGAAACAGGGTGGTTCTGGTCGGGAACTTCGTCGTTTGTTGGCGCTTTATCCGAATAGCGAGGTGATTCCCGAGTGTACTCTCGAGTTGGCGCGGATTCTGGTCGTAGAGGATCGGCGGGTCGAGGCGGCCGCAATCTGGCGGAATTATCTTCGTTCAGCGAAACAGCCGGAAAAGGAAGCTGAGGTCTATTGTCGTCTGGCAAGAAATTACGAAAAGTTAGAGTGGTGGGAGTCAGCCCGAAAGACCTGGTTGTCTCTCGGAGACCTTCACGGTGAACGCACAGTGGTGGTCGAAGGGGTTCGAACCCAAGTGAAACCGCTTGTCGAGAAGTCGCTGAAGAGAGACGAGTATCTGGGCAGTGACTCGGATGTAGAACTCTCTCGGCATTTGACTCTTCGCCCGAGGCAAGGGGAATCATCACGATGGAAAGCGACAGACAATGCTCCTCAAGGGGTGCAGGTCTTGGATTTGCCGTTCAACGGACCGGATGAGGTTTTGGACAAGGTCTATCTTGACATGGCTGGCGAGTTGGAATGTCGTGTTGCCAGAACAGGGAAGGTTGTCTGGAAGGTTCGGGTAGGAACTCGAATTCGGCAGGCCGTCTGGGCGCGGAACCGTCTCGTGGTTCGGACTGCGTATCAAGTTCAATGTTTCAACCCACAAACGGGGCATCGGTTCTGGACACTCCCTTTTCAAGGGTCCATTCGTGGGTTTTGTTCTGATGATGGATTGATCGCGGTGATCGCTTCCCGCGCGGGTCGTCAGAGGAAAGAGGATCTTCATCTGGTTGACGGAGCGTCCGGGGTCGTGGTGTGGAGCGAATCCATTCCGGGGCTGCCGAGTCCAACGCCGATTTTTTCGGACACGGAAATTGTTGTATCCCTGCGAGGCGCGCCGGGAAAACATCTTTTTTTCAATCTGGTCACGGGTGCCACGCGGTCTCCGCTGCTCATCCCATCTCACTATCTGTTCGTTCCGCCAGCCCTCTCCTCAAGTAAGCGATTGATCGTTACGGGTTCTCCCGAATCGATCTGGTGCTATGACATTCGTGGGGATCGGGTGCTTTGGAAGTCGTCGACTCGAAGGCTGAGTGGCATGCCGATCTCGGTCGCCGGAAACCAGGTCGTGGTTCAGGAGGCTCGAGGGGGCCGGATTCGACGGTTTGATCTGGACTCCGGTAAAGCGAAGGATTCGATTGACGTCCCGCCCGCAGACCCCAGGTCGTTGGTGGTAAGTGGGAAAGACCTTTTCTATATCACCCGTGAAGACGGCGAAAAAATGATGGTAGCGTACGATTTGGAAAAGGATGAAATCCGGTGGAAAAGTGAATTTTCAGAAGATTCGAGTATGGGATCCTCTGTGGTTCGGATTTTTCCTTTGAAAAACAAGGTTGTGGTGATCGTGGACCAATTGATGCCGGAAAATGAACATTTCTTCACTCGGATTTTCGTTATTCAGAAAAATACCGGTAAACGATACGATTACATAAAGATAAAGAATCGGGTCCGACATCGGACCAGTTCGGTAACATTTCGGGATGGTGTCATGATTCTGGGTCGCGGAAAGGATGTTCACGCCTATGGTGGCAAGTAAGTTCTATCGAACGGTTTTGAGTTTGGCCCTTGGGCTCTGCGCGACGGCCTTGTTTTCAGGGTGCACCCGCACCCAGTACGACCTGGTATCGGACTCCAAGCTTTATCCCAGTGTTGATCACTATGCGCGCTCGAGTAATCCTGGAACGGTACGGGTCCTTTTTCACGAAGACCTGAGGTCGCTCGAGGAAAAGAGTCGTTTGAATCTGGGAAGTCAATTTATCCTAGACGACTCCTGGCGTGAGCCTCTTGCTATGTCCTTGATACGAATCGTTCAGCGTGAAATGCACGAAAGTCGCATTTTCAATACATCGCTTCAGCCAGCCGGTAGTCACGATTTTCTTTTGGAGCTTTCACTTCTTCACTTTCAGGGGGTCTGGCACGGTGGGTACTGGAACCTCTTTCTCCCCTGGCGTGACACTTCTGTAAGCGGGCGAGTGGCTCTAGTCGTCTCTATTTGGGACCGGAAAGGCAAAAGCCTGTATTTCCATCGCGAGTATGACCATACCGTTGCCAAGACGATTGCTGGATACTCCAACGGGAAGCGGCCCGCCGTGAGTTCGCTGGGTGAATCTTTGAGTTGGGTGATCAAGCAGTTTCTGGGAGATCTCGAGGCTGAAATATCCAGTTTTCCAATTCCCGAAGAAGTGGGTCGGGGGGAGTAGTCGCATGGCTTTGTGGAAACAGTTTCTTCTTGTTTGTATCGGTTTGGGGACATTCGCTGCATCCTCCGCGCGGGCCGAAGATATCGTGACTCGTGGTGCGCAGAAGTCGATTCAGAAGGGACTCGCCTATCTTGTCAATACGCAAAGTGACAACGGCTCTTGGTCTTGTGATATCGGGTACAAGCTCAATTACGGTTATCGAACCACGAAAAGAGGTGGGAACCATGTTGGGGTAACGGCGCTGGCGTGTATGTCTTTTATGGCGAACGGAAACTTGCCCGGTCGAGGACGATATGGACAGGTCGTAGAGAAGGGCCTTCAGTTTGTTTTGCGCTGCGTAAGCGATTCTGGCTATATCACTCACCAGGATTCACGAATGTATTCGCACGCTTTTGCCACGCTTTTTCTGGCAGAAATGTACGGGATGACTTATCGGGACGATGTGCGACGAAGCCTGAAAGCCGCGGTTGATTTGATCGTGAAGAGTCAGAACGACAAAGGAGGATGGCGTTATTTGCCCCTCGCGCCGGACGCGGACATGTCGATAACCGTTTGTCAGGTGCAGGCGTTGCGCGCAGCTCGAAATGTGGGGATCCGGGTTCCCAAGCAGGTCGTCATGAAAGCGATTCAGTATGTGGCTGAAAGCGCGAATCCTGACGGAAGTTTCAAGTATCAAAATCTGTCTTTGTCCCGGGATTCTTTTCCTTTGACGGCGGCAGGCCTCACGGCGATCTATTCGACCGGTCTCTACTCAGATGAGGATCAGATTCTCACGCAGGTTCTTTCTCGAATCTCGAGTTCCCGGAAAAGAGTGATTTCCGGAGCGATCCAATATTTGAAGCGCAAGCGGTACACCGCGGGTTTTGGAACCTATTTCTATTTTTATGGTCACTATTACGGTATTCAGGCGATGTATATCGCTGGTCGTCAGCATTTCGATCCATGGTATGCCTCCGTGCGGGACGAGTTGGTTGAGAATCAACTCGAGGACGGAACCTGGGACACACAGGTCGGGCCCGCGTTTTCGACGGCCATGGGGACGCTGATCTTGCAGATCCCATATCGTTATTTGCCCATATTTCAAAAACCTTGACCGCGATCAGCGGTGCTCTCGAGGCGGTGAATCCTGTTTCTGGTTGAACAGGGCACGGTTCCTGAAAAGTGGTGGAGATGATGGGATTCGAACCCACGACCTCTGCATTGCGAACGCAGCGCTCTCCCAACTGAGCTACATCCCCATGGGAAGGGCAAAAGGATAGCCCCTTCTTCGAGCGGATTCAACCAGGGGGCCTTAGCTGGTGGATTCCGCCTGGGGCTCCTCTTCTGAATGGGTGGATTCAGACTCGCTCCCGGATTCGTTTTCATCTGAGTCAGGGGCGGCGATATCTTCTTCGGATTGTGGGGGGAGGTAGAGGTCCCGGTTTTCCCAGATGTTTTGGGCTCGTTTGAGGTATTTGACCAGGTCGTTGGATGGGTCAGTTTGGGTCATTTGCCGCATGGAGGATAGGACTTCGAGTGAACTGCGGTCGTTCCCGGTCGCGATGCCTACCGCGAGCAGCTGATAGAGGGCACGATATCGGATGGATCCTTTGAGGTCGGCATCGCGCGCATCGCCAAGGTAGTCGAAGCCGCGTTTCATTAAATGCTGGGCCTCATCTTCCATGCCGGCATCTCGTGCGACCCGAGCAGATCGAAGCGCGTAGTTCGCCATACGAAAGGTTTCTCCGGACATTCGCCGTCGTTCGGACTCGTAAATAGTGGAGGATGAAAGAATAGCCAGGTCATAGCTCAAAAGCGCGTCACCGGTTGACCGGGGGAACGCGATGATGTTGTCGGAACGACTCAGGGTTTCTTTGCGCGTTTCTGTGGCCTCACGCAATAAATCCAGAGTGGATGAATCCATTTTCAGGGGTGTGACGTAATCCGAGACGTCTTTGAAGTGGCGGTCGTCTTCGGAAGCAAACCCACATTCCGGGCAGACATAGATTCGTTGGTAGAGAAAGTTACTGAATGTTCCATCAGGACTTTCCTTATAAAAGGGAACGTCCAGGAATTCATCAAAGCGTTCGAAATTTCTGCTCTGAGACGGAAGCAGTCGGAACGTTGGGAATTTGGTTTTGCAAACTCGACACGTAATTTCGTTTTCGTAGTGAATCTTCTTGGCGCACATAGCAATCTCTATCGAAGTAGCGAATCTGGAATATTTGTGAATGACGAGGCCGTCAAGACAATGTTAATTATCCCAGGGATTCCGAATCGTGCAATGCCGAGGAGGTTGGATTCTCAGGCAGTCGAATCGTGCGATTGATCCCTCAGGACCTGAATCATGGAACCGATCTGACGTGTGGCTCGGCCAAGAATTCTTCGAGCGGTGGTAGGAGAGGTCTGGAGAGTCTCGGCGATTTCATCGAGCGTACGATCCTGAAAGTATCGCAGTAGCAGCGATAATCGTTCGTTTTCCGGAAGAAGGTCGAGCGCTTCGGTGAGTTGATCAGAAAGATCCTGGCGGTCGATTGCGGTGGCCGGGCCGGTCGCTGACGCACGAGCCAGATAGAGGACACGGCTGATCGGAAGGGGGGCGCCCGGGGGACGGCGTTTGAGAGCTCGAAAATAGTCGACTTGACCGCGAATCTGATTTTCGATGATCTGACAAATCCAGCTCGCGAAAGAGCCCTCACCACGATATTGAAACGATTGGAAGTGTTTGTGAGCTTGAAGATAGGCCTCCTGGAGAAGATCGTGAGGCTCTACCTGTGAGCGCAATTTGGATCCCAAACGCATCCTGATAAAGAGGAGGGTTCGGTCTGTGACGCGACTGAACAGCTCATCATAGGCTGCTTGGTCTCCAGTCCGGGCGCGTTCAATCAAGCCAGCGGTCACAGAGGGGTCGGGTTCTGTCGAATCCATGGCGGGGTGGGTAAGGTCTAAGAAAACTAGGTGGAATGGGGGAAAATAATATGAATTTGAAATCTACATTCGTATGCCGGGTTGCTGGCAAACGCTAACCAAACTAACATGTTCTGGTTAAATCCCATACATTACCTGTCGATATATGAGTTCTCTTCAAGACACACTGATTTCCGCGAAGGAAAAAATGACCGACCTGGTAAGGCGACTGGACGCGCTTTCCGGGGTTACAGATGTCGACCTTGAAGCATCGACCGACGATCTTGAAGTCGATGTTCGGGAAGAAGGCATACTGATCGAGAAAGACAAGGTCAGGCAGGAGAAAAAGTCTGAGGCAGGAGCGGATCCAGAGCAAACTGAAACCAGTGGAGATCTTCGTCGAAAAATAGATCAGGATTATTGGAAGCTTTGTACCGATGTCCTGGTGGATCTTGTTCCAGAATCGGAGGAGAAAGAGCTTCACTTTGTTCCTGAAACGACAGAGCTTTTGTCGTTTGGGTATCTGGGTTTGAAGCGCCAATCGTTTGTGCCGCGTCAAATCCATTCGATTCGAAATGCTACCTGCGAGGAGGGAGATCACGAACTTATCTTTTTTGCAGACGCACTACAGGATCGTTTCGTCCGGGCCAAGATGTTCGACCAGATCGATGATATGGTTTCGGAGGGCGAAAAAATCGATGAAAGCATCAAAGGAAATCAGGCGTCGCGAATACGGTGCATTCAGGAATTCATGCAGGTTCTCGAGGAAAAGGTTGAAGACGAAGAGATTCGTTCGCGCTTGAAGGAAGAGGTCAAGATCTGGGCCAAGTACCTTCTGCCGACACTGCAGATGGAGCGACTTCTCAAGACGAGGGGGTTGGGAACAAGAGAAGAACGTGCCCAGCATATTCAGCTACAGACGATATATAAAAAGCATTACGAGGAGATGATCCGTCTAGCGCGGTCGCAGAGAATTGACCAACATCTGGTTCCTTTGCTCGAAAATATTATCGAGGAGTTCAGTCGGTCGATTCGTCTCGACGAAGAGAAGGCGGACAATGGCGAAAAAGTGGATCAGAAGCGAAAGCATTCCGAATCGATTTCCCATGTAGATGTGCGTTTGGCGCTCGAGGAAGAGGTTCATTATTTTCGGGCTCTTTCTCGACTTTGCGCCCGTTGGGCTCGGATGGCGCCTTTTCCTATTTTCCTGCAGGAAAGAGGTATCAGCTATCCCTGGGAGATGCAGAGCATCATGAGGGTTATCGACGAGTATGACCCCAAGGTCTTTCGGAATCGTTTGGTAAGTCGAATGGGGGTCCCCCCTTTTCTTCTTCTTCCCGCAACCGGCAACGGTGCCTATGACTGGAAGAATAATCGTCTTGTTGTTCCCTTGATGCATCCTAGGTCTATTCTGGAGTCGGTAGCTTCTGCGGTCATTCAATATCGGATCGATGTCGACCGTCATGTGAACGATCGAGAAATGATTCGGTCGTTCTGGGACTTGAAAGAGATGAAGAAAACTCGTTCCGTGGTGAAGGTTCAGCAGCGCTTGATGACCGAATATGTGACCTGGATCGTGAAAGAATCCCAGGGATACCGGATTATGGAAAAGGAGATCAGAAACTGGTTCGAGCAGTACATCGCCCCAGATAAACATGATGTCAAGCGGCCTCATGAATACCGATTTCTGACTCTGAAAGAGATCAATGCGCAGATCGCACAATTAGAAGATGATGACGATGAATCCGCAGCACGGTTGTATCGTCTTGGCGTGCTGAACTCTCTGAAAGACAAAAAAGATCAAGGAGAGCAGGAGATAGCGCTTGGGTTGGTTGAGCAAGCGATCGAAATGGACGCATCCAACCCCGATTATCACTTTACTCGGGGAATTCTTTGCAAAAGAACCCGGAAGAAGAATAAATCTCGGCAGGCGTTCCAGGACTTTATTCGTCTTTCGGATCAATCTTGGTGGTCGCGAAAAGCGCAGGAGCACGTCTCCGCGATTTGAGGTGGATCGGGTGGCCACGCTGGATGATATTTGATGGGCCCCGTGTGAAACAAAAACGGTCCCGGCAGAGCCCGGGACCGTTGGAATGTACATCGAGGCGATGCGTCTGGGTGGCGGAAATCAGTTGGCGATGTGGCCAGGATCCATGGGGTGACACCAGCCGATAAAACATCCAAAACAGATTCTCAGGTGTTGATCGGCCAGGCCGCTGGCTACCCACTGTTGAAGTTTGACTCGGTTTTCCTGCAGCCAGTTCACCCAGCGAACATAGCTGATTCGCCAGTTGCCTACGCGGGCCATGAAGAGGGCTCCCAGAAGATTGCCATTCAGGGACATCTCTTTGGCGTTTTTGATCAGTGAAGTCGGAATGTTGCGATTATGGAAGACATAATCCGTATTGTTCTCGTCAAAGTAGGAGTTGTAGTATTCGTTGCGTTTTTCCACGCGGACCAGAACACTTTTAACGTAGGTGTATGCGGCGCTTTCGGTCGAAGTGTTGCCGTGTGATTGGTGAAGGCTGGTCAGTTTGTCGACCATGGTGATGGCCTTGGTGCGGGCGTACCAGTATGCGCCGCGCTCGTAGTCGCTGGTAGAATTTGTGTAGAGACCTTTCAGATAGTTGAAGCCGTTGACCCAGGTTCGGGTGGCATCGACCTGATCATTTACGCTGTCTTGAAGGTAGGCAATCGCTTGCTCACGCCACCAGTTGGCGGAACGTTGCGGGTAGGTGGTATAGCACCAGGAGCGACGAGCGACTCGATAGGCGGCTGTGTACTCCCCTCGCAGGTGGAATCGGAGGGCGTATCGAAGGAGGGCGCGTCCCCGACGCCAG
This sequence comes from Planctomycetota bacterium, assembly GCA_030748635.1. Lineage (GTDB taxonomy): Bacteria > Planctomycetota > JACQVV01 > JACQVV01 > JASMLP01 > JASMLP01. Next base: position 27,803 of record JASMLP010000082.1, read on the forward strand.
TAATAGTAGGTGTAGAACTCATTTTCGTTTTTGACAAGAGATCCCAACTCATTGCTTGCTTTGGCCGCGCGCTTCATGGCCTCGATCGCCTGATCGCTGCTCTCTGCGGCGACTGGTAGTGATGTAAGCGCGATAAAAATGAAGGCCAAGCTTAGGGTGAGTAGGTTTCGCATTTTGAGACTCCGTCGTATCTATGTTTGTTTGAAAATGTATGAAATGAATTGGCCGAGAAAACTATTCAAGTCGATTATCGCCATCCATGAGCAGCTCCCAGTCGAGATCCTGTCCCATGCGATTCGCGACCATCTCCTCGAGTCGCTGAACAGCTTCACGGTCCTTGATCGATCCGCTGATCGAAGGGTTGAAATCTTCAATCATCGAAAGTCCTTCGATACCGCCGTCGGTTGTTCGGCCGAGGCCTTTTTCCATCGCGATCAGGTATTCGCGGTTGTTCCAGTCAGGTTGTTGGTGTTCGCTTGTCGTCGCCTCTGGATCGCTGGAGACGGTAAAGTGGCAGGCGCATTCTGAGTCTTGACAGGTGGCGTGCTTTTCCGGGGTTGTGCGACGGGATACGCGAATCGACTTTTCAGGGAGAACGAGTCGTCCTCGAACCATTTCTTGTTTGGGATTGAGGGGCAAGCTGCTTGAATGGGTTTGAATGTCTTCAGAATGAGTGAGTAGAAGAGCGAGTGTGCTGATCGAGGCGATGGTCAGCAGGACGAGAAGGTTTGTTTTGTTTTTCTTCATCGTTTGGTTTCTCGGTAAGGGTCGGTTTGGGAGCGGAAGGGGTAACAATCTATGAATCCCCGTTTATGGGCTCGTGTGGGAAAAAATATTTCGCTTCTGCCGATTAATCCGTATTTGGGAGACTCGGTTTTCGAAAAAAGTGATTGTTTTCGAGGGTTGAAAGAAGAGCGCGCCATTTCGTCGAGAATTTTGATATTCGTAAGTCATTCTGCAGCAGGCATATGGGGGTATTGATCAAGAAATATCGCCAGGTTGCGCTTCGGGAAGGTCTTTCCTCGCCCCCACATCGACCCGCAGTTCAACCCTCGAAATAATGGAATAAAAGTGATATAGCCTGGCTCTTGAAGTGCGCCCAAAGCCGGAAAGTGGGTCCTTCGCATCCGGGTTTCTGATGCGGACCACATCGAACCTTCCGAAACGTGCTGGTGGAGTCGAGGTGGGCGGTTCGAGGCGAGATCGACTTGAAAGTTCGTAGGCCGACTCAGTAACGGGAGTCAGGCTGGATCGGGTTGATTATGTTTCGACACTCTGGGTTCGTGCAACCGGGACATGGAAATTTGTACTGACGGGAACAGGCCGAAGAGCTTTCAAGATGTTTGCCGACAATATCAGAGAGAGCGTCTAGAAACGCAGGGGTATCGTTAGCGGCGGGAACCCGGCGGAAGTCGGTGATGCCTACTTCCTGCGCTAATTGCGCGTATTCGATATCAATTTCGGAGAGCGTTTCGATGTGGTCGGTAGTGAACGCGATCGGAACGACCAGAACACGTTTTCGTTTTTTAAGACCCAGATTTCGGAGAACCGATTCTGTGGACGGGCCTAGCCAGCGAACAGGACCGACTGAAGATTGGTAGGCGAGAATATATTCGTGGGAAAACCGAAGTCGGCTCATGACCGAATGAACACTCGCTCCACACTCCTGCGGATAAGGGTCACCGCGATCGACTACCGAGAGAGGGAGAGAGTGCGCGCTGAAAAGGAGGAGAATATCCTCTCGGGAATTTTCAGGAAATTCACGTATCGACAGTTCGATCTGGTCCGCTACCGACTGGATGAAGCCGGGATGGGTAGGCCAGCGGTCGATGACGCTCCAGGAAAAGGTTTTCTCCATTTTCTCCCGTCGGCAAGCGCGCCACAATTCGTTCAGACTCGATCCCGTCGTGGCGCAAGAGTATTGAGGGTACTGGGTGAAGGCGACGGCACGCTCTATGCCGTCCTCCCGCATTTGGCGAAGGGTTTCTTCCGCAAACGGCGGTGTATATCGAAAGGCGATATAGGCCTTATGGGGAGCGGATTCTGGATAGGTTTGATCCAGGCGAATTTCTAGTCCCAGGGCTTGAGTCTGGGTCCAGTCGAGGATGGGACTTTTCCCGCCGATTTCGGCGTACAGTTTTTGAACTTTGGGAGTTCTTCGGCGGGCAATAAATCGGCCGAGCCACTTCTGACAAGGGAGTTGAATGATTTCACGGTCGAGAAAGAGGCGATATAGAAACGGCCCGACACTATTCAGATCTGCCGGTCCCCCCATGTTGAGCATCACGATTCCGGTTTTTGGATGGGGAGGAGTTGTCATCTAACGACTTGAAAATACATATCGGGGAAGAGAAGTAAGGATTTTATCCTCGTTCTGACTGGCGGAGAAGAGTGTTTCGGTCATCTTGGATCACGGGTCGTTGGGGGCGGCGAATTGAGTTTTCTGGGGAACTGGCTTCGAATCATATCGAATAATTCCCGCACCTCGGGTCGACATATCAAGCAAAGTAACGCTGTGTAACTGATGACCCCGAGGAATATTTTAGCAACGAGCAGAGAGACTGTTTTTGGGGCAGGTAGGGGAAGTAAGACGTTTGCGAAGAGGATGCAACCGGCCATGCCTAGTGTGCAAGCGAGTGGACGCATAAATACCAAAAGGGCAGGGCGCACAGATAAAGATGCGGCACGAAATGCGTAGGTCAGACCGGGAATAAATAGGAAGGTTATGCCCAGAGCATAGGCGCGGGCAACGCTTTCGATGGAACCCCCATAAATTCCGATGATGAAGCACAGAATGATCAGTAACGAGGATAGGAGACCCCACCAGAACAATTTGTGTGTCTGACCTGCTGTGATATATAGGTTTCCGTGGTTGTAATTGAGGGGCTGAAACACGACGCACAGGGCAAGCCATCGTAAGGCGGGTATGGAATCCTCCCAAGCTTCGCCGAAAAGGACTATAGTCAGCTCCTCGGCAGAAAGAAACATGCCCATGCCAATTGGAAAACTCAGAATGGATACGAACCTCAGTATCTTGACATAGGTCTTTTCGAGCCTCGCACGATCGTTTTGCAGCTTGGATAGAGTCGAGAGGATAACACCGGCTAGGGGGGCAGTGACTAGGGATATAGGCAACATCGTCAGCCCATAGACTCGTCCGTAAAGGCCCAGAGGTGCTGTGCCGAGAAATCGGCCAATCAGTATATTGTCCAGATGGCGGGCAAAGTAATTGATAATGCTAAAGCCGGTCAAAAAGCCACCCTGGCGAATCATAGAGCCGACTCCGACTGCCCGCTGTGGCCGTGAGGGTTTGAAGCCGCTAAACCACCAGGTGAAAGAAAAAGTGATCAGAGTCGTTCCCAGGACTCGAAAGACCAGAGAATACGGTCCGGCACCCAGACAGGCGCTGGTGAGGGCGAGGCTCCCGCCGACGAGGGTGCCTATAAACCGTGCGGTGGCGAGTCGAGCGAATTGCATGCGTCGGGTGAGTAACGCATTGGGTTGTGTTTCTGTGGATGCAAAGACGAATGAGATACCAAGAAGGGTGGTGATTAATTGAACATCGGGTTCGTCGAAGAAGTAGGCGATCCAGGGCGATGCAATCATCGTCAGAATCATCAAGGTGACGCCAATGCTCAGGCTTAACCAGAAAAGAACAGATACCTGGGCATTCATAAGTTTTTCGCGTTGAATCGTTGGCTGAGCAAGCCCCATGCTGCAGAAAAGCCCGAGAAATCCGGTGAAAGTCGTCCCCATGGCGACAATGCCGAAATCTTTCGGAGAGAGTATTCGAGCGAGGAGGATGATGAAAACCAGGTCGAATATCCGGGCAACAAATTCGGCCAATAAAATCGTCAGAGAGCCGCGTGTTGCTCGCTGGCGTAGATCGGTTGCTGAAGGGGGCGCGTTGTCTGGGGTTGACTTGGGGTTCGTCAATCGAAATTCCTGCGACCCGAAAAATCCTCGGATCTGATTTCAGCAAATATTTGGATGGCTGAAAGCAAAGCTCTTTCTTGGAATTCGCCGGGTGAGATGGGGGGCCTTGCCAAGGAGTTCAAGTTTTCATGATACTCTAGCAAGTGGACCTCGGGGATGAGTTGAAATATTGGAGTGAAGATAGGGGCGGGAAAAGAACGTTCGGTTGATGGGTCCAGGCTCGTTCATGGCGTGAGAGACCGACATTTTCGATGGGAAACGGATATAGAGTTTGGGAAGTGTACACAAAAGAAGGGTTTTTCAGAGTCGGGCGAGACAGGAATCATAATCGATCCATGGTGACCGAGCGAAAGAATG
>JASMLP010000083.1 GCA_030748635.1 Planctomycetota bacterium
AAACCTGCTGATAGGCCTCACCCGCTCGCCGAATATGCTCGGCGCCCAAGCAGAAATCGAACAGATCGCCCAGCAGGTAAAGGTGCCCGACCTCACCAATACACCCTTTCAGAGATTGAATGAATTGTCTCGATCGTTCCAACTCTTCTGGACGAAGATGCTGATCGGATACGAAACGGACTTCGACTCGAGACATGCGGGTATTGTACTCTCTCCTTTCAGATCTGCCGCCTTTTCAGTTGAAGAGCCTCTTCGGCAACTTATACTGATCGGTAACTAACTTGGGGTTTCCAATGGCCCCGGTACGATTACCCGCGAGGAAACAGATCATGCGCATCCGCCCGATTCGTCACCCATTCATCCTGGCTCTGACTTTACTCGTAACCTCATCCGCTTCCTCGGCGTGGGCCTCGACTTCCCTGACGGTCGCCGCCGCAACCTGGGAATTTTCCGAGTTGCTCAAAGGCATGGTAAACGCGACGATTTACAGCTTACTAGGCATGGTCATCTTGATCATCGGCTTCAAGGTCCTCGACCGGGTCACCCCTTTTTCGCTGGATCATGAAATTGCCGAAGATCAAAATCCCGCCGCAGGCCTGGTGGTCGCCGGTCTTCTGATCGCTTTGGGTATCATCGTCGCCGCCGCCATCAGAGGGTAAGATCCCAACCCAGGAATGATCCGCCCATGACCTCCGCGTCTCTTGACGCACTGCACTACTCACTTTGCCCGTCCTCGATGCGTTCTCGCCACTTTCCCGAGTCCGTCGAGGTTTCACGCGGCAAGGGGAAGGGTTTCAAGTGGGAATTGTGGACTCTCCCCCGAGGATCGGTCGTTCAATTCAATTTCGAACGACAAAAACTCATGGAAGCCCTACTTCTACCTGGCCCGAAACCCGACGCCACCCCGCCCCTGGAAGAGAATCACCTCACCTCCATTCGGGACATCATCACCGTCGATTGCCCCGGATGGACTTACTCTTTCTTCTGGCAACCGATCCAAATGCGTCCCGGGGAACTCTCCCAAAACCTTGAGGACATTCTCCGAACCACCCGCCCCGAATACAGCCTTCGCTCAGGCAACGTGATTCTCTACTGGTCCAAAAGCTCTTCTTCATTCGTGGTCGAAGGTCTACACGCTTTTCCCGAAGAAAACCGACTGATCTCCACCTTCCGGCGCCTCGAACGCACCTGAAAAAATTCCTCCTTTCATACCGTGTTCACCTCCACCTTTCCGGTCATCGGAATGATCCACCTCCAACCCCTTCCGGGCTCCCCGCGTTCTACCCATTCCCGGGGCGAGGTGACCGCCAGAGCGTTGCGTGATACCCAGACTCTTCTCGACAATAACATCGACGGACTCCTGGTCGAAAATTACGGGGACCTCCCCTTTCATGGCGGAGCGGTGGGACCCGAAACCGTGGCCGCCATGACCGCCATCACCACCCGAATCGTCGACCTGGCCGCGGAAACCCGAACCCCAGTGGGAGTCAATGTCCTTCGATGCGATCCAGCAGCCGCCCTGGCCGTCGCCCTGGCAAGCGGCGCGCGTTTCATCCGTATCAATATTCATACCGGCGCTCGCCTTACCGACCAAGGGGTCCTCACCGGACAGGCCCACCAAACCCTTCGCAACCGCTCCGCTTGGGGCGCAAACGAAATCGAACTCTGGGCCGATGTCGCCGTCAAGCACAGCCTCCCCCTCTCTCCCGCGGAAGATCTCGTCGAAGGTGCCCGCGAAACCCGGGAACGGGGCCTGGCCGACCGCCTGATCGTGACCGGACCCGCCACCGGGACTCCGGCCGATCTCGAGGAGATCCGTCAGATATCCGACGCCGTGGACTGCCCGGTCCTCCTGGGTAGCGGCCTCACCCCGGACAACGCAAAGATCTTTCTCGCTCACACCGCAGGAGCGATCGTCGGCACCGCCATCAAACGAAACGGTCGCACCGAGGATCCGGTCGACCCGGATCGACTCCGGTCTTTGATGCAAACGGTTCGTGCCGCTGACAATCCCTGACCCATCCGCCCCTCACCGAGTGATGGGCGGATAGAGTATCCACTTTTTGGAATCGGCTTCACCGGCCTGAGTCCAGATTTGGAAGGAAGGGCGGTTCTCGGTCTCGAGATGTCTCTTCTCCGAGCCAGGCGAACGCGCCTCCTCCTGAGTCAGGTTCCGGTAGTAGTAAAAACCGCCCCAGCGATCGAGGAACCGATTCTGGTTGTCGACTTCCGACCTCTTGAAATCGAAATAGGGCGTCGAAGGGCCTCCGTTCTGGTAAATCCCATCCAGATAGATCACCAGTGCCCTGGGATCGCCTGCGGAACCACCCTTCGAAGGCGGATAACTCCCCTCCTGGTCCCTGTAGGCCTCGAGTTGCAAAGCCAGTGTCTTGATGGTCGCCCGTGCATGGGCCCGCTTGGCCTTGTACTTGGCACTCATAATAGCCGGAAGTGAAATCCCGGCCAGAATTCCGATTATTACGATCGGAACCAGCACTTCGAACGACGTTTGACCCCTACGGCGCTTGCGCATCAGCATTCTCCTCGCAATCTACGTGATGGGCCGGTTCTCAGCCCAGATTCCACCTTCGTTGAAGCCGCTGCCCAAGGTTGTACGAACCCACCACCTGTTCGGGTCTAGAGAAACCACGCTCCCCACGCGAGTGGGCGATTCGTGGTCCTCGACTCCTCGCACCTTCCGCTATCTCGAAGCCACCTGAGTCTTGTACGTTCCGATAAGACGAACCGGAATTCGGGCACTCCCCCGCTCTCCGGTGTGGTTGGCATCCCGGTTCAGGTCCCTATTCCAATCACTGGAGACAAAGTTCCTGTAAACATGAACGTGAACGAGATAAAGATTGGTCACTAACGCACTCGATACATCTTTTTGAATCTGAATTCGAAAGGAATACTGGTGGTAGGAATCTTCATCAGGATCTCGATTCATGAATCCAGCCTGACCCTGAAAATTGTTGTCGTAGGTTCCTGGTACCACCTTGTCACCTACGACAAACACCTTGCGATTCTTGGTCGCCGTATCGGCATTGTCGGTATCGAAGGGAAGATCGAGGACCTTACCAGCTGGTGGAAGTTTGAATGTGACACCGTTACCGATCCCATCGTGTGCCATAAGAATGCTCGAACTACTTGCCGTCCAGAAACTGTACACCATCGAGTCCTTGACACTCTCGGCCAGAATCGCGGCCTGACTCTGCTCAACCGCAGAGCGTGAACTGTTGATCCCGATCGGAAATATTGCCAGGATTCCGGCCAGGCCGATGACGAGAATACTCAGCGCGAGCAAGATCTCGATCAACGTGAAGCCTTGGTTGCGATGCCGACGATAAACATGCATAACTCTTATTTCCTCTATTCCGAAAAGCCCGCGGGAATAAGAAACTCGCGGGACAAGGAACGAACCTCGTTACTCTTGTTGTCAATCACCTGAAAACGCAATCGCACCTTGCCGGGAATCTGCTGTAATTCCGTGCTGGCCTGAGAATCGTCAAATCGAAGTTTCGCCCCAGCAGCAGGAGTCTTGAAACGATTGGTTTGTCGATCGAAATAGTCGAAGTGAATGATTGCCTGATTCGAACCCGGATCGAAACGAATGTACTGACACACATCGCTCCCCCAGATTTTGATTCTCGGTTGCGGACTTCCTGGACCCTTCCCGAGCAGATGATTCAAACTGTTGGTGGGAGGAACGAGAGCGGTGCTGGTTCCAGAGCTACTAGGAATGTTCGCATCGGGCGTGAGCAGTACCCGCTCGAGAGTCACGCTGCTGACCGCGTTGGAGAATGGCCCATTCTGGTCTCGCCGCAATCGGTACCAGATCTTTGCCGTACCCGAAACTCGCTCGGCCGGAATAATCGTCCCATCGATCCAGGCTGTCCTCCCGATAAAGGAGAGTAGTGGGTCGGTTACCTGATAGACCAAAGGCGGAAGAGTCACGCCACTACCGGTCAAGCTAGAGATACTACTAGCTTCACTTTTCCATCGAATACTGTTCCCAGTTCGCGGATTGCAAATAATGAACTTCTGGTTTTCCGAATCCAGCGGCAGGGCGCTGCCGATCTCGCGCCCCATGATGTTCATGGCGGCCCGAGCGTTCTGAAAAATCTTCATCAGACTCTCAGCCGTCGCGAAGACCTGAGTACTGCGAGCGAAAACGAGCACCACCGCGGAAATGAGAATCACCATCAGCCCCACTGCGACCAGGAGCTCAATCAGGGTAAAGCCACGCGACCGACCCCGTAACGATTTTGCCCTGAAACCGTGGATCCCATTCATGTGATAACCTTTCGCTCTTGACGCCAACTTGCATGAAAATCTCATCGGGGCCAAACCCCGAAGTTCACGGCACCGGTATTGGGCACGAAGTCGACAAAACAAACCTGACCCGCGTCCAAATGCACAATGCTCATGTCAAAAAACCTCTTCCAAAACGGGGCTACACTTGTGCGGTAAATATTATTGAAGAAAGCTTCCCGTTGCTTGAGAAAGCCGCTTGAAGTA
>JASMLP010000084.1 GCA_030748635.1 Planctomycetota bacterium
TCCCAGGAGAGAAGTCACCTTCCCCTCCCGATAGAATTTGAGGTAATCGGGCGCAAGGTCTCCGAAAAAAACCGCTCCTGAACCGGACGACTCCTGCTCTCGATCCATCTGTTCGAGACATCGGTCCACCTCTCCCCCGAGTCCGGGAACGATCCCCAGAGCGTGAACATAAAGCAACGACATCGAAGATCCCAGGTTGCCACAACAGTAATTCGCGAGTGAGGATCGATGCCGCAGGGTGGATCGAACCAGAGCCGTGACCAGAGATTCGAGGTAACCGAGCCTCAAGACGTCATAGAGATACCCAAGCGCGACCAGCACCCCGGGAGATCCGTGGCACCACCCCTGAGTCTGGACCGATTCCGTTTGGGACTCGCGCGGAACGAGCAAACAGACACCATCCGAAAAAGAGTGAGCGGTAATGAAGTGGATCGACCGTTCGATCAACTCCAAATCCGGATCCAGCCCCAGATCTCTGCTCAAACAGACCATCGGCGGCAGATAACCGGCCACCCCGTGAGATATCCCCAAAAAAAGGGGGTCCTCGGAAACCAGCAATCTTTCGATCGACGCCTTCAACCGACAAAGTAGTTTCAGCTTGAAATCGCGGCCAGCAAACTTGTGCTGGCATCTTCTTTCGGTGTCGATCAGCGCAAAAATATAGCCACACAACCCGAAAACGAAATCCTCTTCCTCGGAGGAAGAGGCGAGAGCGTTCGTGCTCTCGAACATCCGAGCCAGACGAACCCGATCCCCACCGGTCAACGCATAAAGATGAGGAACCGCTCCCACTCCCAGCAGAAAGGAGGTGCAACACCGCTTCTCATCCAGGTCTGATAAATCGATCGACTCCAGATGCCTATGGATCCGATCGATCAATCCGCGATTTCGCGGGAGTGAGTTGACCTCGGAAAGATGAATATAGAGCCAGGCCAACTCCATCCAAGTATTGTAGTAACCGAGCGAATCCTCCCTACGTCCCTGATACGTGTTCTCTTCGAACTCCGAGCGGACCAAGAGATCTTCCACTTTTCTGAAATAAGCTTTTATCTCCACGAGAAAGTTTCCTCTTTATCCTTTCAAACAAACGTATCGGGGCGCTATCCCGCAGCGTCCCAGGACAAAATTCATTCTTGCCGAAGAACACGATTCATCCGCAAGCTCTTACATCTTCTGTTACCGATTCGGTTTGAGTCGCGACATGAACAACCAATCAACCCCGAATGTGGATTCCAGGGGAACCTCTCGAACCGCCCTTTATTCAACGCGGAGAGAAACATTTAACGATTCCTCGCGGTGACCGCGAGCGCTTCGTGCTGCGGTAACCCCGTACGGTCGACGAGAAAAAACCGTTCCCACAAATTGACTGTCGGACACACATGGCGAGGCGCGATGAGTACCCAGTCCCCGATCTGTAGATCGCAACTTCGGTCGTGTTCAAGAACCGTATGCTCCTCGCTGACCTTGACCACTCGGAGCCCAGGGGTAGAAAAACGGTGCACAAACCCCTGATCGATCCCCCAGCGCTTATGACCGATATCGAGTGTGATCCGGTTCCTCACTGGACGATCCATCACCCGCGCCAGAAGAAGCGCGGCCAGGTGAAAACGTCCCGGCATCATTTCATCGTAACAAGTATCCCAGTAGATGAACGTCCCGGGAGAGACCTCGATCTCCGAGTCAAGATCTCCCCGAGCGACGAGCGCTTCGAGGCAGTGAAGAAAACCCGGAGTCCCTCCCACCACGACCTTTTCGATGGGGATCTGACCTTCCTTGAGTGCGCCCACCACCTGAGCCAGACTCTCCATCGACTCGCGAGCGCATGCGATTCGTTTCCGCTCGTCTCCTGAGTGGTTGTGCCCATCGTACGCGTGTAAACCGGCGAAACGGAGTCGCGTAAACCGAACATCCTCCCTAATGGCGCAAAGAAGCGCGTAAACCTCCGAGGGCGGCAACCCGGTCCGATGATCCCCGACGTCGGTATCGATCAGATAATTGATCTCCACCGACCGCTCATCCGCCGCCGCGGCAAGACAGATCGCATGTTCGACGCAGGACACCTGAGAAAAAATCCGTAACGAATCGTTTTCGGATACCGCGCGAGCGATTCGACTGGCCAGAGGAGGCAACGGCGGATAAGCCACGAACAGATTATCGACCCCCTCATCCAGGAGCATGTCCAGTTCATTGGGAGTGCACTTGAATCGATCGATCCCCGCGGCAAGCTGCATTCGGGTCACCCAGGAAGATTTGTGAGTTTTCACGTGAGGACGCAAGCAGCCGATCCCCCGGGCGGGATGAACCGAGTCCAATTCCTTTCGAATCAGATCCAGGTTCGACTCCACCTGCTCCTGAAAAACAACCAGACAAGGACTGGGCAACCCCCCGAGGCTGTCGATCCGGTAAAGATCTCGGTCGAGGGGCCTACGATCGATATTCATACCCACCACTTTAGCAATCTGTAAGCTCACTCAGGCAACGAAAAGTCAACGACAACGAGAAGCCCTCACCCTCCTGATCCTCCGGGTCCTCCAGACCGTAAAAGGTTTCCCGACTCAGAAAGCCTCACCGATTCTGGATGCCATAAACCTCCACGAAAGCCGGATCCATATACGTGGCATACAACTGATCATTCACCGGATCGAAAGTCAGTCGCGGAGGATAAGTTTCCATCGAGGAAATCGTGGAGGAGGCCAGTTTTTCGTAACTCGAACCGTCGAGCAATCGAACCATCACGCTTTTATCACGATTCGCGTAAACTCCGAGAAGATATCCCCTACCGTCATCGACCGCAGCCACCTTCTCGATCGAAGAGAGAGTCTCCTCATAGGAGAGTTTTCCGGCGGAAATCGAATAGACCCTCGGACCGACGAAAAGTCGACGCCGATGGCTATCAGCGGTCAGAAGTCGCGACGCGTAGTCGTTATCCGAAAACGTGCTGGAGCTGAAGGAAATCGTCTGCACCACACCCATTTCCTGAAATGGATCGCGAACTTCGAGGGACAACTCATGACGCAAGAAGAGAAAAATCCGGCTGGACTGACGGTCTACGGCCAGCTGAGCTCTACCGACCTGTGGCCCTCCATCCGCGTCGCTGGCCGGATCGAACGCCTCGACCACTTCCAGCACTCTGCGCTCCTCGACCGCCACTTCGACCAGAAGGCCTAGTTCTGGGAAAGCGCAATAAAGGCGTCCTAAATTGGGATCGTAAGCCATATCGGAGAGAAAGTGGGTCCGACAACGATCGACTCCGGCATCGACGAGATCGATCCGATCAACAACCTCGTTGGTATCGATGTCGATCACATCGATCTTCGCCTCATAGTGCGAAAGAACATAGAGTTCTCGACGATCTTCATCGAGAGCCATCGAAGTCGGCCACTGATCCACCTCGATCGTTTCTATCGTACCGACCGAGATGTCGAGCAAATGAATCTGGGACCCTCCCAGTCGTGAGAGCAAATAGACCTTGTTCCCATCCGGATGGGCAAGCACCCCCTCGATCGAAGACCCGACATCGATCGAGTCCGCCACCGATTCATATCGCAATCGGTCCATCCACTCCCGAAAAGAGTCCATCTCACTCAGAGTGTGTTCAGAAGGGATCGGGCGATAGCTAGTCATCCCGGCGGAAGGAGTCGTGAGAGGACTGGCGGAATCAACGACTCCCAAACTTGAAGTCACTCTTTTCTCGGAAGCGGCCGACAAAACCCCAGCCTTCACGGTGAACCCCGTACTTTGAGAGTTTGAAAAAGGCTTCAACGGTGAAAACGAGACCTGTTCTCGAAAAGCCTCCTCTCGGAAGTACTTCTCGCCGATCACCCGACCACTCGAACCACTTTCCCCGCCGATCTGATTCTCGTAATCGATCACCGAAACAACACCAGAAGCCATGCTCGCGGCATAAACCTTGTAAGCCCCTCCATGAACCGCCATCCGACTCGTCTTGGGTCCGAGACGATACTGGGTCACGGTCAACAAGGTATCCGGATCGAGCAGTTCGAGAGTTCCGAAGGGGGCTTCCAGCCCGGAAGAGTCTCCTCCGTCTCGAGTCAAGAGCATGACCTGCCCCAGACTCCGACTGTAAAGGATTTCTTTCGCCTCGCAGTCGAAAGTCCGAGTCGCCAGAAGAGTTCCGTTTTCATCGGTCGCCCGGAGACGCGATTCGGAAAGAAGCCAGAATTTGGATTCCGCCACATTCACCGCGATTTCAGTCGCTCCCTTGTGTTCACAACTCATACTGGTGACCTTCCAGCTATCCGGATCGATGATCGCCAGACCCGAGGTCGAACCGCCCCGAGACTCCTGCCCTCGACTGAGAGCCACATACACTTTACCGTCGCGAGACTTCATGCCTTGAGGCGCGAAGATGCCGTCATCGCAATCGAGGGTCTTCACATGACCCAGGTCGGAACAGCGATAGACTTTCAATTCATCCTGACTGGCGAAGGCGACATAGACGTACGCACTCGTAACGAGAATTTTGGTCGGATTGTGATCGAATTCGACCTGCTCGCCAGACACATGACCGGCAGCGGGATCGATCTTGATCAACCGATTCGATCCTTGATCCGCCACGAATAGCTTCCCCGTACTCGTGTTCACATCCATATAAGCGATGTGATACCCATCCAGTCCAGTATCGATAAACTCCAGAAGCGCATCCGTCCGGGTATCGACCACCGCGATATCCGGAGTTACGATACTGTG
>JASMLP010000085.1 GCA_030748635.1 Planctomycetota bacterium
GCCTGGATTGTGCTGGGGATTTTCGTTATGTGGTTTCAACGATAGGGCTTGTCCTGTGATACGCTGTTGTTGTTGATTGAAGGGTCGGCCCAACAAGGCTCAGCGCTTTCACGTTGGGCAACGATGAAAACAGAGAAATGAAATCCAATCTCCGCAACATTTTGAGTGTGACGGTGGATAGTTTCTTGCTCATTGCCATTGTCGCTGTCCCGCCTTTTGCCTGGATTCTGAGAGATGGCCTCCACGAAAAGGGTTTCAGCCCGATTCGTGGGGTGGAGTTGGAGGGCGCTTAGAGGGGAGCTGTTGATTGAGGAACCCTGTTGGGCGTGAGGAATACCGTTTTGAATAACGCTGTGTGCAGATGGTGAGATCGAACAAGCCGATCTTGTAGGTCCCCTTACTTGTCGAGGGAACTGCTCAGATCGGAAGCAAACCGGCGTACGGCATCGCTGGGATCGGACCGGGCGATATCCTCGAAAAACTTTTTGGACGTGCGCTCGGTTGTATTGTGATGGTACAGGTAGTTCAGCGCTTCCATGCGGACTTCCACGCTGGAGCTCTTGACCGCCTGGGTTCGGAAAATGGAGAGGGCTTCGGATGATCCGTGCCGGGAGAGGGCGCGAGCTGCGCGCTCCAGCACGAGAGGGTCGGTGTCGTGTTCGAGTGCCCGTTGAAGTAAGGTTACCGGCTCGGTCCCTTCGCGGAGAAAGCCGAGAGCGCTCAGGGCCGCCGAGCGAAGCAGAGGATCCTCGTTTTGGGCGTAGAGTCGTAGGTAGGGCAAAGAATCGGTAGACCCCGCGTTGCCGATCGAGGTGAGGATGAGTTCCTTGTTTTGGGCCCGGGCGAGAGGGCTTTCCAGTCGTTGGTGAAGGATGTGGAGTACTTCTCGGAAAAGTGAGGGATCGACGCTTTGGAGTCTGTTCGAGGCCGTACCCAGACCGAGGAGCGCCGCTGAATTGATTTCTTCGTTCGGCTGATCCATGAAGTCGACAAGAGCCTCGATCGTTGTATCCGAAGGGGATTCGACCATGGCCAGGGCCGATACCGCCTGAGCCCGATCTGAGATCGAAAACCGTGGATTTTTAGCGATTTGACGCAAGGTATCTTGAGCTTGGGGTGTGCCAAGACCTTCAAGAATTCCCAGAAATTGTCCGAACAATGAGGCGTACTGTCCCTCGAGGACCGTTTTGGTGAACCAGCTCAGATTCTCCTCTTGCTCCAGGGCCTCCATCAGTCGGTAAAAGAGCTTCACCGCCGCCGCGGTCGCTCCGCTCCCATCTTTCTGAAAACGTTCCATCGCATCGAGGATTTTCACGATCTCTTCGAGGGAGATCTCCTCGTGCCCATCTCGGTCGTCGATTTTTTGGTCGACCCTGCTGGCCAGAGGACGCGCGCCGAGTGGGTGCAGGATTCTATTCTCCAGTTTGGCGCGAATCGTGAACGGTTCCTGGGCGGCGATGTTCGCGTTGTTCCAGTTCCCTTCGAGTTTGATCGTGAAGCTGTGTTTTCCCGACATGGAGAAGGGGGCTTCGGTCCCCTCGAGTACGGTCATGGTCTGACGTCCCTCGACCTGCTCTATGACTCCTTGGGTCGGATCGAATTGGGCCCTGGCCTGGGCGGAAAAGCGTACGTGCTTTTGCTCGAAAACAGGCATTTCTCCGGCGGCTGGTGGAGCCAGGTTATCGACCGAATCGTAGTCTTCGGCGGACTTGAGGATCGCGAAGGAAGAGTTTGTGAAATTCCAAGACTCGGACTCGAGGCGATAGTGGGCGCGATAGTGTCCCATGAGATCGCATTCGGGGAACTGCCAGGTCCGGTCGGAACTGGGGGGGAGAATGATCTGAAGGTCGAGCAGTGGGGGCAAGGCTGTGTTCCGACCCACTGGAGAAAGTGGGGGCGGAAAATAGATCTGGAGAATCTGTCCCCGCGGAGTCATTTGAAACATGATCTCGTTGTTTTCCAGTTCGCTTTCGAGCTGTTCGATCCCTTCCCGCGCCTCTTCGCCAGTCGCTTGTTCGATGTGGATATCGGAATACCGAAGACCGAGAAGGTAGGATTTTGGGCCGGGGAGCCACTCGGACCGGTATGTGGTCAACTGGAGGAATCCCGTCAGTTCGATCCGGACGCTTTGTGTTGTCGGTGATGGAGTCGCTTGCGAACGGAAAAGGATGGCCTGGCTGGTGTGTACCCGATACTTCAGGATATCACCTGGTTTCAATCGATAGCGAGGAGGCCGATCTGGGTCTTTCTTGGCGAGGGTCGTTTTGGAAGGGCGTGCGCGAGAATCCGGCTCGGGCGAGGTGGGCGCAGGCTGATGAATCTCTGGAGGCTCGTTCACTGAACGGTCGCTTGGTTCCGGCACGTCGTTGGAGGTTGTTCCTTTCGAAAGGGTGAGGAACAACATGGCCGCAACAGTCACGGCCCCGAGGCCGAGCGCGAGTCGGATTCGGCCTTGGAGTGATTTGTGTTTCATGTCAGCGGACATCGGTCATTTCACTCCTCGGATAACGGATGCGATTCAGATCCTACCTTAATGCCGAATAAGCCGAAAATCCATACGCAGCGAAAGAGGCATTATCTGCCCCTTTCGCTGTCTTCGGCGCGATCTTGAAGTGCGATCAGATCACCATTTTCCGGTGAGATCGATCAGGTCGTGAGACTCCCGGTGGTACCGTGCGCTGGCAAGCGTTTTGGTCCCTATGCGTTTTTCTCTCCAGCGGCGTTTGCGCCAGTGCCATTTGTAGTAACCAGCGTAAACCTTGAGTTTCACGGTCAGGCCTGTCAGTTCGAGAGTCACGGTGGCCTGGATGCGTTCGATGTTGACAACCGCATTGTAAACCAGGTCAGGGTGTCCGAGTTGAGCGACTGTTTCGATTCCGACAAAGTAGGGCCATCCAACCGAAGCGGAAAGAGAGACCCAGGGTTCGATTCCCAGATTTCCGTCAGCGCCAGCGCTGGGCGCGGCCGTGACTGTGGCGTGGAAATTGAGCCAGTAGTGGTAACCCATGCGACCGGTGATCTTTACCGGGACTCCCCAGGGATAGACCCATTTGCTGACTTTAGAGACGGTCTTCCACGCATCGACTTTTTTCGTCCAGTTATGATAGGGCTTTCGACTCCAGACCGTATATCCGGCAAGTTCGAGCTTGACGTTGCCTTCACCCTTCCCGGAGACGCTTTTGACCCATCCGTTGAAGCGAATAAGTTCTCGATAT
Source organism: Planctomycetota bacterium (assembly GCA_030748635.1). Classification (GTDB taxonomy): domain Bacteria; phylum Planctomycetota; class JACQVV01; order JACQVV01; family JASMLP01; genus JASMLP01. Next base: position 3,216 of record JASMLP010000085.1, read on the forward strand.
CGTTTGACCACATGGAGTCCGGCGCTGAATTCGAGTTTATTTTCAGCCTGGTTTCCAGAGGCCCAGGAGCGCCCACCCGACTGGACCGAAACGCCGATCATGCGGTCGGAAGACCCTTTGTACTTGCTGTAACGCGCATAGTGGCGGGTCTTGGCTTCCGCGTCGGTGGTGAACCAGGTCATCGAAATCAATGAAAGGCCTAAAATCCAAACTATTCGTTTCTTCATCGTTCTTTCTCCTCTTTTGAGTGGGTTGCCGTCGCGGTGTTCCGCCGACAACCCTAAAAGACCCGAAAAATG
>JASMLP010000086.1 GCA_030748635.1 Planctomycetota bacterium
GGGAAATCGTCCTCTTACCGATGTACTTCCTGATCGGTATCTGGGGCGGACCCAACCGGATCTACGCCGCGATCAAGTTCTTCATCTACACCCTGGTCGGTTCGGTGCTGATGCTGATCGCTCTGCTCTACTGCTACTTCAGCACCGGTGTCGGTGAGCCTTACACCTTCAACATGCTGGCCCTGATGTCGACGGTGCCGGCGCTTACGTTGGGGATCCAGAACTGGATCTTCATCGCGTTCTTTATCGGATTCGCGATCAAGGTTCCGGTCTTTCCCTTCCACACCTGGTTGCCCGATGCCCACGTGCAGGCGCCGACGGCGGCTTCGGTGGTCCTGGCGGGTGTGCTCCTGAAGCTCGGAGGATACGGATTCTTCCGGATCCTCTATCCGATGCTTCCGAACGCGGCTTCGAGTCCGGAATTTCTCTGGCTGATCGCGATCCTGGGGGTCATCAACATCGTTTACGGGGCTCTGTGCGCCATGGCCCAGACCGATTTCAAGAGTCTGGTCGCCTACAGTTCGGTCAGCCACATGGGATTTATCCTTCTGGGAATGGCCTCGCTCACCGTCGGTGGAATTACCGGGGGTGTCCTCCAGATGTTCAACCACGGGATCACCAGCGGAATGATGTTCTTCCTGGTCGGGATCGTCTACGACCGGGCCCACCACCGCGACCTGAACGACTTCGGAGGCATCGGGCTGCAAATGCCCTACTACACCGGTCTGGCGATCGTCGGTTTCTTTTCGGGGATGGGGCTACCGGGGCTCAACGGCTTCATCAGCGAGGCGTTGGTCTTCCTGGGAGCCTACGATAGCGCCAGCACCATCTGGACTCACACCAGTCCCTGGTTGGTCTACATTTCTCTGACCGGGATCATCCTGACCGCGGGCTACATCCTCTGGACCGTCCAGCGGGTCTATCTCGGGGAGACCCCCGACAAGTACAAATCCTTTCCGGATATCAATCTCCGCGAACTGATCAGCGTCCTGCCGCTGGGTGTCCTGTGTCTGGTTTTCGGGATCTGGCCTCGACTGATTCTTGACTTCATGGACCCATCACTCCAGGCGATCACGAACACCGTGCGCGCCACGTTGGGTCAGTAAGGGAGGCTTTCGGTGTTCCAGTCCGTATTTGCCAAAAAAATCGATTTCGAACCGAAAGCCTTTCAAGAGGAATTCGGTAGTGTGATCAATAGCCTCAAGGACAATCTGCCATTCATCGCTCCCGAACTGGTCCTTGTGGGGGCCATCTGTGTGTTGATTCTGGCCGGTCTTTTCGTGCCGCGTCGGGATCAGAAGGGAAGTCTCGGGCTGTTCTCGCTCGTCGCGCTTCTGGGGGCCGGTTGGCTCGCCTGTTCGGTCGGGACCAGCCATTTTCCCGGTCTCGAAAAACCCGATACCCTGTTCCAGGGCATGATCGCATTCGACTCTTTCGCGGTCTTTTTCAAGGCCCTCTTTCTGCTCGCCGGCGCGGTGGTGGTGATCCAGACGTACCTCTCCCACGAGTTCGAAGGGTTCGCGATGGGGGAGTACTACTCGCTCATGCTGGCAAGCCTTCTGGGCTGCTGCCTTCTCGCGGCGGCGACCGACATGGTCATGATCTATCTCGCGCTCGAACTGGTCAGTATTCCGACCTACATCCTGGTGATCTATCGGAAGGCCGATAAGCGCGCCACCGAGAGCGCGTTGAAATACGCGATCTACGGTTCGGTGGCCGGTGGGGTCATGATCTACGGACTGAGCCTCTTTTACGGCCTGACCGGATCGACCGCGTTGACCTCCCTTTCCACCATCTCGATGGAAGGGGCCAACGCCGCGGTCGTCGTGATCGCCGGCTTTCTCGTTTTTGCCGGGTTTGCCTACAAGATGGCCGCGGTCCCGATGCACTTCTGGTGTCCCGATGTGTACGAAGGGGCGCCCATCCCGGTGACCAGCTACCTTTCGGTCGCCTCGAAAGCGGCCGGTTTCGCCGCCTTCGTGCGTTTCATGGACGCGTTTGGGCTGGGGGAACAGATCCGGATCGCCGGAGGTGAGTCCATCAGCATCCAGTGGGTCGAGGTTGTGGCAATCATCGCGGCGGTGACCATGACCTTCGGGAACCTGTCCGCTCTTTTTCAGGACAACGTCAAGCGAATGCTCGGCTACTCCTCGATCGCTCATGCCGGATACCTCCTCATGGGGGTTGTGGGCATGAAGGGGATCGCTGGAGATGTCGAGGGTTTTCAGGCCATCTCCTTCTACTTCCTCTCCTATCTCTTCATGAATCTCGGCGCGTTTACCGTCGTGATCGTGATCGCTTCGAGAACCGGGGCGGAAAATATCGAATCCTACAAGGGGCTGGGCCCCCGGATGCCCTTCCGGGCCGCTTGCCTGGCGATCTTCCTGGTCGGTCTGATCGGGTTGCCACCAACGGGGGGATTTACCGGAAAGTTCATGCTACTCAAGGTGGTGATCCTCCAGAAGTACTACTGGCTGGCGATCGTCGCCGGGATCAATACCGCGATTTCGGTCTACTACTACGCGCGGATCATCAAGAACATGTGGCTCGAAAAGGGGTCATCCACCGAGCAGATTCTCGCCAGTCCGCTGGGGGTGAGCGTGATCGGACTCCAGGCGGCGATGGTTCTCGTGCTCGGGGTGTTCTTCAGTCCGTTTGTGGACATCATTCAACGTATCTCGTTTCTCTCTTAGAGAGGCTTCCGGTCATGTCGCTTCAGGAACTCGTCGACGGTGTCAATCGTCTTTTGCAGATCGAATCGCGTTCGTACATTCAGTATCTGCGAGACGCGGAGTTTCTCGCTTACTGGGATAACACCCGCTTCGAGGATGTCGATGCCGATATCCAGTCCACAGTGGAGCGTGTGGTGCGGGATGAGACCGGACACGTGGATCAGATTCTCGATCTTCTGGCCAGTATCGGCGGGACACCGGATTTCAGTACGGCTTATGCGCTGGAGGAAGGGGTCTACAACTATCTCCGTGCCGACTACTTTTTGGGGATCCTGATCGAACGTCTCGGAGATACCGCCGAGCGATTTTCAGAGGCGCTGGTGGGGCTGGATTCCTACGAGCCGGTGGCGGGGCCGATGAAAGCGTTGCTCGAAGCCAAGCGGAATCATATCGCCGAACTCGAGGCGCTTCTGGAGAGTCGTCAGGCGGCGACAGCGCCGGCGGAATAATCCTCGCCAAACCGTCTTCCGGGCGGAATTGTCTCTTCTGAATGTGGCTCTTCTCGCGGGTAGGAGCGGATTCCCTTCTCGAGCGGCTCGTCTCTTTCTACTGGATCACCGGAAGTTGTACGGTGATGCGTTTTTTGCCGCGCAGGAGGACGATCGGGACCCGGGTCCCGACTTTCCGGGTGAGTCGAAACCAGGCGTGAAAGTGATTCAGAGAGGTGAAATCTCGCTTTCCGGCGGCGGAGAGAAAGATGTCGTTGCGACGGATGCCGGCCTTTTCCGCATTGCGTCCGGTGTAGGCATTCTCGCCCCAGGTGACGACATAGGTGATCCGGAAGGCGAAGGTGCCGGGGCGCAGTCCAAGTTTCTTGAGTTGTTGACTGTCCAGAGGGCGTCCGCCGAATCCGGGCTTGGGAGAGAGGTTCCACTTCGAGGGGCGCCAGCTGAAGGAGAGAGGAGTGCCGACTTTCCAGTTGGGGGAGAGCCGGAGCTGAATCTTCTTCTCCTTGTCGTTACGAGTGATGAGCATCTCGATCGTGACGCGTGATCCGGAGGTTTCGTGCAGGACCGCCTGGAAATCGGCCTCGGAGAGGATCGAGCGCCCGGAGGCCGAGACGATCCGGTCCCCGGGACGCAAGCGAGCTCGAGAGGCGGGGCTTCCGGAGCTCACCTTGGAAATGCGATTCGGGTGGTCCGGGTCCAGTTGGATACCGACGCGGTCGGGAAGAGGCCACCTCCAGATCTGGGCACGCCGCCACTTTTTTTGTTCCTGCGCCCACTCCCGTTCGGCATCGGCGACCATATGGCAGTGTACGCAGTCGAACCGTTTTTTCTTGTCCCTGCGCGCGAAGGAGGGGATCTCTTCGATCGTTCGGCGAGGAAGGGGGGG
>JASMLP010000087.1 GCA_030748635.1 Planctomycetota bacterium
CCGTTTCGTCCGAGCGAATCCGAGAGATCGCTGAGAGATTCCCGCTCAACCGCTCACCCTCCCGGCGTAAACGCAGGTGCAGATGGTAGGGAATCCGAGCCGTATCCTCGGTCCGAATATCCCCCCGAAACCACCCTCGCAAAAATCCGTTCTCCCACTCGACTTCGTTCACGCCGCTTTTCTCCTGGGACTCGACTTGCGCCTGGATTTCCCCTTCTGGATGGATCCAGAGAGAGACTTTTCGGTCTCCTCCCGGCGTGTTCAGAAATCCCTCCCACACTCCGGTGAGCGAAGTCTCCAGGCATGGCGAAGACTCTGAAGCTTTCTCGGTATCCGACGAAAGCGTTTCACTTCGCCCCCTTTCGTAGTCAGGTAAAAGCGCCGACAAGACCTCCTCGACCACCCGGAACGGAAATTCGCAACTCACATTGGTTAGCGCCACCACCGCGATCTGCTCCTCAGGAACCAGAGTCAACTTCGTGCGCACTCCCGGCATCCCACCGGTGTGACCGACAAGTCGGTAACCGTGGCGATTCTCCTCCATTCGCCATCCGACCCCGTACCCCAGTTGAGCATTGATCGTGGCGGTGGAAACCTGCATAGCGTCGAGAAGCGATTCGCCGAATAGAACACGCTGGTCCTTCCGGGGTGTTTTCAGATGAAAGAGAGCGAATCGGGCCAGATCGTGAGCGCTGGCATAGACCGCGGAAGCCCCGTCGTGATCGAAACCGTAGTACGCGATCGGGTCCCCATCGGGTCCATATCGAACCGCAACATCGCCCAGCCCGTCGCTCTCTCGCGCATGAATCGAACTCCGCGACATTCCCAGCGGTTCGAAGACCTCCTCTTTCATGAACTGCGCGTACGACTGCCCCGAGATCCGAGCGATCATGTGATCCAGCACGCCGTAACCGAAATTCGCATACTGATAGCAAGCGCCAGGGGGCGTCACCAGCACCCCGTAACGGCGAATCGACTCCTCTCGATCGGGAACCGGTCGGCCTTCGTTCTCATAAAAGAACTGGTAGTGTAAGGGCAGTCCGGAGGTGTGATTGGCAATCTGCCGAAGAGTCACCGGCTCGACCTTCCCTCCGGGTAGGGTCAGCTTCGTGTCTCCCAAGTATTCGTTCGCGACATCGTCTAGCCCCAACATCCCTCGATCCACGAGTACCATCAGTCCGGTCGCGGTGATCGGCTTGCTGATCGAAGCCACCGAATACATCGTGTGCGCCGAAGCGGGCAGATTCCGACTTCGATCCGCCACTCCAAATCCCTCTTCCCAGAGGATTTCTCCTGCCCGGACCACCGCCACCGCGAGCGAAGGGACGAATCCGCCTTCAACCGCCTCGCGAAGGGTCTCTCGGACCTTCAAGAGGCGTTCGGGCAAGACCGGCGGACGGTTCATTCGAAAGAGCTCACAACTTTTGGCAGGCAATTTCTATCCATTCCATGACCCCTCTTCACTCCGCGATACCTCAACCCTCAAAACGTCGCTTCTTACAGCAAGGCAACCCTTTATGAAAGATAACCTCACCAGATTCATAGCGAACACTCACCGTAGAAATCACCCCCCCAACCCCGAAAAAGCAGAGTAACCGACCCGTCCCTATCTCCGAAATCTATATTTCCCGGTCCAATTTCAGAAAGAAATCGGATGACCCCCTCAAACCGACATGATCCTCGAATGACAGATATTCATCAAAAATCGAAGAATATTCTTTTTTTTGAAAACACCTTAGTAGAATTCAACTTTTCCGGTCAATTAAAGATCCACAGTCACGGGCAAACGCTTGCGGGAACACCTTGTCCCGAGCAGAGCAAAACCCAATCACTAATCATTCTAAAACCGATCTGGTCAGGAGGTAGCGATGGAGATGTTGGATACGATCTTCTGGGGTTGCGCGGTGATCGGGGGAACAGTCCTCGTAATCCAGACATTCCTCAACCTTCTCGGGCTCGCAGGCGATGGATTCGAGACCGATGTTGCCGACGGCGTAGGCGATGTGGACCCCGATGTCTCACACGGCGCTCTGAAAGATATTTTCTTCCTGAAAATGCTCTCACTGCGCACCCTCGTCGCCTTCCTCACCTTCTTCGGTTTGGCCGGCCTGTGGGCTGGCAAGCAGGGCTACGGAGAGGGCGCGGTACTTCTCATCGCAACCGGCGCAGGTGTGGCCGCGTTCGTCTTGGTCGGCTACCTCATGGAATCGATGATGGATCTCGAGGAGAAGGGGAACCTAGACCTGACCAATGCGATCGGAGCGACGGGATCGGTTTATCAGGCGATCCCGGCCAATCGTACCCGCATAGGCAAAGTCACTCTGGAGATTCAGGGACAACGTATTCAGTGCAAAGCGGTCACTGATGGAGAAGAAATTCCGATGGGAAAAACGGTCGGAATTCTCGAGCTAACCACACCAGACACTTTTCTGGTTGAACTCAAGGAAAGGAACCTTTGATGAATCCACTCTTAATTTTCGGAGCTGCGCAAGGAGGTGGTAGCGAGGAAATGATCTTCATGATCATCGCCTTCGTCCTCCTTGTCATGGGGATCGGTCTGTTCGTGATCAAATGCTACAAGCGTTGTCCGAGCAACAAGATCCTGGTCGTCTACGGTAAGGTCGGTGGAGGCCAGGCCTCTCAGTGCCTCCACGGGGGTGGTAAATTCGTCATCCCGCTACTTCAGGACTACCAGTATCTACACCTCGATCCGATCCAGATCGAAATCCAGCTGACCGACGCCCTCTCCAACGAAAACATCCGGGTCAATATCCCCAGCGTTTTCACCGTAGCGATCGGAACCCATTCGGCCCTCATGCATAACGCGGCCGTACGACTTCTGGGGCGAACCATTGGCCAGATCCAGAAAACCGCCGAAGAGATCATCTTCGGACAGCTCCGACAGGTGATCGCCTCGATGAGTATCGAAGAGATCAACCGTGACCGCGAAAAATTACAGGGTCACATCACCGATTCACTCGAACCGGAACTCGAAAAAGTCGGTCTCGTGTTGATCAACGTCAACATCACAGACATCACCGACAAATCGGGTTATATCGACGCCATCGGCCGAAAAGCGGCGTCCGAAGCCATTCAACAGGCGGAGATCGACGTGGCCGATCAACGCAAACGAGGCGCGATCGGAGTTGCTGAAGCCGACCGGGAAAAAGAGATCCAGGTCGCCAATGCGCAGAAATCTCAGATGATCGGCACCAAGGAAGCGGAACGCGAACAGGCGGTCCGGGTCGCCGAACTGGAGAAAGAAACCGTTGTCGGGGAACAATCAGCGGCTTTTCAGCGCGAAAGTCAGGTCAAGAACTCCGAGCGAGAAATGCGTATCCAGGTCGCCGACGCGAACGCCAAGGCCGTCGAAGGGGAAAACCTCTCCAAAGCCCGGGTTGCCGACGCTAATGCGGCTCTTCGGGTGACGGAAGCCGAAGCTTACCAGAAAGGTGAAACTCGTCACCGGGAAGCCGATGCCGCGGTCCGTGAAGCTCAGTACCGAGCCGAGGCCACAGCGGCGAAGGCGCTGGCCAGCAAGGTTGAAGAGGAGAAGCGAGCCGAACTCGAGGCGGTCGCCAAGGCCAACAAGGCCAAGCAAATCGTCGACGCGGAAGCCGTCGCGGAACGCAGGCGGATCGAGGCCGAAGGTGAAGCCGCCGCCATCTTCGCCCGTCTCGAAGCGAAAGCGCGAGGTGAATTCGAGATTCTGGCCAAGAAAGGCGAGGGGCTCGGCCAGATCGTGAGCAACTGCGGTAGCCCACAGGCCGCGTTCCAGCTGTTGATGCTCGAAGAACTCGAACACCTCTCCGAAACCGCGGCCAAAGCGATCTCCAACATCAAGTTCGACAAGGTCATCGTCTGGGACGGTGGAGCTGGCAACGGAACCGGCGGCACCGCCGGATTCCTTCAAAGCCTCGCCGGCTCTCTCCCGCCGGTCATGAAGATCATGAAGGATATCGGGGGAATCGAGATGCCCGACTATTTCGGCAAGATGGTCGAAGACTCCCAAGAAAGCGACAAGGAGATCAAAACCAGTCGCCCTTCGCCACCCAAGCGCGGAAGAGAGGGGGCGCGACGTGCGGCTCGAAAGAAACCCGCCGCCCCTCCCAAAAACGACCCGTCCGACCGATCTAACAGAGAGGATCCACCGGGGAATACCCCGAACTCGTGATCGGACTCTGGACCGGAGCCCCCCGGCTCCGGTCCCGCGGGCCGGCCCAGACAGCCCGGAGAAACCGACGCCTCGTAAACCGAGAAGGGAGGCTTCGCGCGACTCAACCTGAGGGGCCGCCGACCCTTCGGTTCTCCCCTACTTGAAGAGCCCTTCGGCCCGAAACTTCAGGAAAAGATTCACGAATCGGCCGATCTCTTTCTCCCACTCCTGGCCGAAAGAAACCAGCAAGATCCCCTTCAACACATCCGCCGAAGACTGAAGGGTGGTAGAAGTTCCTCCACCCGCCTTGGAAATCTTCTCGAAGGCTTCCCGGGTATCCGCCGCCCCCCCCACCTGAATCGTACTCGTGATGAATGGGACCAGTCTCTTTTTTTTGGACCCCGTGATGATTACGCGGGGAATGCCGAACGGCTTCTGATGAGCGTTCTTGACCAGTTCCACGCAGCGATCCAGATTCGTAGCGTGCGGCGGCGCGTCGCCGATCACGACCAAGACCTTCCCCGCCGCCGGACTCCAGCGCATCCGGTTCTTCTTTTCCAGCGCGAGTTCGAGTCCCTTTTCCACTCGCTCTTCGAAATCTCCGCCCCCTGAAGCCTTCTCCGTGGCGAGAGCGTCCTTCACCTTACCCGTCTTTTGCGTGAGCGTTACCGAGATCTTGGCGCCATTTTGCATATCGCTCAAATCGCGATAGATCACGAGCCCCATTCGGAATCTCGGAACAATCGAACCGAGAACGGAAGCGAGACTGTCGACACTGTTTCGCACCGCGTCGAGAGTGGGCTGCATGCTCCCGGTGGCGTCGATAACGAAAACGATTTCGAGACCGTTCTTGCCCAGATCGAAGAGCTTTTCGATCAATTTCTGAACCAGAGATTCGTCCTCTCCGGTGGGACTCGCCTTTTCGACGACCGGAGGCGCCTTCCAGGGTTCGGGCCGCCAGGTTTTCTTCGCGCCCCGCCACCAATCCGCGGCCTCCCGAGGGGAAGCGAAGGTTTTTCCGGTCATCTTCCGGAGAATCTCACCCACTCGCGCATGAAAATACTTGTGGTTGCGCTTGAACTCCTTTTTCACCAGACGTTCCAGCAACCCCTTGGAGACTCCCGCTCGGAGGACTTTTTCCGGCATGGACGCCAGCGTCTCGACACCGTAACAGAGAAGCCGTGGATTACGACCGGTGATCGCTTTCTCCACCGTCCCCACCGCGTCAGGATGTCCAACATCCACCAGCGCCAGCAAAACCAGCGCCTGGACGGCCCACGAGTTCGTCTTCTTGTAGTAGGCGTCGAGACGTTCGGCCTTTTCCTTTGGGGTTTCCCCTACAGCGCAAACAGGGAGAAAAATCGTCAGCAGAAAAACCAGCGCACATCGCTTCATTCGTTCACTCTCGAAAGTTCGGGCCTAAAAGACATTCAACACTCTCTATCTTACCGAAGATCGAACCGGTTCGTCCCCACCCCCGAACATTCAGCCCCAAAATCGATAACCGTACTCGCGGAACAACACCCCGACGTTGAGGAACCGCGGTGACTCGATATTGCCTAAACCTCCGACTTCTCCCGACACGCCTAGGGAGCCGGTTTCGGCCGGTGAATGAAAATCGCGGGGTATTCTTCGAATGCACTCCCTATTTCGTGGACGAAGACATCTCTTCGAGGCGTTTTCGGTGCTTGGCCACCCTCTTCATCACGTTGGGATATCGGC
>JASMLP010000088.1 GCA_030748635.1 Planctomycetota bacterium
CCGAACTCAACTGATTCTTGAGGCGAGAAACATGTTTCTCCTGCTCAGCCGCGTCGACCATCAACAGCAGCTGCCCAGCTTTGACCGTCTGCTTGTTCCGGACCTCGACCTTCAGGACCTTTCCTTTGAATCGAGCGGGAACGAATTGAGGATGCCGAGCCTCCATCTGACCGGAGATCGGCGCCTTGACATGGACCGAAACCAGTAGTCCGACCGTGATCAAGCCGCCTAACACCAGGAGCGTAAATCCCCCTAGAGAACGACTGAGCCGATTGGACGCGCCCGCAAGCTGAAAATCGTACCGATCCGCGTACTCGATGAATCGAAATCCCATGTACCGATCTTCGCGGATCGGCGTTTCTGTGGACCGAGAATGCTGGCCCTTGGACGGAGAAGACATCGGTATCGCTCCTTAACTTGCAATCAAAACACGATCTCTATCGAAAAACAGGCAGAAAAGATGAAATCAGTGTAGCCGATCGCACCGAAGAAATAGAGACGGAATTCAAACCGAAAAGAGCCTTCTTCTTGCCCAGTTCGTCACGGAGGATACAATTCCTGAGCGATGCGCCTCCTGATGATTTCCGGGGATCAGCGTCTGGCTCAGGACGGGACCGGTCCTCTGGCCAGTCTGCTCGATGAATTTTCCCAGTACTGGGAAAAGATCGCCGTGGTCTGCCCCGGCCCAAAACATTCTCCCTCCCCCCCCCTTCCGGGGCCGGTTCAGCTTTTTCCTCGGCCGATGGGGATGGGCCCCATCCGATCCCTGCCTGAACTCTTTCGACAGAGCCAGAATGCGCTCCATACCGTTGGAGCCGACCTGATTGTCAGTCATGACTACAGCTTCGGTTTTCACGGAATGGTCGGCTCTCAGTTGGCCCATCGACACCAGATTCCCCATATTTCCGAAATTCACGGTATACCCGCCCCCCCTTTTCACCGCCCATATCGCGACCGCCTCGAACGAGGACTTCTGGCTCTCCACATTCGCCGGATTCGAGACCGGGTTACCGCCGTCCGTACGGTCAACCAGGGTTCCATCCCTCAGTTCCTTCGATCCTGCGGCGTTCCCCGTTCGAAAATCCTTTATCTGCCGGCAATTTATCTCGATCCCACGACCTTCTTCCCTCCTCAGGAAAATCGGCCCCGGGAGATCGACATCGTCTGGGCCGGGCGCATGGTGGCTGAAAAAGGGCTCGACATCCTCGTCGAGACTCTTCGCAAGATCGATCAATCCCTTCAAAATCGACTGAAAGCGACCCTGATCGGCGACGGCCCTCTGCGACCTTATGTCGAAGAGAAACTCCGTGCCTACCAACTGACAGAACGAGTCTCACTCACCGGGTGGCTTCCCGACCAGAAACAGGTCGCCGCGATCTATCGTCAGAGTCGTATCGTCCTGGTCACCAGCGCCTATGAAGGAGGTCCCCGCTTTCCTCTCGAAGCCGCCGCCTGCGGATCGATCATCGTCTCTCCCCCCATCGGCGTACTTCCAGATCTCTTTCCCCAACCCAAAGGCGCCCTCCTCGTACCCCGCACCGCGCACCACCTCGCACTCGCCATCGAAAAGGTTCTCCATCAACCGCAAACCTGGAACGACCGCTCTGAAGCGGCCAAGGCGGGAGTCTCTCATCTGGACCGAAAACAGGTGATCGGTCGCTATGCGAAAGCCTACCTGGAGCGCGCCCGAACAAAACCCACCGCTCCCCCTTCTTCCTCCGCCCATTCAACAATGCATCCCGATCGGTCCAAGTCTCTCCGGATCGCTATTCTGACTCAGCTACTCGACCGAGATCATCCTGTTCTGGGAGCTACGCACGATTGGATAGAGGCTCTCTCTCAGCGAACGGATTCCATCCACGTATTGACCCCATCCCTGGGCCAGATCGATCTACCCGTGAATGTGACTGTGTCCGGAATGGGCAAACCTCTCGGTGCGGCACCTGTTCAAGGTTGGGCTCGATTCGCCATGGGGGCTCGACTGCTCACTCACCTGCTTCCAACCCTCCTGCGAGGCCAAATCGACCTTATCTTCGCTCACATGAACCCGGTCTACGCCATTCTTTGCGCTCCCCTCGCGCGCCTTTTCAGGTGCCCCACCGTACTCTGGTACACTCATGCGAAAGTCGATCGACAGCTACGAATCGCTCACACCCTGGTCGATGCCATCGCCACCGCTAGCCCAACCAGTTTCAGCCTTCCTAGTTCCAAGCGGCATGTCCTGGGCCACGGAATCAGCGGCCGAAGGTTCGATCTCACCGAACGATCCCCCCTCCCCAATCGGACCCCCTCAACCATCAGGATCATTACTCTCGGCCGCATCAGCCCGGTCAAAGACCTCCTCACTCTGGTACGAACAGCAGGACTGCTACACCGACAACACGAACTCCACTCTCAACTGACTTTGGCGGGTCCGACCCTTCCGGATCAAGAGCCCTATCAGAAGCAGCTTGAAAATGAGTGTGAAAATCTCGAGATCGCAGAACACGTCTTCTTTCCCGGTGAAGTCGCCTACGACCAGGTTCCCCAACTTCTTGAACAGTGCAACGTCTTTGCCAGCGCTTGCCCCACCGGCAGTTTTGACAAGGCCGTTCTGGAAGCCATGCTTTCCGGTCGACCGGTCTTTACCTGCAATGAGGATTTCCTGCCCCTACTAGGAGAAGACCGAGACCGATTCTTTTTTCGGACCGGCTCTCCCGAATCTCTGGCCAAACAGATTGCCTACGCTCTCGCGCCAGAGAACTGGCCCGAAACTCGTTCCGCTGCCCTGAGAGTCCGACATCGTGTCCGGGAGAATCACGAGGTGAACGGTCTAGCCGATCGCCTGGTAACTCTCTTCCACCAACTAACCCTCAAGCCTTTTTCAAAAAGTCACTCATAACCTCATGTTTGTTGATGTCGTCGCCAACATGCGCATGCCCACCGAACGGGCCCACGGTTATCAGACCGTGAAATTCTGCGAAGCCTTATCGCAAGAAGGCGCCCGAGTTCGACTGATCGTCCCGTTCCGCTTTTCCATGCCCGAAACCCGAGAGATTCACGACCTCTACGAATACTATGGAATCCAACGTAACTTCAGAATCGTCCGACTGCCCTCCCTGGACCTTGTCAGCCCACTGGCGCGTCGTGTCCCGGAACGAATAGCCCAAATCCTCTCTGCAATCCAAACCTGGACCTTCTCGATCGCTGTTGCTCTGTTCCAGATAATCTCGAGAAAAGGGGTACTCTACACGCGCGACGCCCCGGTTCTTCTTGCCACTTTGCTTCTTCCCCGATGGTTCCGACGCCGTACCTACTTCGAAGCCCACCAGGCCCTCCCACGTTCCCTTCAATGGGTCGGCAAATTCTGGAGTCGTGCCGATGGCCTCTTTCCGATCAGCCAGGGCCTACGCCAGTACATGGAAGATCAATCGCTCTTCGCTGGCGTTCCGGTCACGATTCTCCACGATGCCGTCGACCTCGATCCCTACGAGAATCTTCCGGAATCAACGATTGCTCGACAAGAGCGGGCTCTACCCGAAAAAGCGACGCTCGCCTTATACGCCGGACACCTTTTTGAGTGGAAAGGCGTTTACACTTTTGGACTCGCGCTTCGGCAAACTCCTGAAATCACAGGAATTTTTGTCGGAGGCACAGAGCGTGACCGGAGCGATTTCGAAAAGTTCTTACGCGAAGAACAGATCTCCAACGCGGTCTGCATCGGACACGTCCCCCCTCCCGAAGTCGCCTTCTACCTTGCCGCCGCGGACGTGGTGGTCCTCCCGACTAGCGGCAAGGATCGGATTGGGCGAGAGTTCACCAGTCCTCTGAAACTCTTCGAATACATGGCCGCTCGCCGCCCCATCGTAGCCAGCGATCTCCCCAGCCTCCGGGAGATCCTGGTCACGGGAAAAAACGCCATCTTGGTTCCTCCCGATGATCCCGACGCACTCGCCCGAGGGCTTCAGGAAATCATCCAGAAACCGGAATTAGCTACAAAAATCGCGTCCCAAGCCCGGAAAGATGTCGATGCTCATACCTGGAGAAAACGAGCCCAACGCGCTCTCGACGCCATGCAACATGCCCCGCATGAAAACAGACATTCAGGCGAATAGGCCGGACTCCCGATGCGTAATCGGGAGTCCGGATTCAAACTATTCGTCGCGTTTGGTCGACTGAAAAATCGATCCGTCTTCGGACGATTCATCAGATTCCGGAGTTTCCTCCGCGGCTGAAGCTTCCTCCGCCGCCGGAGTTTCCTCCGCGGCTGGAGCTTCCTCCGCCGCCGGGGCTTCCTCCGCCGCCGGAGCTTCCTCCGCCGCTGGAGCTTCCTCCGCCGCTGGAGCTTCCTCCGCCGCCGGGGCTTCCTCCGCCGCCGGGGCTTCCTCCGCCGCCGGGGCTTCCTCCGCCGCCGGGGCTTCCTCCGCCGCCGGGGCTTCGTCCTGGATCACCGAAATCTCTTCAGAAAGATCGGCACCCATCTGCTGGGCTTCACCAACCGGCATTTCGACCATCGACAGGCCGATTTTTCGCTCACGAGGCTCGACGCGCAGAATCGTCACATCGATTCGGTCGCCAACCTTGACCAACTCTTCGGGAGTTTCGATCTTCCTCTCGGAAAGTTCGGAAATGTGCAGAAGACCTTCCAACCCCTCCTCCAGTTCGACAAAAACGCCAAAATTCGTGATCTTGGTTACACTTCCAACCACGTGATCTCCGGGCTTGTATCGCTCGGGAATATCGTGATCCCAGGGATCTTCCTCCAACTGTTTCATCCCCAGAGCAATGCGCTTCTTGTCTCGGTCGACCGCGAGCACCTTGACCTCGACCTCCTGTCCCTTCTTGAGAATCTCGGATGGATGAGTCACTTTTTTCAGCCAACTGAGGTCGGAGACGTGCAAAAGGCCGTCGATTCCCTCTTCGAGTTCCACGAAAGCGCCGTAATTGGTCAGATTGCGAACCCGACCCTGAACCACTTCTCCCTCGGGGTACTTGTCCTCGACCAGACTCCAAGGATTCACGTCGGTTTGCTTCATCCCCAACGAGATTTCTTGTTTTTCCTTATTAATGTCGAGTACCACGACTTCGACGATATCACCGATTTGCACCAGTTCATTGGGATGATTGATCCGCTTGGTCCAACTCATCTCACTGATATGAACCAATCCTTCGATACCGGTTTCCATCTTGACGAAAGCGCCGTAGCTCATGACATTCACGACTCGTCCCAACAAGCGCCCCCCGATGGGATAGCGATTCTCGACGTTCTCCCACGGACTCTTGCTCTTTTGCTTGAGGCCGAGCGCGATCCGCTCCTCATTGCGATCGATCGAAAGGATCTTGACCTCGATACGATCGTCAATGGACAGGATTTCGGACGGGTGGCTGATGCGCCCCCACGACATATCGGTGATGTGCAGCAAGCCATCGATCCCGCCCAGATCGACGAAAGCTCCGAAATCGACGATATTCTTGACCACACCCTCGGCGATCATTCCCTCGTCGATACGGCCCAGAAGGTCTTTCTTTTTGGCCTCGCGCTCCCGTTCGATCAACTTTCGGCGACTCACCACGATATTCATGCGACTCTCATCAATTTTGAGAATCTCACACTCGAGTTCTTTGCCGATATATTCTCCGATATCCCCGGTACGACGGATAGAGATCTGACTGGCTGGCATGAAAATCGGAGCCCCAGCGTCCAGCAGAAGACCGCCTTTGATCTTGCGAATCACTCGACCCTTGATCAGGTCGCCTTCCTGCTTGTGCTTGATGATCTCTTCCCAACCTCGGATCCGATCAGCTTTTCGCTTCGAAAGGAGGATCAATCCGGTTTGGTCATCGAGGCCTTCCAGCAAAACGCTAACCTCGTCTCCGATTTCAGCATCGGATTCAAGTCCAAATTCATGGGAAGGGATAATGCCTTCGGATTTGTATCCCACATCGACAATGATCTCATCATTGATCATATTCACGATTGTCCCCTTGATGATGACATCAGGTTTGAAGTCGTGAATGGAGGCTAGGTAGGCGCCCTGAAGAGATTCAGGTTCATCGAATTCTCCCATGGCAGCGCGAATCAACTGATCCAACTCTTCTGCCGGGATAGAATTCTCTTTTACTTTTTTGTGCTTGAGCAGTGCCCAGGACATAAATGTAATCCTCTCTTTTTTCAGCTCGCGTTTTCGTTGGTTTGGGTATTGTTGTCGTCCACGGCTCGACGAATCAGCTTCTCGACACGAGCTGTCACCTCCGCGACGGAACAATCCGTCGTGTCGATGTGAATGGCGTCTTTCGCCGGAACCATGGGCGAGTGAGCCCTGTTCCGATCGACGTCATCCCGAGAAAGCAGTTCCATACGAACCGTATCCAATGTTTGTTCATAGCCACGTTCCGCCAACTCCTTTTGTCGGCGCCGGGCTCTTTCATCAGCTGAAGCTTCCAAAAATATTTTGAGAATGGCGTCAGGAAACACCACGGTCCCCATATCTCGACCATCCGCAACGACTCCATCGGGACTCTGATCCGCGAGGCCACGCAGGCGTCGCACCACCCAGTCACGAATTTCGGGTAACTTGGCCACATGACTGGCAGCATGACTCACTTCGGGCGCACGGATCCCCTCGGTCACATCTTCGCCACCCACCAGAAATTTTTGGGAAGTGGCGGTCCGCTGAAGATCGATACCGACTTCATCAGCCAAATGGATGATGGAAGTTCCCGTCGTCGTCAAATCTAATCCTCTCCTTGATGCCAGCCAGGCAAGAACGCGATACAGCGCACCCGAATCCAGATGCGACCACCCCATCCGACTTGCAAGCTCGGGGGCTAAAGTACTTTTGCCAGACCCAGCAGGGCCATCGATCGTCACTACGACCCGCGACACGCGGAGCCTCCTGTACGATGGATATTTGGAAACTCGGAAGGCTAACCGGACGCCCGATGGAAATCAAGATCTGCCAATGAGTTGTCTAAGCAAAAAATCACCTTCCACGCGGCCAGATGTTGACCTTGCCTATGCGGGTAGAGGCCCCTATAATCCTGCCCATTTCCAGTAGCCATTCCCCGATGTTTCCCACTCCCATCAAGAGCCTTCTTCGCCTCGGCTTCCTCCTCACCATCGGATTTCTGGGTACGACCAGTCCGATCCTCTCGCAACAACCCTCCGCGAAGGTGAGTGAACACTCCATTGCCAACGCCCCCTCCCAAGCTCCAATCCACATAAAGGCTTCCCAGGTAGAGCGTTGGGTCAGAGGCCAAACTCAGATTGTACTCGCTGTCGGAGGGGTAAGTGTCTGGCAGGGGCCGGAGAATCGCCCCCTCTTGACTCTGCATTGCAACAGTGTGGTCATCTGGTTCACCGAACTTCCCCAGGACAGTACCGGAAAGCGGAGGACTCGAACGGAGTTCTACGCCGAGGGACATGTCCGGATGGTGAGAGGAAAAGACCGATTCGGGGGCAACCGAATGGTCTTTGACCTCACAAACGAAACGGGATTCATCTTGGGCGCTCGGCTTTCGACTGTTACCCGGATGTCTAAACAACGCATCGTCCCTCTCTTCCTGCGCGCGAAACGCTTTCATATTCTCAGCCGAAAAGGGTACGAAGCCAAAGACGTTTCGATCACAACCTGCGCTTTCAGCAACCCCATTTACCGCATTGCAGCAAGTTCCATCGAAATCCAACGCGTGGGCCCCTCCGTACACATCACCAGTCGAAACAACTCCCTCTGGGTCGGTCCCGTCCCCATCGCTTATTGGCCCTACCTTCACGCCCGCAGTGGAGATACCAGTTACATCAAAAAATTTCGTGCCGGACGATCCAATCGTTTCGGATCCTACATCTACTCGACATTCGGACACGACATCGCTCAGTGGGGAGAATGGCGCGCACACCTCGACCACCGATCCAAACGAGGGACCGGCGGTGGACTCGACCTGAAATATGATGACACCGATGCTCTCGGAGGATCCTATTTAGGGAAACTGCGTTCCTACTACATACAAGACCAAGGCGAGGACAGGAACGATATCAGCCCTCCTAGCAACGATCGTTTTTGGGCCCAATGGCAACATCGACACCACCTCCCCTACCAGATCATCCTGGACCTGGAACTCTCTAAATACTCCGACAGAAACTTTCTCAACGAATACTTCGAGCGTGAATTCCGGGAACAAAAAGACCAGGAAACATTGGCTCACCTTCGACTCCCAAACGACAACCATTTCTTCTGGGCCTTAAGTAAATTCCACGTGAATTCATTCCAGACAGAAACAGAATACAAACCCCAAATCGGATACAGCCTTATCGCCGAACCCGTAGTCGATCGACACAAATACTTAGAAAAGCTGCTCTATAGCACCGAGACTCAAATCGCGAACCTGGACCGGCGCGTCGATCATCGTGAATCCGACACAACCCCCGGCCAAGGGACACCCCGAATCCTACGCATCGACTCCCACCACCGGTTAGAAAGTCCATTTCAGATCGGATTTTTCAAATTCACACCGTTCTCAGAGGGTCGATTTTCGTTCTATGAACACACCATGGATGAGGGGAACCAGCACGACCGTTGGATCGGCAGCGGCGGCGCGCATCTCTCCACAACCTTCTGGAGAGCTTACGACATAGACATTCCCATCCTCAAAGCTCACCGCCTTCTTCACATCGTGACCCCCGAAATCGGATACACCAACACCTATGCGGCCAGCCTGTCGCCGAACAACCTTCATCCATACGACAGCCTCGACACGTTCACTCGATTTCAAGAATTTCGAATCAAAGTAGTCAACCGGATCAAAACCCGTCGCCACAAGACCCAGTCGCCCACTCCCCCCTCCGAAGAGACGGAAGAAGCGAAACGGATCAACAAACTCTTTGAGTCGCCGGACCCCGGCCAACCGATCGAACTTCTCTACCTATCCATCGAACTTCCCTACTTCCCCGATCCCGGAGACCTCGACAAAGACAACCCATGGGGAATCCTGGAATACGATTTGCGCCTGAGGCCACACCCCATCGTCAACCTCCAGGGCCGACTCCAGCACAATTTCGAAACCGACAGCGTGCGAAAGGCCTCCATCGGTATCAACCTGTACCAGAATTCCTGGACAACCCACATGAGCCTACGTCACCTTCACAAGCATAGCCTTGTCGGAATCTGGCAGGTGAGCTTCTCGATAGCTCCCAAGTGGTCTTTCATCCTATCGAGTCAATACGATTTTCACGGTAACAGTGATCTTGTCAGCCGAGTCACAGTTCGCCGCATTTTCCAAGGAGCTCTGGCGCTTGACTTCAACATCGAACACGATGAAGGTGATGACGAGACAAGTTTCACTGTGAGCTTCAACCCTGCTACCATCGGAAGCCGAGTGAGCGAAAGTGTCGCACGAGAACACCGACTTCGTTATAACGCCCTGGATCCCACTTTCGAGAACAAATAGTGAACATCACAATCGTCGGAACCGGATACGTTGGCCTCGTGACCGGGGCTTGCTTTGCCAAGATCGGTCATAACTGCCTGTGTATAGATAATGACCAGTCAAAAATCTCATCGCTCCAAGCGGGAGAAATCCCTTTTTACGAACCGGGACTGAGCGAACTCGTCACCGAGATGTGTACAGCTGGGCGCCTGACATTCTCTACCGATTCGGCAGAAGGTGTTCAGCGAAGTCCGGTGATTTTCATCGCAGTGGGAACCCCAGCAACCCCCTCAGGGAAAGCCGACCTCTCCTATATTGAGCAGGTAGCTCGCACCATCGCTCAATCCATGAACGAATACAAGGTGGTGGTGGAGAAGAGCACGGTACCGGTTCAGACCGGAGAACGTGTTCGCATGACCATCGACCGCCATATTTCCTCAGAAATCCCCTTCGACGTCGCCAGCAACCCCGAATTTCTTCGTGAAGGTTCGGCGATCGAAGACGCCCTACATCCGGACCGAATTGTCTTGGGCGTAGAAAGTGAACGAGCGGAATCTCTTTTACGTGAAGTCTACGCCCCCCTCGACGCGCCTATTCTGGTCACCAATATCGGAAGCGCTGAAATCATCAAACACGCCTCCAATTCATTCCTGGCCATGAAAATCAGTTACGCCAACGCGCTCTCCCAGATCTGCGAACTAGCCAACGCTGACATCGATGAGGTAGCTCGCGGAGTCGGACTTGACCGCAGAATCGGAGAAAACTTTCTCCGAGCAGGCGTTGGATATGGAGGTTCCTGTTTTCCTAAAGATGTCGATGCCTTTTGTGATATTGCGAGTGAACTCGGTTATGAATTCCGCCTTCTCCAAGAAGTTCAAGCTATCAACCGTGAACAACGTCGATATTTCTTGAGAAAAATCGAAGACGCGCTCTGGATCGTCAAGGAAAAGACCGTGACGATCTTTGGCCTCTCTTTCAAGCCCAATACGGATGACTTGCGGCAAGCTCCCTCCCTCGATGTAATCGAATGGCTTCTGGAACACGGCGCGAAGGTTCACGCCCACGACCCCAAAGCGATCCCAG
Organism: Planctomycetota bacterium; assembly: GCA_030748635.1. Taxonomy (GTDB): domain Bacteria; phylum Planctomycetota; class JACQVV01; order JACQVV01; family JASMLP01; genus JASMLP01. Next base: position 10,486 of record JASMLP010000088.1, read on the forward strand.
CCATGCGCAAACTTTACGGCGACCGAATCCGCTATTTCGAAGACCCCTACGAAGCGGCCCAAGATGCGGACTGCGTTGCCATACTCACCGAATGGCAAATTTACGGCGACTTGGATCTAACGCGCCTCAAAGACTCGATGAAGCAAGCGGTCATGGTCGATGGTCGCAACCTTTTTGATCCACAAGAAGTGATCGGTCTCGGCTTCGAATATAAATCGATCGGGAGAAGATGATGAGCGCACCCAGGCCGATTCATACCGAACGAGCCCCGACCGCAATCGGCCCCTACTCTCAGGCCATCGTGACAGGCGACCTGCTCTTTGTCAGCGGCCAGATAGGGTTGGATCCATCGACCGGTCAATTCCGGAATGAAAACTTACATTCCGAGATCTGTCGCGCCATGGATAACCTATCCGCGGTTTTAGAGGCCGGAGATAGCGAACTTTCCCTGGTCTCACTGGCCACCCTCTATCTCACGGACATGAACGATTTTGCCGAAGTCAATGAGATCTACGGCAATTACTTTGGCGACCACCGCCCTGCCCGCGCTACCGTTGAGGTCAGCGGTCTTCCCAAAGGCGCCCGATTCGAGATCTCAGCCATCGCCCAGACTCGATCTGGCAACTGATCAGCGCTTTTCCTTTCGGGCCCGGAGTAATCCCAAGTATCTCTCGATCTCCAGTTGCCGAGAACTCCCCTCCGGCGGACTTGCCAGAAGGGAATCGACAAAGCATCGGCGTGCCTTTTCCAGTTGATCTAGGCGGAAATAGACAACTCCCAGATGAAACAGCCCGTCTGGATGGTCTGGATGACTTCGCCGCAGTCGCTCTAAAGTTTTGGCCGCCCCGACCCACTCCCCCGAATAGCGCTGAGCGACCCCCAAATAGTAGAGAGGCTGCTCATCTCGGGGAGCGTATCCATGAGCCTTACGAAAGAACTCAACTGCCAGCTTGGGGTTCTCATTTTCAAGATGTCGCATGCCCGTCCGAAACAACTCCAACCGTCCTTCATCAAGCGAGTCAAATCGCTGCTGAAATGACGTCATCAATTCCGGACCACAGCTTTCTCGATCACGATGTTTCAGTATCCGAGACAAAACCCGATACTGTTTTTCTTTTTTTTCCTGCCGCTGGTAGACACTTTCCAGAGCGACGAGTCCCTGTATAGGAGCCGGCGTTTTCCTGGTTGCGATTCCCAGGTGAGTCAGAGCCTCACCGTCATTCCCTAGCGCGGCATGAGCCTGCCCGAGGTAAAGGTTGATCCAGCGCTCTACTGGACGACGCTTAAACAATGGGTCGAGCATTTGGAGCACTTTCTCGAACTCACCCGCTTCCAGTGATCGCTCCGCCCGCAAACTCGCCAGCACATCCAGAAGATACCGCTTCGGCGCTGAAGCGTATTTCTGGTACCCCTCGAGATCACGAATCCGGTGAGTTTTCGACCGAACCCGAACATATCGCTTCAAATAGACCTCCGCGAGCGTTTTCTTCAGATCGGAGGTCTTGTCCAAAATCGACTCATACTCTTCGATCGCCCGATTGAGGTCGCCCAGGCTATAGAAGAGACTCCCCAGGTTGTATCGAGCCATGTAATGGCTCGGCGATATTGCCAGTACC
>JASMLP010000089.1 GCA_030748635.1 Planctomycetota bacterium
CGTCCCAGCACTCGACAGATAAATTTCGCCCGATCTCTCTCGCTCTGAGACCAGATCACCCGCCCTCCTTCTGTCCCCGCTTTTTGGATCAATCCTTCAAGGTCCTCCCCCAAAATCTCAGCCGTCTGAAGATCCCGGTAACCGACCACTTCGAACACATAATCCTCCAACAAGGGAGCGGACGAGGAGCGACCATCGCGAGAAAAACCCTTTCCCACATCCTCCAAAATGTCCCGGATACGTTCACGGCGCCGGGTCAATCGAACCGAACGAGCCTTCTCGATGCGCATCAGAAAGCTCTGCAATTCGTTCTCCGGAAGTCCAAAGTCCCTCAGACGTTCGTAGGCAGCACGAGCCAGATGATAGTCTCGCCCCCCCAAGGCTAGTTCCGCGAGACTTTTTCCCACCCGAATTCGCTCGATACGCGCCGGAGTAGCGGAGGCATTCATCCGAAGTGCCCGATCCAGGTGACGGATCGCCTGAAGATGTCCCCGAATCGACCGATCACGCTGGGATCGAGATAGAGGCGTCTCTCGAGATTCCGTTCCAGTCCCCCGGTCCACATTGGATCGTTCACGAACAAGCGCGGAAAAATCGCCAAGATCCTCCAGTACCCGCTTCGCGGCCGACTGAGCATCATCAAATTGTTGTCGCCGTACCACCCGACTTCGCCATCGGTCGAAACCGAAAAAGGCGCCAAAAACAACCATCATCCCGATCACGGCCAGACAAACCTTTCGATTTCTCCGAACCCACTTGAAAATACGCTGAGCAGGACTGTAGGTCGCGGCGATCAGAGTCCGTCCATCGAGATAGGCCTGAATGTCCTTTTGAAGCCCCAGAACGGTGGCATAACGATCCGCAGGATCGGAGGCCATCGCCTTGAGCACCACCGCATCTAGTTCTCGAGGAACCATCAATCCGGGTGCCCGTTCGGAAGGTGCCAAAAAATATCCTCCCTGAACCTTTTCGAGCACGTCCCCAGAGCTTTCTCCTTCATAAGGCAGTGCTCCAGTTAAAATCCGATACAAAATCACTCCAAGCGCGTAGATATCGGTCCTCGTGTCCACCTCCTCGGTGTGCCCACGAGCCTGCTCGGGCGCCATGTAGGCGGGAGTTCCCATGACGGTTCCCTCGATCGTCATCTCTCCACGCCAGGAGTCCGAAGTACTTTCCGGCCAAGAAGCTCCAAACCCCACCGGTTCACCCAGATACCTGGCCAAACCCCAGTCGACAACCCATACCTCGCCATATTCACCGAGCATGATATTGGCGGGTTTGAGATCTCGATGAACAATCTGTTTCGAGTGGGCATACGAAACCCCGTCACAAATCTTCAGAAAAACCCCGAGCAAGCGAGTCCGCTCGGTTCCGATTCGCGCGCCAAGCTCCCCCATATGATTGTGAAAGGAATCTCCCTCAATCCGTTTCATCGCGAAGAAGGGCTTCCCGTCAGAAGAGTGTCCCAGTTCGTAGACCGGAACGATATTGGGGTGTTCTAACTGGCCGGTAATCTTCGCTTCTCGAAGAAAACGACGCTCTTTTTCTTGGTTCAACTCCGAACCGTCCCCATGAAGAAGCTTGATGGCCACGGAGCGTTCTAGATCTGGATCCGTCACCGCGAAGACCACTCCCGCCCCACCTCGATCGAGTTCGACCGGGTTACGATAGCGAGTCGATCCCAGTGAATTCACCTCTTTGATCTGATCACCCTCCGGCATACCCGGCTCGACCGCGATACTGATCCGGGTCATAGCGACCGTTTCTTTCACGAAACACCGGACCGCCGCATCCAGATCGACTGCCAACTCTCGACAGTCGGAATATCTATCCTCCGGTCTCTTGGCCAACACGCGGCGAAGAACAGGGACAACCACTTCCTGCAGCAATTCCCCTTTCTCTCGTTCCAGAATGTTCGAAAAATGGAGATCTTGATGACACAAAGCTTCTGCCATCTTTTTCTCGGACGACTCCGAAAAGGGGTGACACCCAAAGAGCAATCGATACAGCACAACGCCCAGAGCGAATTGATCGCTGGCCGGCCCCACGCACCCTTCTCTCCCGCCATGCTGTTCTGGAGATCGGTACCTGGGATCCCCGATCCCCTCTCCGATCAGCGTCAACCCGGGAGCCTCCTCCGACGAATCGAGAACCGCCCCGAAACCAGCCAGAAGAACCCGTCCACCGACCTCGACCCAGATGTTCTCCGGCTGAACATCTCGATGCACGAATCCGGCTTCATGAACCGCGGCGAGAGCGAGAGCCACCTGTCGGCCACAATCCAGAGCCGCCTGGTGAGGAATCGACCCCCGTTTTGCCAGATAGATGGCGAGTGGAGCGCCTTCAAAATCTTCGAGAACCCGAAAGAGACGCCCCTCCACCTCCCCGTGCCCGAGTAGAGCTGCAATCCCCGAATCCGAAACCGTTTGCATCACATGTGTTCCGTGATGAAACCGTCCCTTCCTCTCGACCGAAGAAGAGAGATCGAGGACCTCCAGCAGCACCCAGCGATCAGAGGCCACTTCTCGAGCCCGACAAAGGGTCGTCTCCGCTTTCCGAAACAGAACCCCTTCGACCTCGTACCCACCGAACTCCACACCCAGGATTTTCGTCGAATCTCTATTTCCTGAACCCTCACGATCCGACGGCAAACCGGATGAACTCTCGACGAGAAAGTCGAACATCGAATCCTCCCGAGGGGGGTCAGGTCTGCCTTCAACCGGGGAACTGAATTCAGGAGTCTTCATTCTTGAAGTCATTCTGAAATATCCGATCGATCACGACAACTCACTCCCAGGTTTAAAAAGAGGTTAATATGCTTATTTCAACCGAGAAATGAGTAATCCATCCGACTTCAAGACGACCCACTGGTCGATGATCCTACAGATCGGCCAGACCGATGGGGAATCTCTCCGAGGCCTGATGGAGAAACTTATCCTCGATTACTGGCCCCCCGTATACGCCTACCTCCGCCGAAGAGGCCATCATGCTGCCGTAGCGGAAGATCTGACCCAGGAATTCTTTACGAATCTGCTGTCCAACAATCGTTTGCATCAGATCAAAGCGGAAGGAGGGACCTTCCGCGCCTATCTGCTCACTTCGGTCCGCCACTTCGCCATCAGTCGCTATCGCCACGAACGCGCCAAGCGACGTCATCCTGGAACCCCTCTCTTACCGATTGGTGACCTGGAGTCGTTTCTTCTCCCCGCCACGTCGACAGAAGAAGATCCCGAGACAGCCTTCGAACGCCACTGGGCCCATCGGGTGATCGAACTGGGCTTAGAACAGATGAAGGAACAGTGCAGAATTCGCGATCGCCTCACCGCGTTTGCCGTATTCGAATCCTACATCCGCCACAAACTGGATCAGGGCTCCTCCCCATCCCGAGATCAGTTGTCCCAAACCTTTTCCATTTCCGCCAAGAGGATCGACAATTTTCTTTATCGAGGGAAAATCGCCTTTCGAAAGCACCTGAAAACGGTTCTAACCGAAACCGTGACCGATTCAACCCAGGTGGAAACAGAACTCCTCTCTCTCTACAAAACCCTGACCGACTGAGTCACGCTCCACTCCATTCGCGACCACCAACAT
>JASMLP010000090.1 GCA_030748635.1 Planctomycetota bacterium
TGGATATTCCAACGGTTTGCCCGATTTCCGGGCACGGGAGAAGGGACGGGGAGTGACTTTCGGTCCACGTTTCGTGGATCGGGACCGCTGACGAGTCGATCGTCGCTCTATGTCGCTCTATATAGAGCGTTATCTATCGTAATTCTCTATAAGTACTCTTAAAGCTTCGGGCCCAGTTTTCCGGGGCCCGCGATCACTTTCCACTGTTCGGGTTCGACCGGCTGGACCGAGAGGCGCATGCCCTTGCGTAGGAGGCACATTCCCTCGAGTTCGGGCATCGCACGCATCTCCTTCAGAGAGAGCGTTGTTTTCATGGGGCGTTCGGCCTGGACATCGACCGCGAACCAGCGTGGGTTTTCGGGATCGGACTTGGGATCGTAATACTTTTCTTTGGGATCGAACTGGGTGGGGTCGGGATAGCCGTTTCGGACCACTCGGGCGGTGCCGACGACCGAGGGCTCCTTGGTGCGGGAGTGGTAGAAGAGAACCCCGTCTCCGACCCGGATCTCGTCGCGGAGCAGGTTTCGGGCCTGGTAGTTACGAACCCCGTCCCAGCATTCGGTTCGGTCGGGACAGGCGAGGAGATCGTCCCAGCCGAAAACATCGGGTTCACTTTTCATGAGCCAGTAGCGCCGTCGAGCCATCGTCTCCTCCTGGGGATTCTTACGGTTTCCAAGGTACCGATTTCGAGGAAGGGTGGGATACACTGTTGCGTCGACATTATCCAGAGATCTTTCATGAACGAAACCTATAACATCGGACCGTCTTCTGCGCCGGAGCGTCTAGGACCCTATCAGGTCCTCGGTGTGCTTGGTCGGGGAGCCTTCGGAGTGACTTACCGGGGAAAGGATCGTTTCAGCGGACGCGAGGTCTGTCTCAAGGCGATCGATCGGGGGCGCCTGGGAGAGGAGATTCCGGCCAGGGTTCACAAGGAGTTTGAAACCGCGGGGCGCCTGACTCACCCCGGAATCGTTCATGTACATAGCGTCGGGGAGCAGGGGAAGCTGATCTATATCGTGATGGATCTGGTGGAGGGCCCCACGCTTCAGAACTACCTGACTGAGCAGACCCTGACCCCGATGGAGATTGCCACTCTTTTTCACCAGATCGCCGATGCGGTGGGGTCCGCTCACGCGCTTGGGGTGATTCATCGGGATCTGAAACCGGCCAATGTTCTGGTGGACCCGGATGTCGGACCGCGGGTGACGGATTTCGGGTTGGCGCGCGATCTTCACGACCGGGAGCGCATTACTCAGACCCGCGCGTCTCTGGGGACTCCATCCTACATGGCGCCCGAAGTCGCCTCGGGTTCGAGTCGAGAGGCGGGGCCCGCAGCCGATGTTCATTCCTTGGGTGTGATGTTTTACGAAGCGCTGGTCGGAATTCGTCCCTTTGACCGGGCCAATACCCTGGCGACTGCCCATGCGGTGGCGTGGCAACCTCCGGAACCTCCCAGTCGTTACGATCCCAAACTCTCTCGAGATATCGAGAGGGTGGTTATGAAATGCCTGGAGAAAGATCCAGGTCGTCGGTATCCGGATGCCAACGCTCTGGCCCAAGATCTCGACCGTTTTCTTCTGGGAGAGCCGGTGGAGGCTGCTGCTGCGGGACCGATATCGAAACTGTTTTTTCAGCTGCGCAGGCATCGCAAGCCGCTGGCTGTCGTGTCGTTCATCCTGGGGATCGGAGTTTTGTTCACTCTTTTTCTGGGAGTCCAGGCGGCTCTCCAGAAACGAAAGGCTCATCTCAAAGAACAGAAACGGGCCGCTCGGGAGGAGGGGCGTCAACTGATTCAGGATCGGTTGCGGCAGGCTCGTCTGTGGATCGGCGGAGGACGCGAATCCGAGGCGATCACGGTGCTGAAGGAAGCGATCGACTGGCCGGGTTGGGACCCGGAAGTTGATAACTTGAAAGTGGATGCCTTTCTGCTTCTGAGTGGTTGTCAGGCGCGGGCCGGTGATCTGGAGGCGGCTCGGGTCACCCTGGAGCGTCTTCTGGAATTGAAGCCGGAGGATCCGGAAGCTTTGATCCATTTGGCTCGTCTATCTCACGGGGTAGGTCGTGACAGGGAAGGTTTGGAGTTTCTGGATCGCCTTTCCGACCAGGCGGCAGAAACACGCACGGCGATATTACTTCGGGTACAGATCCAGATGCGTATGGGGCAGGCTCGTTCGGCCTGGACGATTATTCAGAAGGGGGTTTCCGAGTTCCCAGGAGATCTGGAGTTTCGCAAATGGAGGCTGTGGACTTCTCTCGAAGTCCTCGAGAGGTCGGTTCCGGAGCCGCCTCTTCTGGAGTCGTCACGATCAGATCTGGAGGCTTGGAGGGCCGAGGAGGGAGAATCGATTCCTGTACTTCTCGCGCGGGCTCGGCTTCTGGCTCTGGAAGATGCGGTGCCTGAAGCACTCGATGAGCTTGCTCGACTCATTCGGCGTCATCCGAAGCTAGGAGAGGCTTATTTCTGGAGAGCCTGGATCCGCCTACGGTCCGCTTTCGATCCCGTGGCGGCTCGTTCCGACTTTCGTCAAGCTTATCGCCTCGGTTTTGATCCCCGTCGGACCCGGATAGGGAGCGCGATTGCCGGGGTTTTGTCGGGGGATATCGAGGGGGCGAAGTCGGATCTGGAACAGTCGAGAAGTCGGACCTCAGATGCCCACTGGGCTCGAGTTCTTCTTGGGGTTGCTACGGGAAAACAGCTGGAGATCGCGTCCGGCTTGAGGCTTCTGCTCGAATCCGATCCAGGTCATCTGGAGGCTCGGGTTCTTCAGGCTCACCGATGGTTCAACGAGAAGAAGGTGAAAGAGGCGGGGGAACTGTTCGCTGAGGTACTTGCGCAGGAAACCCGTCACGTGGGGGCTCTGGCGGGTCTTTGTGCTACGGAGATGTCTCTGGGGCGCTTGGCTCAGGCCGAATTCAGGGTTTCGATGCTCGAGCGACTGGATCCACATGGTGCCGCCGGAGTGGTTTTAAGGGCTCGACTGTCCGGGTTACAGGGAGTCGTTCAGGAAAACCAGGGTCTAGGTCGTCTCGAAAATGCCAAGTTGTCCGGACTCGATGAGGTCTTGCTGAAGCTCGCGCGCGAGGAGAAGGCGCGCGGAAAGCTGGAGTCCGCGTTGCCGATCTTGCGCATTCTGGTTTCCCGTCAGCCGTTGGATCCCAGGCAGCATCGCCGACTGGCGCGCATGCTGCTCAAGTTATCCAGGAGGCGGGAAGCGGGTCATCATTGTCGGGTGGCCATTCTACTGGATCCTGTCGCCGCGCAGGGATATCAGTTGGCAGGTGATATCGCGCTAGAAGCGGGACGTTTTGACGATGCGGTTGAATTCTATACTCAGGCTCTCTCGCAGAGCCCCGGGAACCGATCGCTTCGCATGCAGCGGGCTCGGGCATTGCTGGGAAATGGAGCGATTACAGAAGCGCTCGAGGAAGCCGGGCGACTGGTCGAGGAAAATGTCAAGGATGCTCAGGGGTATCGTTTGCGAGCGGAGATCTTGCGGATTGCCGGTCGAGTGGAGGAGGCCAGAAGCGACCGAGAGCACGCGCAGGAACTGGCTCACTCGGAAGCGAATCGGAGAGCCAAGCCTCTGCTGGATGAAGCGATCGGTTTGTCACAGGTGGGAGATCTTTCTCGTGCGTTACGATTGATCGATCAAGCGGTGACTCGTTATCCAGGCTCGGGAAGAGCTTACTACTTGCGAGGAACGGTGAAGCTCAAACAGTTCCTGATTTCGGGCAATCTGGCTCTACTTTCTGGCGGGTTGTTGGATCTGGTCCATTCCTTTCGGATCGATCCGAGGTTGGGAACCCAGCAGATTCTTTCATTCGAGCGCCAATCTCTACTTTTGGATTCACCCCAGGTTTTGGACGAGATACGACGGGTTCTCAATGAGGGGCGCAGAGACGCGGATGTCTACTGTTTGCTGGGTTATTTCTATGCGTCACGAGCGGAGCAAAAAGAAGGAGCCAAGCGTACCTGGCATTACGATCGGGCCAAGGGGTATTTTGATCAGGCGCTCGCTCTCGAACCGGGGTTTGCCGTTGTCTACTACTGTCGCGGATTGGTGGAGATTCGGATGGGGAATCTCGAAGCGGCTCGAATGGATTTTCAGCGGGTGCTTGATCTCAGCCCACGGATGGGCCTAGGGGTATTCGGATTCGCGACCCTGGCCGCGGTGAAGGGGGACGCGTCGGTCGCCGCGAAGCACCTGTCCGTATTTCTGGACCTTGGATACGACCCTTGTGATATCGTCGAAAAACGTGAGGATTTTGCGAAAGTTCGGTCTTCGGAGTCGGTTCGAAAGGCGCTTTCTCGTTGTTCGGAGCATCGTTGATCGCGGGGCTTCGATCTCTTGTCCGATCGCCTGTTAGGAGGCAGGAAAGAGTGAAGAGAGTTTCTCAATGAGGGTCGCTTCGATTTCTGTCGCGGAACCCCTGAGAAACGCTCCGGAGGAATTGTGGTGTCCGCCACCTCCCATCGAAACGGCTACCGAGCCCACATCGATTCGACCTCGAGAGCGGAAGGATATGCGATGCTCTTCCGGTTGGGTCTCGGTGAGAAGAATCGCGACCTCAACCGGTTGCAGTGCGAGCATGGTGTTCAGAATTTCTTCCGCGGCTTCGGAGTCGGGTCGGTATTTTCGGTATCGGGATTCTTCAATGACAGCGATCGCAACCTGTTCGTTCAGTACCGGATGGGCTGTGTGGAGAATCTGGATATGCTCGGAAAGGTCGTTCCACGATTTTACATCGTGGATGAGGGAGAAAAGCTCGTAGGGCTGGACACCGATTTCGACCAGATCGGCGGCTATACGTAAAACCTGTGGGGATGTTTTCTCGAATCGAAGCCACCCGGTATCGGTGACCAGACTGGTAAAAAGAGCGGTTGCAGTGTGCGCGTCGATGGGGTGTTCGAGGGCGCGAAGTAGGTCGTAGATCAGTTCTCCGGTCGAAGAGGCTTCCGGAACTCGAATCGTTATAGCATCCAGTCCGTGGTCAAAAAGGTGATGATCGATGGCCACGATAGGGCCCTGGAAGTTATCCACCTCTTTGCCGATCGAACCTAACCGCGTGACATCACAGGTGTCCAGGACGAGAAGGACCTCGGCCCAGAGGAGTCTTTTTTTCGCCTTCGGAGAGTCCATCCACTCGATCGGTATCTGTTGGGTAAGGAATTCAAAGCGTCTGGATGGGTGGCCCGTATTGCAGATCACAACCTCTTTGCCTTGACCGAGAAGGTAGCGATAGAGGGCGATTTCGCTACCGATTCCATCTCCATCGGGTTCCACGTGGGTGGTTATCAGGAAGCGCTGATGGGATTTCAGAATCTCCAGGATGGGGGTCCAATCGATCGGTTTCATCTGAATATTGTACCGTGTGGAGATTCCGGAATGTCGAATCGGCGGGTGAGAAATCTCTTCTCTCCAGGATTGTCTGGGAGGAAGCCCAGATCGACCGATTTCAGTCTCTTCTTCTGGTGACAAAACGGGTTTGCTACACTCCTCGGCAATCATGCATCGAGAGAATCCCGCGCCCCCAGATGAAGATCTATCCGAAATAGTTCCCAATGACGAATTGGGATGGAAAACTCGTGCTTTCAGCTTTCTGCTCCCGCTCGGGGCGTTCGCCTTGTTTCTCGGTCTTTCCTGGATGATCTATGGGAAGCGGACGGCTGTCGGTTTGCTGGCACTTTCCGCAATCACCTTTTTCGTATTAGGAAAGCTTGTGGTTTTTGCCGGGATCGGAAACGGGGTGGTCGAACTTCTTTCCAAGGTGGGGTGGGAATTCCCTCTGGATCTTGGGCCTTATCATCTCGCCGCTCTTCTCGTTTATCTGGACATGTCGATTGCGATGGTTATCGCGTACAACCTGGACATCCTGTATCGGATTCCTGTTGTTGGCCAGAAGTTACGTAAAACCCGTTTGCGAAGCTTGGGATTTTTTGAGAGTAAACGCTGGCTGAAAAAGTTGAGAATGCTTGGTGTGGTCCTCTTCGTCTGTTTCCCGTTCACTGGAACTGGAGCCATCGGGGGGACTTTTGTCGGCCAGATGCTCGGGTTGGCTCGACAGAAGATACTTCTTTTGGTGGCAATCGGATCGTGCTTGGGGGCGTTTGGGATGGCCTGGGGAGCCGATCATCTGGGGCACAATCTGGAGAATTTCTGGAAGCAACCCTGGGTCGTCGCAGCCACGGTTTTGTTCCTGTTGGGTCTGTTGATTTTTCTCCTGCGTGCTCTTCGCGGAGGATCTTCAGGTCAGGGGCAATGACCTTCTTTACTGAACAGATGCTCAGAAAGAAGGATCCTCTGACGAGGAGGCTTTCGGTTCGAGGGTGACCGAATCGCCAGCGTGGACAAGGCCTTCCTTGGCAACAGACGCATACCATCGTGACCAGCCCGGAAAGGTTTTTTGCGAGATGCGTTCCAGGTGTCCCTCGAGGAAGGATTTTTTGATGAGGTGACATGGCGGGGTCAAGGAGGTGAGTTCGAGGATCGCGTCTCCAATGATCAGGCGGTCTCCCGCGGAAAGAAGTTCCCAACGCAAACCGGATAGAGTCAGATTTTCCCCTGTAGATCCGGGCTCGATCGGATGTCCTTCTTGCTGGAGCGCTTCGATCAATTCGAAGGAAAAGAGACAAACGGCTCGCGAGGGGCCGCCATGGTGGCGGAGGTCATTTTGCTTGTCCCCTGAAACACCTCCGACGCAGAGTCTGGTGGAGGGTACCGGGCGTTTGGGAACCCCTCCTTCAGGGTTTACGTTGATCTGGAAGAGGTGAGGTTGGGTGTCCTCTTTGGGGTTCGGGTATTTCACGAGGAAGTGTTTCTGTGTTAGGTCTGGGGTCGGTCAGGGAAGAAAAACGAGGAGATAGGCTGTTCGAAGGTCTTCGAGTCGGGGCTGTCGTATTGCTGGGAGGATAATTGGTTTATCATGAAACTCATGGAAGGTTCCCGGAAATATCTGATTTTGCTGTTCGTTTTGCTGACCTTCGGGGCCTGGCTCTGGTGGTCCTCGCGTGAAGGCTCCGTGGAGGAGGAAATTCGGCGTTTGATCGGAGAAGCTCAGGAGGCGGTGGCGGATCGTCATATCGGACGTCTGCTCGAGCAGCTGCATCCGGAATACCGCCACTCCAGCGGAGAGGGGAAGAAAGAACTTCAGGCCGCGCTATTGGGATTTGTCCCTCCAGTCGGAAAGGAGAAGGTCAGTCTTCTCTACTCGGAGGTTCGGGTTTCGCCGCATATCGACGACGCGGAGGTGGAACTGAAGGGGCTTTTGGTGGTGGGTTCCCGACGTTACGAGAGCGTGCCTGAAACTCGCCCCATAGGTCGAGTGGATGGATTTCACGTGGTTCTCAAATATCGACGGTTCGAGGGGGAATGGCGAGTTTTTCGCTCGAGTGGACGCGAGCTTTCCTACGCAGAGTTTGGTCGACTAATGGAGAGTTCTTCGGAATAGATTCGTCGAGAGTGTTCATCGGTTTTGTAGAAGAGGTGCGATTCTAGGTCGTTCGTTTTCTGGAGCCAGCTCATAGGCCTTGCGGAGCGACTGGATCGACTCTTTCGTTTTTCCGATTTTGCGTAATGAGATACCCAGGCCAAGGTGAGCCTGCCAAGAGGATGGGGCGATCGAGATGCACTGCTGGTAATCGCGGGCGCTTCCGGCGGCATCGTTTTGCATGGAGCGGACGACGGCTCGAGTGTAATAGGCATTGGCGTTACGGGGGCGAATTTCGAGGAAACGGCTGAGATCTTCAAATGCCCGGGCATGGTTTTTTTGTTTCATCAGAACCTGGATTCGATTCCAGAGGATTTCGTCATTGCGTGGAGATGTTTTGAGCGCGAGGGAGTAATCCTGAAGGGCGCCGACCAGATCATTCTTCCGGGTTCGAAGATTTCCTCGATACTGCAGCGCGATTTCGTGGTTGGGGCTGATTTCTATCGCCCGGTTGTAGTTTTTCATGGCTTCATCTTGATCACCGAGTTTTTCGTAGCACTGCCCACGGGCTACCCAGGCAGAGGAGAAGTCGGGCTGAAGATTTAGCGTGATATTCAGTCCATCCATCGCTTTCTGAAAATCTCCTTGCTGCCAGAGCAGCATGGATCGGTTGAATTGAGCGATCACATCCTCGGGGTGGAGGCGGATGGCTTCGTCGTAATCTGCTTTCGCCCCGGCCAGGTCTCCGATTTTTTTTCGACAGATGGCCCGGTTGTCGTAGGCGTACCACAAGTAGCGATGTACCGACAAGGTCACGTCGTAGTCGGCAATCCGCTTGGCGATTGTGGACAGGAGATTGCCACGAAGAAAACGGGCCCAGGGCTGGTGAGGGCAGCGTTGAATCGCTCGGTCGTAGTAAAGTTTCTTGTTGCGGGATTGCTGCGTAGAGGAGTTGCTGACGCGAGCAAGAAGCATCCAGAAAAATTCGGTTCCAGGTCGCTCGTTGAAACGCTCGATGGCTTGCTGGCAGATGGTTCGAACCAGATCGTAATCGCCGTCAGACTGAGCTCGGTAGGCCTGGTTGAGTGTTTTTTCCAGTTCGGGAAGCCGACTGGATGAAGGATCTTTCAGATACTTCGCGACCTGTGTTCTCCGGTCTTTTTGCTGGAAAGGTTCGAGGTTGAGTTGTGGACGTTGTTCGGAGTGCTGAAGGGCTGCCAGATAGGAACGGCGCATATATATTTGAGCCAGATTGTGGGCTACCAGGGGGTCCTGGGAACCGATTTCTCTGGCACGCAGAAGGTAGGAAAGAGCATTTTTTTGGTGGCCTAGGAGGAACCAGGAACGGCCCAGGAGGGTCGCGGATCGGGAAGAGTTGTTCGAATTCGGGTCGGTTTCCACCTTCTTGATCAGATCTTCCAGGTGATCGAGGGAGGGAGCGAGGTCTGCATCCGGAACATAGAGAAGACTTCTGGCCTGCTCGAGGGTTTGTTCCAGAGGGAGAAGAATCTGGTCGAGGTGATGGCGTGTCTGAAGAGAACGGAGGGTGGCCTGGGTCTTCCACCATCGCCAGCCTCCTAGGAGACAGAGGGTCATCAGAAGGAGGAGAATCGTAGGGCCTTGTTTTTGACGAGTCCAGTCGTGAATTCGAGGGTTGATCCGAAATCTCGAAGGGAGTCGGATCGATATCGGTTTTCTTTGGATGAAGAGTTCGAGATCGTCAGCAAACTCTCCGATGGTGGGGTATCGGTCGGAGGGGTTTTTCTCGAGCGCTTTCAAACAGATGAGATCGAGTTCTACCGGGATCGTGTCGAGCACACTCGAGGGACTCTTCGGTGTGTCCTTGAGGATGTGTTCGTAGAGGAGGTTCAGATCACGGGCCTGAAAGGGACGTGTTGCGGTCAGCAGTTCGTACAGCACGATGCCAAGTGAGAACTGATCACTGGGAGGACCGATCTGGCGAATGTCTCCACGGGCTTGTTCCGGGCTGAGATAGTGAGGGGTTCCAAGGATTTGGCCGGTCAGAGTCAACCCTTCTTTCGGATCCTGGTGGTACTCCTTGGCCAGGCCGAAGTCGGCCAAGCGAGGGAACTGGTCTTGATCGATGAGAATGTTGCTCGGTTTGATGTCTCGATGAATGATGCCTTGCTCATGGGCATAGTTCACGGCTCTGGCAATAGGGAGAAGGAGTTGGGCCGCTTTTCGAGGGTCCCACGGTGTTTGGGTGTGTTGGGCGAGAGAATCGCCACGGATGTAGTCGCAAGTAAAATAGTGTCTTCCGGATTCGAATCCGACATCAAAGACCGAAACAATATTGGGGTGAGATAAACGGCCTACGGATCGGGCTTCTTTTTGAAAGCGGTGAAGTTGTTCTTCCGAGATGTAAGCTGAGTCTCTCAACTGTTTCAGAGCGACGGTTCGCTTCAGTTGCTGGTCGTAGGCTTTCCAGACGATGCCCATGCCGCCGAGTCCCAGGATGCCGTCGAGTCGGTACCTCGCTTCTTCCTGGGATTTTCTCGATTCGACCCGCAATTCTTCGAGGAGGTAGAGAAGTTGAGGACTGGACAGGTGCCGTCGGGCGACCAGAATCTGTCCCAGGGTGAAGGCGTCCTGTTTTTCGGTCTGATCGGGAAGAGACTGAATGCATTCTTGTAGAGTTTCGTACGAGGTGAGATCCCGCTCCAGGACGAGTTGAACAAGAGCAAGATGAGAGATGTTTTTGGATGCGCTGGGCGGGGGAAGACACCCCGATCCACAGGTTGGGCAGATCTGGGGGTCGGCCAGTGTGGGAGGTGGCTCTTCCGGTGGTTCGAAGTTTTGATCGGAACTCATGGGCAGATCGTAGGTCGCGGTTTAATTGTCATTTCTCTTCGGATTTACCGGAAGACGTGGAGTCGAGGAGTTTCTGGATTTGAGCTCGTTTGGATTGAGGGGCGAAGTCGAGGATTTTCTTCAGTAAATTTTTCCCCCGGGTGACCTCGCCTAGTCGGATGAGATTGACCCCGAGGGTAAGCGCGGTTTCCCATGACTTGGGGTGGATTTCCAGAACTCGGGTCGCGTCGCGGATTGAGAGTTGCGTTTTATTGGCCTGCAAGTTTAATGCGGAGCGTGTGGTCAGAGCTGAGATGTGATCGGGAAATTTGGCCAGGGTGTGGTCCAGGCAGTCGATGGCCTGTTCGAGGCGACCGAATTTGTAGTGAACCCAGGCCTGGGTAACCTGAGCGTCCGGGGCTTGCGGGGCGATTTCGAGTGTGCGTTTGGAAGAAGCTTCGGCTTGGTCGAGAAGATTGTTCCGAAGGAGATCGGCGGTGAGTGCGTTGTGGGCAAACCACATTCGTGGGGCGAGGCGGGTCGCTTGCAGGAAATCGTCTTGTCGCAGTTTTTGATCGGTCTGGTACTTTCCCTTCAGGAAATGAGCCCAGGCGCTGTTCGGGGCGATTTCGGTTGCGGTTTCGTAGTATTTCCGAATGCGGGAGGGAGGCATTTCTTCTGGAGTCATGTACCCCAGCAAAAGCCAGAAGTCTTCGGTCCCGGGCTGTTTTCCTCTTTGTGCGATCGATTCCTGACACGTCATGCGAGCTTCAGCTATATTTCCATCGAGCCAGTGTCGGTAGGCGGTGAAGAGCTCTCTTTTCAGCGGGTAAGCTTGGTTCGAAAGAGATCTTCGAGCCTTCTCGGACCAGAGTTGATAGGTTGGGCTGTTGGATGTGGGGATGTTATCTGATTCGGCTCGAAGCCGACTTAGTTGCATATGAAGAGCGCAGTGTTGGATCCAGGAGAATTGGATGGCGAGGTCGTTTGGGGCGAGGCGGAGGGCCTCACGAAACGCCTCTTCGGCTTGAAATGTGTCGCCCAGTTCGGTCCATCCCTGACCCAGTAGGTGCCACTGGTGAGCGCGTACGGATTCGGAGAGGGATGAGGGGTGAGAGATCGAGTGACGTAAAGGGGGCAGGGAATCCTGGAGATCGGTCAGTGTGACACGCGTGTCACACTGTGGGATGTAGTGGGCAGATTGAACCTTATGGAGAATCTGCTCGAAGCGGTGGTTGGCCTGGACCCACTGATCCCGGTCCAGGGCGCGCTGGAGTTTGTCGAAAGAATAAGCTCCTCCGATCACGGTGATCAGGAAAAGAAAGAGCAGGAGGAGGATCGGGGCGTGCCACTTTTTCGATCTTATCCAACGAAAGGCATGGGACCACTTGGAGACAGGGCGGGCATGGATCGGGGCGCCGACCAGGAAGCGATCGAGATCCTCGGCCAGATCAGCAAGGCTCGGATAACGGTCCGAGGGGTTTTTCCTCAGCATTTTCATGACAACGGTTTCGAGGTTCGTATCGACATCCGGTTTCGTGTGACTGGGGCGGTCTGGGTCCAGGTTTGCGATAATGTGACAGAGTTCGCGGAATCCCGCTCCTTGAAACGGACGATTTCCGGTGAGAAGTTCGTAGAAGATAATTCCCAGTGAAAACTGGTCGCTCGCCGGACCGATCTGATCGTTTTCTCCCCGAGCCTGTTCGGGGCTGAGATAATGGGGGGTCCCCAGGATTTCTCCGAATCGGGTGCGATTGGATGTGTCGTTGAGATCGAGTCGTTTGGCAAGACCGAAGTCGGTGACGCGAGGCCGATTGTTCCGGTCCATGATGATATTGGCGGGCTTGATATCTCGGTGAACGATATTCGCGTTGTGGGCACACTGGAGGGCGAGGGCGATGTCGCGTATGAGTCGAGCGGAGTCCGTTTCGTCCCAGATGTTTTTCATGTGTTGGGAGAGTGGGGCGCCTTCGATGAAGTCGCAGGTGAACCAGTACAAGCCTTCGTCGATCCCTACGTCGTAGACCGAAACGATCCCGGGATGAGATAATTTGGCAGCGGCCCGAGCTTCGTCGAGAAAACGTTTGGTCCTCGAGGAAGAGGGATTGCCGAGAGCTCGGATTTTCTTGAGCGCGACGTTGCGACGAAGTTGAAAATCCCACGCTTTCCAGACAACACCCATTCCACCTTCGCCAACCACCTCGATCAGACGGTATCGGTTGGAAATGTTGTATTCCTGACGTTGTCGATTTCCGCAGGTTGGGCAGGCCTGATCCTCAAGTTTGGAGGAATAAGGTTCTGGTGTCGAAGGAGACTGGGGGGTGCTTGGGGTGATGGGGTTCTCGTCGGTTCCCATGGTGACGCCTACGGATACGAACGACGATGTCGACAATAGATGTAGTGTAGCACAGACCTTCCGAGATCTTGGCGCTGATTGAGAACGATGGGGTGGGAATAAGCTTTGTCGAGTCGATCTGTTTTCACTCAGCTCAGCAAGCTCGGTCCGGTCATTTCGGGAGGATGGGGAAGGCCGGAAAGATCTAGGAGGGTCGGGGCAATCGATTCCAGGGCCAGGCCTTTTTTTAGCTGAATTCCGGAGGGGCCTTCAAAGAGGACGCACGGAACCGGGTTGGTGGTGTGCGCGGTATGAGGGGAGCCGTCAGAAGAGATCATGGTCTCGGCGTTACCGTGATCGGCGGTGACCAGGGCCGTTCCCTTTTTCGATCGAAGATATTCCAGAATTTCTCCCAGGTGATGGTCCACGACTTCGACCGCCTGGATCGTGGCTTCCAGATTCCCTGTGTGGCCAATCATGTCGGGGTTGGCGAAGTTGATGAGGAAAAAATCGTGCTTTTCGGACTCGAGGGCACGTAGCAGTTTGTGGGTAATTTCCGGTGCACTCATGGCGGGGTGAAGATCGTAGGTGGGCACATCCGGACTGGGGACGAGAATCCTCTCTTCCTGGGAAAGCGGGGCTTCAACGCCCCCATTGAAGAAGTAGGTGACGTGGGCGTATTTTTCCGTTTCGGCGATGCGGAGTTGGTTCCGGTTGTGGTGAGAGAACCACTCTCCAAGTCCGTTGGGTAAGGAGGTTGGAGCGAAACAGACCGGGAGGTCGAAATCGTCCCGGTAGGAGGTCAAGGTGGTGACTTCGAGGTTTCTCGGAAGGTCTCGGGGAAAACCCTGGAAGGATTCTTTTGTGAAGGCTTCGGTCAACTGGCGGGCACGATCGGCCCGGAAGTTGAACCAGACGATGGAGTCACCCTCCTGGATGGGGCGCTTGAGGCCCGCGGGGAGAGCGATGGGTTCAATAAATTCATCGGTGACGCCGCTTTGGTAACTGGCTTCGATTGCGGTAAGAGGGTCCTCGTGTGGAGTCCCTCTGCTCGATATATAGAGTTCGAACGCTTTTCGGGTTCGTTCCCATCGATGATCCCGGTCCATGGAATAGTAGCGTCCACAAACAGTCGCTAGTCGGCCCACGCCGATGTCGTCGAGAGTTTGCAGTAGATTTTGAACGTATCGATATCCTGTTTTGGGTCCGGTGTCTCTTCCGTCGGTCATGGCGTGAACATGAACGGCATCCGGAGGGAGTTTCATCTCTCCCGCAAGTTCTAGTAGGGCTTGATAGTGGCGGGTGTCGCTGTGAACTCCTCCGTCGGAGAGGAGACCCATCAGGTGGACAACGCCACCGTCGAGTCCGCGCTGATAGGCCTTCCGTAAGGCGTCGATCTGGAAAAACGAACGGTCCTCGATGGAACGGTCGATTCGAGTAATACCCTGCCAGACGACTCGCCCTGCTCCGAGGTTCAGGTGGCCGACTTCGGAGTTTCCCATCAAGTCGGGTCGAAGTCCCACGGAGGGGCCGTGGGCGCACAGGGTCGTGGAGGGCGACCGATTCCAGAGGCGATCGAAGTTAGGAGTCCGGGCGGCGTGGATGGCGTTTCCGGTCGTCGCTTCGGAGAGTCCCCAACCGTCGAGGATAATCAGGCCAAGAGGTCGGGGAGAAGTGGACATGGGAAAGGTACCGAGATGGTTAGTAGGCTCGGGAAAAGATCACTCGTTGGACCGATTCGGATTGGCACAGAATACAGGGGCCTGGGTCATCCGGAAGGTCTTCGGGTAGGCACCGGATCGTGGCCTTGGTCTCTTCTTTGATTCGGGTCTCGCAGTCGGGATTACCACACCAACGGGCCAGAACGAATCCACCCTCTCCTTCGACCACCGAACGAAGATCTGCGTAGGTTTCGGCGGGATAGGTGTGGGTTTCCCGAAAGACCCTGTTTTTTTCCAGTAGATCGGCCTGGATCTGGTCGAGAAGCGAGGTCACGCTGGTTTCGAGCCCTGCGAGAGGAATGGGGGCTTTTTCGCCGGTATCTCTTCGGGCCGAGAAGACCTGGTCTTTATCCAGGTCGCGCGGACCGACTTCGAGACGCAGGGGAACACCTTTTTTCTCCCATTCGTAGTATTTGGCGCCTGGCTTGAGATGGTCACGATCATCGACTTCTACGGAAAGATCTCTGTCGCGAAGTTGTTGAGCGATCGTTGTTACCGCTTCGAGAACCCGTTCTTTTTCTGCGTCTTTTCGGTAGATCGGGATCAAGACCACATGAATCGGGGCGATGCGTGGTGGGAGGACGAGTCCTTTGTCATCGGAGTGCGCCATGATCACCGCACCTACGAGACGGGTGGAAACACCCCAGGAAGTTTGCCAGGCGTATTCGAGTTCTCCCTCGGCGTTCTGGAATCGGATGTCGAAGGCCCGGGAGAAATTTTGCCCGAGGTCGTGACTGGTGCCGGCTTGCAAAGCCCGGCGATCCTGCATCATCCCCTCGATGGTGTAGGTGTGATCCGCACCCGCAAAACGTTCGGCCTCTGTTTTTTCCCCGGTGATCACCGAGAGGGCGAGAGTTTCGTGCGCAAAGCGTCGGTAAACTTCCAGCATCTTGCGCGCTTCTTCGTCCGCTTCAGCAGGGGTCGCATGAGCCGTGTGTCCCTCTTGCCAGAGGAATTCAGCGGTGCGCAGAAAAAGACGGGTTCGCATTTCCCACCGGACCACATTGGCCCACTGGTTGATGAGCAAAGGCAGGTCGCGATAACTTTCGACCCACTTGGCAAACATGTGGTTGATGATCGTTTCCGACGTGGGGCGAACCACCAGCTCTTCTTCTAGTTTGCCGCAAACGGCAAGATCTCCTTCGGGAGTTTTTTCCAGGCCGGAGTGTGTCACCACTGCACACTCCATGGCGAATCCTTCCACGTGTTTGGCTTCTTTGGCCAGGAAGGATTTTGGGATGAACATGGGGAAGTAAGCGTTGACGTGTCCGGTATCTTTGATGTGTCGATCGAGAATCTCTCGAATTCGTTCCCAAACGGCAAACCCGTGGGGGCGGATTACCATGCAGCCACGGACAGGACTGTAATCGGCCAGCTCCCCTTTCTGGATGCAATCGGTGTACCAGCGGGCGTAGTCCTCATCTCGAGGAGTGATTCGCATGGAGGCATCCGCCCCTTTCTTCTTGGAGCCTCCTTTGCGGTTTGGCTGCGTTTGGGGCTTGGAGGCGTTCGACTTAGGAGGGGTATCGGACATGGAAAAGTCTTTCGGATTCTGCGGGAAATCGTTCTAAGGGGTGACGTTGTAACAGAAAATCTGGAGTGCGCCCAGATCAAGACCGCGGGGAAGGTGTGGAGTGCTGATCATGAAAGGGTTTGACAATTGGGGTAGGCACCGTTTACAAAATTCTCCCATCTCTTAGGGGGAGTAGCTCAGCTGGGAGAGCACAACGCTGGCAGCGTTGGGGTCGTGGGTTCGAGTCCCATCTCCTCCACCATCACTACGATTCATTCAAGATCAGTGTAAACTGTACACCTGCGTAAGTTCGAATCCACCTCACCAAGGAGGGGAGCAATGCTAGACGATCAGGCTTTTCGTTTTCTCATGGTGGCTCTACAGAAAGGGTTCGTGACGGAGTCTCAGGCCTCGGAAGCTTGTCGCATTTCGGATGAAGAAGAAGGCAGCAAGCCGGTTTCATTCGTTTTGATGGACTTGGGGTACATCACCCCCGAGGGGTTTGACGAGGTGATCAGCGAGATCATGGGGCCGGTGAGTGAGTCGGAGCCGGAAATTCCTACTCAGCCTGACGTGGACGAAGAAGAACTTACCCGGATCATCGAGGATGGGGAGCAGTTGGCCGGAGAAGGTAAATATACTCTCGCTTTTCAAAAGTTCGATCGAGCCCTTGCCGAACAGCCCGAACATGAGGAGGCTCGATGGATGCGAGCGCAAGCTCGGGTGGACAAGCGGAAATATGAGGAAGCGCTGGAGGACTATACCGCTCTGCTCGGAACGACCCAGAAAACTTCTGAGGCCTATAATCGTCGAGGGGTGGTTCTCGCCAAATTGGGGCGAGTGGAGGAAGCGATCGCGGACCAGAAAGCTTCGATCGAGGCGGATGACACCAATCACAAGGCATATTTCGATCTCGCAACCAGTCATCATGCTCGAAAAGAACTCGAGGAAGCGATCGCGGCCTACGATGCCGCGATTCGACTCAAGCCCGACTATGTGGAAGCGTTTAACAACCGGGGAATTGCTCAGGTGATGAGCAGAGATCTCGAAGGGGCCCAAGAAAGCTGGAAGCAAGCGCTCGAAATCGACGGCAAGCGACGAACCATTCAGCTCAACATGATGTCTCTCATGGGACAGGTGAAGAAAAAGCTGAAATAGGGCTTTGGGATTGCCGGAAAAAACAGATTCGGGTCGATTCGTGTGCGCCGTTTTCTGTTGGATCGAATCGACTCAGGCCAAGAGATTCAGTAGGTCGGCCAAAATGCGTCCCGTGGCGCCCCAGATGGTTCGGCCTTCCCATGGGTAATAGGGGCTTCGGATCGTTCCCTCAGGGAGATCGAAACGGCTCCACCGCTGAGCGTCAGGGAGCAAAAGGTCATCGATGGGGATCTCCAGGACTTCGTCTACCTCCTCGGGGTTTGGAGTGCACACGGTTTTCTGGTCTAGTTTTCCGACCACCGGATAGATGATGAAGCCCGAGGTGAGAGTTTGTTGGGGGAGAAGGTGTCCCAGGATTTCGACCAGATGGGGTTGTATTCCCAACTCCTCCTGCAGCTCTCGAGTAGCGGTTCCTATGAGACCTGAATCTTCGGGGTCGACCCGACCTCCTGGAAACGCGATTTCACCCGGGTGTTTGGACATCGACTTCGGGCGTTGGACGAAGAGAATCCGGTCTCCTGACGGTGCGGGGAGGATGGGAAGAAGGATTGCGGATGGAGTTTGATCGGTCGTGTCGGCCTGATCGGGGTCAGGAGATGAAGCCAGGGAAGTACGCAGGTCATCAAAAGGAACTCGCATAAAACTCTTGCCCGACTATCGGTGCCCGCGATCAGGACCCGAGAGCGTGGGGTATCCCTGTTGCTTCCAGTAAGGGAAGCCTTCGTCTAGAACGGCTACTTTTTTGAATCCCGCCTGGATAAGTTTGTCCGCTGCCTGACCAGAAATCGCATGGGGGCAGGCGCAGTAGGTGATGATCCAGCGATCTTTGGGCAATGTTTTGGACGCTTCGTCGATACGATAGAAGGGGATGGAAAGAGATCCCTGGATGTGTCCCAGAAGATAATCTCCTGTGGACCGAGCGTCGATGAGGATCAGTGCGTCGCCGGCGATGAGGGCTTCGAAAACCTGATCGGAAGAGACGAATCGGTCTTCGAATAGATCGAAATGAGCCGGTGGGCCGTCGGGGTTGAGAACTGGATTTTCGAGCGGGGGGGTGAATCGAGCGACCGGGGCGTCCTGGACCGGGGTTGCCCAACTTCTCAGAAGTGCTACGAGGTCGGAGATCTGGTTCGAAGAAAATTTGTTCTCGAAAGCCGGCATTTTGGTTTTCGGGCGACCTTTCCGGATGGCGTAGGCCAGAAATCCGTCGCTGGCGGAGTCCAGGAATCGTGGGTTGTTCAGCGAGAGAGCAGATCTTCCCTCGCCGTTCTTGCCGTGGCAGGAAGCGCATTTTTTGGCATAAAGCGCCTGTCCTCTGGAAGCTCGGCCCGGTGGTGGATCTTTTACAGCTACGGATTTTGTGGTTTGCCAGCTTCGGATCAAGGCCGTGATATCTCGGATTTCGCCAGGATTCAGCGGGCCGTTTTGTTCTTCCGACCAGGCGGACATCGATGTATTGGGCCGTCCATAGTGAATGGATTTCTCAATGAATTCATCGCTAGCTGTAGAGAGGAAGGTGGGATTGTTTAGTGAGTTGGCTTGGTCCGATAGATTTCCCTCACCTTGATAGCCGTGGCAGAAGCCGCAGTAAGTTGCGTACAAACGGGCACCACGACGCGCCGATTCGACATCGACGTCGGGAACAAAAGGTTCAGAGAAAAGTGGGTCCGGTTCTTCTCGGTTCGCGGTTTGACATCCGAAGAGCAGAAGAAAGAGCAGGGAGAAGGACAGAACTGGAGTCAGTCTTTTCATGGTATGGAGGATGGTAGCATCCCGTTATTGGAGTTCAATATCTTGGCGTTGGAGTGAGGACCCCACTTTGAAAAGAATTGGATGAAAAATTTTACTGGGAAAGAGAGTGGTTTTCGGGAAGAGATAAAAAAATACCGGTCGCAGTCAGATTTCTGATGCGACCGGTAAGAGTTTGTGTCGATCGGTTCGAGGAGAAGCGCTCGGTTACGCGTCTTCTTTGTTGTTCTTACGACGTTGTTTTCCGAAAGGAGGGCAATCGAAGACACCGTATTGTTTGTAGCTCTCCACATCGGCCAGGCGGAGTTTGCGCTCCTTGGAGCGTGGCGGATGAGGACAGTTCTTTCGGTGGTCTTGCTTGGCGGCGAGAAGAAGGTAGTGCTTTTTCTTCTGGGCTGGCGACATGAGCGAAACGCGGTAGTCTTCGAGTTCTTCGTGAGCCCACTTGATCTTGGCTTTGACTTGTTTGGCTAGTTCGCGGAGACGAGCGATATCCGGGTTCTCCTGTTTTTCCCGTCGGGCTTGTTCGAGAATGTAGTCGACTTCGCCGAGAATGCCGCGCAGGACGACATGGTTGTATCCGCGGGTCTGCTCGTTCAGGTCCTTTTTGAAGGCGGCGATATTGCGTTTCTGTTCCGGATTCATCTCCACGCGCAGCTTTTTCCATTCGTGCTTGCATTTGGAGTCACGGGTGCGTTTCTTCTTCTTGAAGTCGCGTCCCTTTCCTTCTCTCCGGACTCGCCGTCCATCGTTGTCGTCATCTTCTGCGAGGATGGGGAGGCTGGTTCCCAGGGCAAAGAGGCAGGCGAGAGAGGCGGTCAGCCAGCGTGCTTTCAAATTCATGTCGATGTCTCCTGTTGGCGAACCGGAGGTGGTTTCCGGCGTTCGTTTCGAGTTTTTGGAATCTTCTGTCCGACAAAAGTAGCAATACTCGTGCCGTTCTGTAAATCCTTTCATAGCAAGGATCCTTTTTCGATAGCGTCAAGTGATTTGGCAAAATTTCGTAAAGGATTTTGACGTTTTGGCGTTGGGGCGGTCTTTGGGGTCCTTTCCTTCAGGTGGCAAGCTTGCGATCTCGTGCGGAGGAATTCGGGCGGTAATGAACTGCCGAGGGGGAGTGGGCAGAGGGCCTTGAGGAATGAAGCGTGTGTCTCGCGCGATCATTTTCCGGGGGGGGGCGTTGAGAGGATTTCAGTTGTTCTGATGTCGTTTCGACTTGCTCGGGGGGGTGGTACAATGTTCGCGTCATGTGTATGGATGAGCGGAGGAAACGAGTTATTCAGGTTTGTCTTGGTCTTTCGGGAGAGATGAGTTGAGTTCCTCGGATCCTGAATTCGATCTCGGGAAGTCTCTGATCGACCGAGGTGTGTTGTCGCCCGAGAGCTTGCGGGTCGCACTGGCTCGAAAAGCGGAAAGCGAATCGGTCGGAAGCGAAAGATCTTTATCCGAGGTGCTTCTGGAGATGGGTGTGGTGACCTCTGAGGATCTGGCCGGGGCATCGGGGGAAGTGGGCGCTTTGCGTTGTCCTTCGTGTTCGGCCGTTCTCTCCTTGGGCGCGTTTTCTGCTGGAGCTCGGGTGCGATGTCCTCACTGCAAGAAAGCGTTACAGATTTCTCCTGATCGGAGCGCTCTTCATATTCTGCAGTCCACTTCGGCTTCGCCTGTTCTGAAGAAGGTGACCCGTTCCTGTCCTGAGTGTAGCGTTGCGATCTCTTTCCTCCCCTCCGATGAGGGGACCGAGGTCAGTTGTCCCGGGTGTCGGTCGATTTTGAGAGCGTCTTCATCAGAAGGGGATCTGGTGGTCGTGGAGAAGTTTGTGGATGGTCTGGATAGTTCCACGGACTTGCTGGCTACCTTGCCGGCACAAAAACCTCCTCGTAAAGGGGTCGTTCCTCCTCGTCGGAATCGGATTCGAAAAGGGGCTCGAAGATCAGGCGGTACAGGAGGGACAATCCTTCGGCGACGCTCTGGGGAGGTCGGGAAAAAACATAACCCGTCTTTGCCAACTGCTGGCCAGGCATTTCGGAAGGGGTCGACTGATGGAGCAGAGGGATCGACTGATGGAGCAGGAGTCGCCGGTCAGGAGGCGACTCGTCTCGAAGGAGCCGATGCGAAGATAGGAAAAATGCTGATCGATAGGGGGTTTCTCAGTGAACTTCAGTGGAAAGAGGGTCTGAAGCAGGCAGAAAAAGATCGCTCCCAGGGGCGGGTCATGCCGATGGTTCACTATCTCCTCCGGAATCAGTGGATTGCTACGGAGGATCTCAGGCAGGTCTTGTCGGAGGAAAGCGGAAGCTCTACCGGAGGAGGAAGCTCCGGGAGTGGCTCGAGCTTGAAAGAGCGTCTGAGGAGGCGATCCAATCCACTTCGAGAGCGAGTGGATGGAGGGCTTTTCGGAGGGTTCGAGATTCTTGAGGAGATTGGCAAGGGCGGAATGGGAGCCGTCTACAAGGTCCACGACCCGGTTCATGGTCAGGTACTCGCACTCAAGGTGCTGCTCGAAGGTGAGAACGAGGGCGGGAATTCGGTTCATCATGAACGTTTTCGGAAAGAGATCGCGGCGATTGAGCAGCTTCGTCATCGGAATATCGTTTCTCTTCATGGGAGCGGAGTCGAGGAGGGTTTTCACTATTACACGATGGATTACATCGAAGGCCCCACGCTGAAGGCGGTTTTGAAGCAAGGGGTCTACAACCTTCGTAGTCTTCTGGAGATTTTGGTTCGTTTGTTGTCGGCCATCGCTCATGCCCACCGTCAGGGTCTTTTACATCGAGATATCAAGCCGAGCAATATCATCATCGATGCGTCCGGGGAGCCGTGTTTGACCGACTTCGGTTTGGCCAAAAATTTGGATACAGAGACTCAGTTGACGAGAACCGGGGCGATCCTGGGAACGCCTCATTACATGGCTCCGGAACAGATTTCCGGTAAACACGAACTGGGCACCTTTAGCGATCTGTATTCATTTGGCGTGCTTCTTTATGAAATATGTACCGGAGAGTTACCCTTCCAGGCCGAATCTTCCATTCAGCTCTACCAGAAGATTCTCACCGATCACCCGATTCCTCCTTCTCATCTCGACCCCGAGATCGACCGCTCTCTCGAATCGATCTGCCTGAAAGCGATGTCTCGCTCACCTCAGGAACGCTATAAATCCGCGATGGAGTTCGCTTCGGACCTGAGGAATTATTTGCGGGGAGATGCTGTCAAGATTCGTCGGTCGTTTCCGTGGAAACGATGGATCGAACAGTGGTCTCGAAGTCCCGTGGCCTGGGGTGGGGTTCTTCTTTTACTCCTCCTTCTGGGAATCGGCATCGGCTCTTTTTTTGACGGAGGAAGATCCTCGGATGGTGAGGAGCAAGCTCAGGCCCAGCAGGAACGAGCGGAGCGGGCCTGGGAACGGGCTCGGAATCTCGCGCTTCGCGGTCAGCATGCTCAGGCGCTGGCTCACTTCGATGAATCGTTGGAGGCGGCTAGTGGGTTCGCTCCATCTCGAATCGGGAAGGCCCGGTCTCAGCTTGCTCTGGAACGTTTCGGGGATGTTCTTGATACTCTGGATGGATTCGAGG
>JASMLP010000091.1 GCA_030748635.1 Planctomycetota bacterium
GAACTCTCCGTGGTGAACCGAACCGTACAAGCCTTTCAGAAACTTCTCTCGGACTATTTTGAGGGGGGCGGTGAAATTCTGGCTAGTGCGCAAGAAATCGATCGCATGGAAAAAGAGTCTGATAGCCTGGAGCGAAAACTCGAAGTGCTGATCCTCACCAGCAAAACCGTCACTGCCTGGAATATCGAGTGCGTCCACCTGGCCGATGCCATGGACAAAATCGCCAACAAGGTTGAAGACGCATCCGATTTTCTGGTTCTCACGCGTCCACAAGTTCCCCACTCACTCATCGAACCTCTACTCAAGATGGCGCGAGTCACCACGGAAGCTTGTGAAGAGTTGACCCAAGCGTGGAAAGCGTTCCGAGAAAATCCCTCGGAGATAACAAACAGCACCCATCGAGTCGGCGATCTTGAAGAGCGAATCGACAAGATCTCCTGGGATGCCACACGATCTCTTTTCGGACTGGATCTGGAACTGGCGGAAAAAATACACCTCAAAGGCTTGATCGATCACGTGGCTTTCATTTCCAATCGGATCGAGGAGTCCGCCCAGGTCATCGAAATCCTAGCTCTGCGTGAACGGGGCCGCCAATCCGAAAGTTCTTGAGTCGCTCCGACTGGACCCCCCTGATTCCGTGGTATCGCCGCTTCCGTCGCGATCTCCCGTTTCGAGATAACCCGACGCCCTACCGTGTCTGGATCTCTGAAATCATGCTCCAGCAAACGCGAGTCGAAACGATGGTTCCATACTACCACCGTTTTCTGCATCGGTTTCCAGATGTACACGACCTTGCAAAGGCCCCCCTGGAATCGGTTCTCACCCTCTGGTCGGGACTCGGATACTACCGAAGAGCCCGACTACTCCACTCCGCAGCTCAGATCGTCTCCCAGGAGCACAACGGAAAACTTCCCGCAAACCGTAAGGAACTCCTCGCCTTGCCAGGTATCGGCCCCTACACCGCAGGAGCCATCCTATCGATTGCCTTCAACCAACCCGAACCGATCCTGGACGGAAACGTGATCCGGGTTCTGACTCGAGTTCTTGGACTTGGGGGGGATCCCGCTGGAGCCGCACTTCGAAATGAACTCTGGTCGTTTGCACGCACGATCGTTCCCCAAGAGGATCCCGGCGACTTCAACCAAGGGCTCATGGAGTTGGGAGCCACCCTCTGCTCTGTACATAACCCCAGGTGTTCCACCTGCCCCCTGCGCGCCAGCTGCCGAGCTTTTCGATCCGGTAACCCCGAATCGTTTCCCCAGTCCAAACCGGGCCGAGAGACCGTTCATGTGAGCACCGTAGCACTGGTAGTCACCCACGCCGGCCGGATTCTGCTGGTCCAGAGAGACGACCCTTCCTGGATGACCGGTCTCTGGGAATTCCCGACCTGGACGGTCCATTCACACGAAGATATGCAGAGTTGGATCTCACAAAACGCGCCCCCCGACCTAGGGTTTAAGCTATCGAACCCCAAGCACTTAGGTATTATCAAGCATTCAGTCACTCACCACCAATTCACCTGCTGCGCCCTCCAGGCACAACGAGTCGGAGGGGGTAGAATGCGCCATGAAAACCGCAGGTGGGTAAACCCTAAGTCAATGGGAGAAATGCCTTTAGCAGCTTCGGCCAGAAAGATTTCGTCCCTTTTATAGGTCAAATCCGTGCCCCGAAGCCGACTTCCGTGCCTTCCAGACCGAAGCGAACGGACCCTGAGGCAAAAACTTTACGGAAAGAGGTTGACGAAGTCTCTCTCAAGGGTAAACTTCCGGAATTTCTTGCGCCCGGTCCCTCGGGCAATCGTTTGATTTGACAGGTAGTTTCCATTCTTAGGGATGATTTCAAAGAGAGGTAAATAACATGCGATTTAGTACGTTGTTCTTGGCACTCTCGATCCTCTGCCTGGCTTTTGCCGGGCCGTCCTTCGCGGACGAGGCGGATCGTATCCGTGCCATCGAAAAACAGCTCGAGCAACAAACTGCTCTGATCAAGAAGCAGGCCGAGCAGATCGAGCGGCTCAAGACTGGCACCACCAGCCAGGACGGTGCTGCGATCGACCAAGCCGTCGAGCGCTACCTGCGGGCCAAAGAAGACAAGGGCGACCTCATCAAGATGAGCGCTGGCTACGATGGTGGCTTCTTCATTGAAGGTGGCAAGGACAAGTCCTTCCGCCTGAACGTCAATGGATGGAGCATCAATCACTTCTCCGCGTTCGAAAAGAACACGGGCGAGACCAGCACCTGGGGTCCAGATGAAAATCGGCTCGCTTTCTCCGGACACGTCTGGCGTTACCACGAGTTCAAGCTCGACATGGAGCTTCTTGCAGCTCCAGTCGCTCGGTACGTTTTTTACAACATGCACTATTGGGACGAAGCCCAGATCAAGATCGGCCAGTTCAAGCAGCCCTTCGGCTTCAACCAACTCCGAGCTCAAAGGCATCAAGACTTCGCAGCCCGCGGACTGATCGCTCAGCTCGCTCCCGGGTACGACCTGGGTGCCATGGTTCACGGTACCGTCCTCGACGGCTACGTGAACTACGCTCTCGGTTTTTTCAACGGTGGCCAACTCGCCACCAACAGCGGCCGCAACGCAACCGATGCTAACAGCGACAAAGACGTTGCCGGTCGAATCGTCCTCAACCCGCTCATCAAGAGTGACAACGAATACCTGAAGCACATGCAGATGGGATTCAACTGGACCTGGGGCGTCGCTCAGTCGACCGCTTCTGCTCTCTCCTACTCGACCTCCGGGGGAACCACCTTCTTCAACACCGGTGGAGCCACCTTCGACAACGACAAGACTCGTTACCGTCTCGGCGCACACTGGGCTTGGAGAGGCGGACCTGCCTCCCTTTCCTTCGAGTGGAGCCGCATCGATTACGGTCTGGTTGATGTCACCGGAAACGCCCTCACTCAAGCCGACGACCTCGAAGTCAACGCCTTCAACGTCGAGGCGACCTGGGTTCTCACCGGCGAGGAAAAGGGCTGGAAAACCGT
>JASMLP010000092.1 GCA_030748635.1 Planctomycetota bacterium
CGGTGAATGTCGTAGCCCAGGCCGATACGCAC
Source organism: Planctomycetota bacterium (assembly GCA_030748635.1). Lineage (GTDB taxonomy): Bacteria > Planctomycetota > JACQVV01 > JACQVV01 > JASMLP01 > JASMLP01. Next base: position 33 of record JASMLP010000092.1, read on the forward strand.
GGAATCCTCGTCAGAACCGAAGTCTTGTCTCGATGAACAGAATCATGGCGTGATCCTTTCCTCCAATGCCCAGGTTTTGGCTGGCATTCTTGAAGAATTGACTTCCGAACAAAAATCCAGCTCCGAGACGGAATTGAAGGGAGTTTGAATAGTCCCAGGTGAGACCCAGGTCGATTTCTGTGCCGATATGCCGACTTCTTCCGGCGGGGGGATCGAGCGCTTCGAAGTGAGCAACCCCAAGTTCGACCCGTACATTCTCATCGAGTTGTTCGGTCAGATCGAAGCCCACACGAAACTTGGTCGCCCAGTAGTTGCTATCCAGATCCAGGCCGTATTCGTCCCCTTCGACGACCCAGGTTTCGTCGACATTTTCATAGGTAACCAGATCGCGGTTGACGCTGCGTCCGGCTTCGTTGTCGTCGCCGGACAAGACCCAGACACTGCATTCGACAAAGGGTCTGGCGATGAATTGGTTCCAGCTGTAGCGAAATCCGAGTCGACCTCCGTAGGCCTGATGGCGCTGGGTATCCAGTGGGTTGAGAGGGGACTGGCCGGACTCGAAGAAGGTGCCTAGTTGACCGAGTCCTTCCCCGTATATTTCCAGGTTGGGAGTAAGGAAGATCGAGGCGCCCAGGCCCAGCGTGCCGATGAACTGGTCGTCGTTGGCCATGCCGACCAGCAGAAAGTTGATGAGATGATCTCGTTTGGGGGGGCCGGATAAAGAGAGGTCCAGGTTGATGCCGAAAATCGACTCATCGGAGCTGTTGAGACCGGTTTCGATCAAGGTAAACCCGAAAACATCGAGAGCCAGAACCTGGTCCATCCATTCGGTGGTCGTTCGGCCTCGTAGGCCAGCGGCTTCGAGGTTCACCGATCCGAAATAGGGGCTTTCAGCATGGGATATGTCGATGAAAAAAGCGTCGGGAGAATCGTACCGAAGGACATACCGAAAATCTTGGATTCCGATTCGAAGCCAGGAATCATCAGAAGGAAACCGATCCATCTGGACATAGATTTCTTCGATTTCGAGTTCGAGGTTATCTTCTCCTCCTCGTTGACTTGCCGTTTTTTCCTGCAGGGTATTGGCCAGATTGTTGGCGGCTCGCCGATCGTTTTGAAGAGTGATCCGGCTGCGGATATTTTTCTCGAGATCCAGGTCGAGGTGCAGCTTCAGAACGGGGTCGATGTAGAGGTCGTCATTGTTAGAAGATAGAGAGCCCCGGAACTGGTCGTCGAAGAAGTCGGTTCGGTAGATCGTGGGAATCAGGACTTCACCCGAAATCGTCAGAGAGCGGATGGGGTTGTTCCGCTGGGCATGACGGGATGGGGAGTCCGATTTCGGTTCTGACTGGGCCTGGGATGAGGCTCCGGTGAGGACCAGAAAGGCTCCGAGCAACAGGAGGTGAGTTCTGCAAGTAGGTGAAATCGACATCGAATGTATGCGGGATCTTACTCGCGGGGATCGTTACGTGCGAGGAGGAATTCTATCCGCTGGATATCCTCTGAGGTGGTGATCTTGATGTTTTCGGGACGGCCCTGGGCGGTTTGGATGGGCTCCTCGATAAGTCGATGCAGATCAAGGTGTTCGATGGGGTCTGTCACAATTTTCTCGGAGCACCGGGGGTGTTGAGAGCATGAGAGATAGGTCTCGCCTTCAAGGGTTAGTCGTTTCCGGGGAGACTGACAGCGAGGGCAGGTGCGGAAAATTTCGATGGCCGACGCGCTGTCAGTCGGGGATAGGTTCCTGCTCTTGGCTTCCTCATGAGCTCGGATGAGATCATTTCGACGAAAACCCTGAGGAGTTTGAGCAATGCGGTGGTGGGAACGATCTGGAGTCTGGAGGATGTGTCCGTTCTCGTCGATCTCTTTGAAGGTTTCTGTGAATGGGAGCGTCAGCAGGGAGCCACAAGCGGATCGAGACGACTCGATGATCCGGTCGAGATCCTGAATCGAAACGAACGGTCGAGCCCCGTCGTGGATGAGAATGAGATCGTCGGCGGCACAGGTCGTGGCCAGGAGGCCGTTATGTACACTCGAGGCTCGGTCGGGACCGCCATCGACGAGTTGAACCGACTCCGGAAAGGACCAGCCTTCGAGTTCCAGGGAGTCGATCGTTTTTCGGTCTCGTGGGTGAATGACGAGAATGATCTCATCGATCAAAGGGTGTTCGAGAAAAGGGTCGAGAGTCCAGGCGATAACAGGGCGATTCCGGAGAGGTACCAGGGTCTTGTTGGTCGGAAGTCCGAATCGGGTTCCGGTTCCCCCCGCAACGATGAGGGCGGAAATGGATTTGAAGGTGTCGTCTTTCATCGCAACGGCAGGAAAAGGGTGGGGGAGTGGAATAGGGCGGTGATTAGTGTAACCGTTTCGTAATGAGTGTTACTTTTTGGTAATTCCAATGGGCAGGATCTGGATTTGTTACCTACCAAGTAATTTATGTTGGTAAAACCCGTTCAGTAAAGTCTCGTGGGGATTTAGGGTAGGTGAGCGACTGAAGTGTATGGACATGGCACAACCCTTGCCATGAATCAAACGGACCGGAAATCGAAACAGACGAAATTCATCATGAATTGTGGACATTTCTTTCGATCGAATACAGCGGGTAAGTGAAATCTTGAAAATGATTTTTCAAATGCGATCCGTCTTTTTCATGAAAATTCTCTGTGTACTCTTTGTTGTCACGGGAGCTCCGGTTCTGGGGGAGGACCCCCAGGAAGAAGTTCTCGAATTACTTCGATCCATGCAGAAGCAAACAACCCTTTTCGATCTGGACAAAGACCCTGTTCCAGCGCGGGAAACCGAGGAGTTTCAGGTCCTTCGGGCTCGAAAGGGTCATCTTTCGGAACTGCATTCGATCGTCAAAGACCTCACCATCGAAGAGGACCTACGGGTGTGCGCTCTCGATGTGTTGGGAGCGATCGGAGACAGGAGGTCGGTGTACCTGGTTCTACTGATTCTTGCTGATGATAACGATGCTCTCGCGGTTCGAACCAAGGCGGTCGGGGTTGCGGAGCAGTTGGGAGACCGAAGAGCGATCCTCGTCTTGACAAAAATCCTTCGTAAAAAAGATCGGATGGAATCTATTGAGCAGGATGGCCAGGTCCTTCATCGATTCAATCGGTGGGCGGAACTCAAGCGTGTCGCCGCGGAAGCGCTTATCCGATGGGGGCCTGATGAGCGGGTGATTGGTGTTCTTGTTCGATATCTCGAAGAGGAAACGGAAACCGTATCTACGCTGCGATATGCCGCTTACTGTCTGGGGCGTCTGGGAGCACGGGAGGCGATCGAGCCTCTTTTGCAACTTCTTTCAGGCAAAATCCCTCCCGATGTGCGGTCGGAGGTTTACTGGGCTTTGGGGCGTTTGAAAAGCGAGGAGGCTTTACCGTCCTTGATGGAGGGTGTGGATCATCCCGTGGAATCGGTTGCGATCGCTTCCATCCAGGGGCTGGGTCACTTGGGAGAATTGGCGGTTTCTTCCGTTCCGACATTGATCCGTCATTTACGAGATCCGAAAAAGCCTTTGATGTCTCGATCGAGCGTTGCGGACGCTTTGGTACGCATTGCTCCTGGAGATGTGCGAGTGGTCCGAACCCTTGTGGAGGGTCTCGGAATGTGGGTGCCTGAAGAGGACGATTTACAGCGTAGACGCGTGATACATGTGTCTACGATGGTCGCGCTTCAGTTCGTCCGCCACCCGAAAGTCATTCCCGCGTTGATTCGTCGACTCGATTCGGAGGATGCCGAGGTGGTTCAGGCCTCGGCGATCTTGCTTCACCGATTGACGGGTGAATCCTTGGGAAAGGATGCGACGAGGTGGATGGGGTTCTGGAAGAAGCATTCGGGTTCTTTCTCCTTTGATGACAAACCACCCTTCAGGAAATCAGAAGATTCTTCGAAGCAATTTGGTGAGTAACTGTTCGTTTATTATGGATTAGCTATTGTAATGGTCCTTCTCTAGAGGGGCGCACTGGGCCGAGGAGTGATTTCATGTCGAGCCGTCAACTTTTGCCTATTTGTGGGGCTACATTCAGTCGCCGGAGCGCAAGTGTTTTGGTGATCTGCCTGGGAGTTCTGGCTGTTCTCAGCTTGCTCGCGGTCTCTTTTTATCGGCTCATGGCGATCGAAAGAGATGCCAGCGGCAACCACCGGGAAACGGTTCGTGCCAAATTCCTGGCCGGAGCTGGAGTGGAATCAGCCGTAGCCCATTTGCAGCAGAGTTTGGCCCAACGGGTGCATATCGGTCGGCATGAAAAGATTTATTACGGCGATGATGTCTCCATCCCGATCGAGAATTCGGGTCGTCCTTCTCTCTACGAGGCGGGTCAAGATGTGGGACCCTACGCCTATTCGGAGTCTCTTCCTGTCGATTCGTCAGCTTCGGATAGGTCTCGATATCATCCGCAAGGGTGGCAGTACAGTTTGAAGGTCGTGGATGTAGGCGACTGCATCGACCTTTCACAGTTCAGTCAAGGCCTCAACGGGAATGTTCGGGTTCTTAACAACCTGGGTCGTTTTCTCGCTCAGGGACAAGTCGTTCGCAGATGGGTCAACAATCAACGGCAGGGGTCTAATCAGAACCTGGGGCAAATGGGAGGGAAGATCGGAGAAAAGCTACAGAATCTTTTTCCGGGTGGGTATGCCGACCCGGAAACCTTTCGTCGCGCTCTTTTGATGATCTATGGAACTAGTGAGGCGTTGAATCAAGATCTGGAGCTGTTGCTCCGGTATGTCACTTTTCACGGGGTTCGTAACCCGAATACGGTATCGCCGGTTCCTGGAAGAAATCCGGGTCAGCCTTTTCTTCACGATGCGAGCCAGTCTCATTCTCGTGCTCCGATCAATATCAACACGGCAGGAGAAGTTATGTTGCTCTCCGTGTTGAACGGGATCTCGGCTCGATTCGAGCATCCTGACGGTTCGGTGCGTTATGTCCAGGTAACTGAGAAGGACGCGCGGGTAGTGGTTCGGGCCATTTTGAATCGGCGTCCCGAGTCGTTTGGTGACGGTCGGAAACCGTTTTCGAACTGGCTGGAGTTCGCCGATTTTCTCTGGGATCTCGTTCGGCAGGGGAGTCTGTCTGGTGGAGAAGCTCACTGGAAGGCGCAAGTCATTTTGGCCAATGTTTGTCCCGAGGCTCGACTGGTCAAATTCAATCCGGATGTTGTGACTCGCTACATGACTCGTTCAGGGTATATCGCGAATAGTGATATGGGGTCATCGACGAGGATCTATATCGATAAAAGTGACTTGGTTCACTATACGGTTGAATTTTCATTGGGCTCATCGGGGCGATTCCTGGTCGAAAGTCTGGGCCGGGTTCTCTCTCGTGAAGGAAGAATACTCGCGTCTCACAAGATCCAGACGGTCGTTCGGATGTTTCATGCGCATGAGATCACCACCCAGAAGCAGTTCGCGGAACATATGGACTCCAGCAAGGGGGTCGTGATCGGTCCTGAATCGATCGATCTTGCGGCGACAGAGCCTGGGCGCCAGGTGAATCGACAGCAGGTTTCAAAGGTTGCGGGGCATGTACGAGTTGAGAGTTCTTTTACTCCATACGATCAGAAAATCGACCCCCAACTCCTTTTTGCCGCTCCTCGTGAGGTCGATTATTCCGCTCGTCGCGCCAAGGGGAATGCTGAGCCGCTTAATTCTTCGGGGACTCCCCATCCGAGCCTGCGATCCAACCAGAGTAAGGCTGGAAGTGTTTTTCTGGTAGGGAGTCACCTTGTCGATGGGATCCGTTTCGGACGCCGACGGTATGTTACGTACGACTCGAGTTCACATGTTCCGGTTGATTCCGGTACGGTTGAATTCTGGGTCAAGATGGATGAAAAGGCCCTGAACCAGCGAGGCGGGCTTTTCCTGTCGACCAATAAACTCGGTGGGACGAAGGGCATCCATCGGGTTATTTATTACGACAAGGGATACATTCGGGCCTCTTCTACTTACGTCCATTTTGTTGGCGGGAAACCCGACCAAGTCGAAAAGAGTTCTCTGCGGCGTGTCATCACAGGACAGAAACGTCCTGACGCTTATGAACGTCTTTACCGTGAAGGATATGAGTGGCTCAAGAAGAAGAGGCCGGGGAAGAATGCAAAGTACTATAGGGCTTTTGGGAAACTCTATGCCCGGCAGATTCTTCAGGCTATGGGGCAGGGGGATACCAAGGTTGTCAGTACTTACATCTATGATGCGGAGCGAGCGGAAGGCCTTGGTCATATCGGTTGTATCACCAAGCGAACCAATGTAGAGGAACGGATTCCCACAGTTTTCAAGCCGGGTGAATATCAGGTTTCGCTGGAGAAGGTTGAGACGGAGGCTTATCTCGTCGCCGTCAATGAAAGCTCCAAATACCATTATCGTTTTAAGACCCGAATGGGATCGCGAGGTGAGTTGAAAAAATTTCTCAAAACTTATGAGCAGGTTACTTCCAAGGGACTCGAGACACCCTATGAGGCGAGTCGGGTCGAGAAGGGAGATTTCGTCAAGAGTCGCTGGAAAGCGGGGGAGTGGCATCATGTCCGGATGACCTGGTTCAACGGTACAAGCGATCTGAAGCTATTTCTCGATGGTCGGGAGGTTGTGGGAGCTATCGATGATGCATTCGGACCGCTCGAGGTCTGGTCCAGCCGGCAAAAGATTTTACGGGACGAATTCTTTGTTGGAGCCTTTCGGCTCGAAAGGGCCAGTGGGCAAGGAGGGGAGGGTTCCAAGGGAATTACAGGAGCGAATCCTTCTCTTTCCATGCATACGACCCTGGCTGACTTTCGCATTTACAATGGGGCTCGGTCTATCCATCGGGATCGCTTCCGGGCTCAGCAAGCAGATGGTTACGGTTTGACGCTCAAGATCGACCCGAATTCGGTTTTCGGCAAGTCCTGGTCGGCTGGTGTGAAGTACCCAGCCTGCTGCTTGGCCTATGTACGTGTCCCCAGGAATTCGTCTTTCGGGCCCCTCATGACAACGGAATTACTTGTCGAAGGGCAAACAGTCGGTCCCCAAGGAAAGGTGCCTGGTGGGGTTGATGCGAGCAACCCGATCGAGGTCACGATTCGTTTCAAGGAGGGGAGTGCCTCGAGTTCGTTGCGACAGACCGCGATTCTGGAAAGTATCCAACTGTATCTGATGACTCCTCCTCAATACTTGCTATGGGATGAGATCGGGGGCAAACACTGAGATCTTTTCGGGGCGGAGTGGGGGTCGAGAATCGTACTCCTGGGTAGCTGAGAGCCGTTGGACTGGTCGCTTCGATCAAAAAGTTGCACGTAGATGAGCTTGTGAGTGAACCGAATCGTGCATCATGAATTCCCCCTCGTTTCCCCAAGAGACAATGCGACAAAGACTTGGAGTTTTTCTGCGCTTATGGCATGTTTTTTGTGTCTTAAGTATCATCCTAGAGATTACAAATTTCAGAGGATAACGAACTGGACGGAGTGGCCCCGATGGGTCTCGAGTCCATTCCAGTTTTGGTGGGTGCTGGCAGAAAAGTCTGGGGAGGTCGTGAGTTACATGTTCATTCGATCAGGTCAAGGACGGGAATACCTTCGGGTTTTGCTGACGAGCGTTAGCATCTGGATCGCTCTGGTTCCGATTTCTTTCGCTCAAGAAGGCAACGAGGCCGTACGGGAGCGTCGATCGGAATTGCTGCGAGAGTATGAGTCTGCAGATTCCGCTCGTCGGCGCGCGATTCTTCGTGAGTGGAATCGGATGCGGCTCGAGGAATCCTCCTCCACCAGTCCGGACTCCAGCCCCGACTCGATCGCAAGCTGGTTTGAGCCGCTGGCGGTATCCGGTGCACTGGGGATCGGAGCCGAACTGGGAAACGATGGGCGTTTGACTCGCCGTGAAGTCGGAGAGTTGGTGGATTGGGCCCGGAGAGATGGCCTGACCGAAGAGGAGAGAGAAAGTCTGCGTGAAGTGGCGGAGGTTTATGGAGAGGTGATGGCGACCTCCTCTCACAAGGATCTGGTGGAAGCGTTTCGCGAGGAGACAGACGGAGTGCGGGTGTATGGGATCGAGGTTCGGGACGATGCAGCTTCTTACGTTGCCGATGGTCTGGAATCGTTGACAGCGGCCGAACGTCGTCGGGCTCATCGCCACCTTCGCTTGTCGGCGCGGACCGATGGCAACCGGATTCTTTCTCTCGAGGAAGCGAAAAATGTACTCGGGCCACTGTTGGGGGGAGAGGAAACCGATCGAGCTCTTCGCGCTCGCCTCGCTTCGGAAGTGGCCAGAGAAAGCAGAGTTCGAGAGGGCGTGGATGTTGTTTTCAATTCGAATGGTGTCGGAACGATTCGTGAGCGGATCATCGAAACCTTACGGGATCTCATCCTCGAAGCGGATGGTCGACGGTTGGATGTCAACATCATGCTATTCAGTTTTACCGACTCCGCGATTGCAGAAGAGATTCTTCGCTTGGTTGAAGCGCATGAAAACTTACATGTGCGTTTGTTGACCGATTGGTCTCAACTTTCGAATTCTGGAAGTCACAAGGCGCCTGTGTTAGTCCGCGAAGCTCGAGAACGGGGGCTCGATCGGCTCGAGGTGAAGTACAAGAAGGACAGTCCTTATGTGTGGAGTGATCGGGCCAATCGGCCGGTGTATAGTCATCGTCATTCGAGAGGGTTGAATCACCACAAGGGTTTTGTGGCCTTGATTGAGGGGCGTCCGGTCAAATTGCTTTCAGGTTCTTACAACTGGTCGCCAACCGCTGAATCCAAAAATTTCGAGAATATTGTCGTTGTCGACGATGTGAATTCTTCCTCACGGGGAGTCCTTTCCGCATACGAATCCGAGTTCGAATCGTTCTGGAATGATGGGCGGGTGGCTTTGACGGACTCCGAAGCTCGAGAGCACAAGAGGCGTCTTTTCGATGAGATGCGACGCGAGCATGAGGGAGAGAGTGTCGAGGTTCGTGGTCTCGAGTCCGGCCAAGGAGGTCGTCTCAAGCTGCTGAATGAAGCCGGCATGGTCGATATCAATGGGGTTGGAGCGGAGAGTGGACTGGTGGATATTCTGGGTGATTCCAGGGTGTCTCGTCGCGTCGCAGGCGAAATCCTGGATGATCGGTTGCGCTGGGGCCGATTCGATTCCATGGAAGATCTGGCTACTCGGGTGCCGATGGTGTCTACCCTTTCGGAATCAGATCGAAAGGAACTCGAAGACAACCTCTTTTTCGGCGATGGCCTGCTTGCCGTCAACAGCGCCTCGGAGTCGGACCTGAAAGCTGTGGGGTTTTCCGAGTCGGATGCGCGGTCGCTGATCGCCTACCGAGCAGATCACGGCGATTTCGAGTCTCTTTCCGATTTGCGAGAAGTTCCTGGGATTTCTACCTCGGACTATTATCGAGCTCGACGGGTTTTGACCGCCGAAGTCGATCGAGTGGCTTTCAGTGCTCGAGGTCCTCACGAGGAGGTTGCTGATACCGGGTACGCTCCGGAAAATGAGGCTGCAACGATTCCGTTACGGCAGCCTGATGGTAGCGTGGTGAATGTGCCAGCCACCCTAGGCTCAGGGGCTTTGGATATGATCCGGTCGGCAGAGTCCGGCGAGACTCTCGAACTCGCGACTTACGGACTCTCGTCAAGTACCCTCGAATATCGTGAACTCGTCGAGGCCGCCCGTCGGGGAGTTCATGTAAAGGTGATCCTGAATCCAGCCTATAATGGAGGGGTTGCCGCGGCCTTGGATGCCCTACGTACCGACGAAGGACTGGATAATCTGGAAGTGCGTTTCTGCAAGAAAAAGACGATGCACGAAAAATTCATGGTTTATGTCGAGGGAGAAGATGTCTTTAACGGTAGCGCAAACCTATCCGGATCTTCCTCGTCTCGACATTCTGAAGATCGATTCTTTTTCAAGAACGACCCCTCTCTGGCGAAGGCGTTTCGGGGAGAGTTCTCTCGCCTCTGGGCGGTCAGCGTGCGTCCTTAGAACTCGAGCGAAGCAGATTGTCGACTTTGACTGAGGATCCCGGGTAGAACCCTTGGATGATGGCGGGTTAGAATGCCGCGGCGTCGTTTCTTGAAACCTAATCTCGGGGTAGACTTGTGAGTCGAACACTGGTGACTGCGGGGCTTCCGTATGCCAATGGGAATCTTCATGTTGGGCATATCGCGGGAGCTTATTTGCCGGCAGATATCTATGTGCGTTACCTGCGGGCATGCGGCCGAGATGTCGCTTTTATCTGTGGGTCGGATGATCATGGTGTCCCCGTTCTCTTGCGTGCGCGCAAGGAGGATGTGGAACCGCAAATCGTAGTGGATCGCTTTTATGCTCAGCACCGGACAGACTTTGCCGGGCTCGGGATCGAATTCGACTTCTATGGGCAAACTTCTTCGCCCGAACATCATGAGATCAGCCAGGAATTTTTCCGAAAGGTTCTCGAGGCTGGCTTGCTGGTGAAGAAGTCGACGGAGCAACTTTATGACGACGGCATGGAGATGTTTTTGCCGGATCGTTATGTGCAGGGAACTTGCCCTCATTCGGACTGTGGTCAGCCTGGAGCCCTGGGAGACCAGTGTGAATCTTGCGGACGGACGGTCGATCCGATGGAGTTAGCAGATCCGGTTTCTGTCCTTTCAGGCAATCGTCCAGTGGTACGGGAGACTTCTCACTGGTTTTTTAAGTTGCCGGAGTTGTCCTCCTTTCTGGAAACATGGCTCGAGGGTCATGATGAGTGGAGATCCGCGGTTCGGAATTTTGCACTTGGTCTTGTTCGGGAGGGACTCGTTGAACGATCGATGACACGCGACCTGGAGTGGGGAGTTCCTGTCCCGATAGAGGATGCGGGCGCTTCCGGCAAAGTTCTTTATGTTTGGTTCGATGCGCCTATCGGTTATGTGACTTTTACTTCCCAATGGTGCCAGGAGCAGGGAAAGGGAGGGGACGAGGTCGGGAAATGGTGGAAGGACTCTGATACTCGAATTGTCCATTTCATTGGTGAAGACAACACGATCTTTCATGCGGTTATCTGGCCCGCTATGCTGAAGGCCGAAGGATCGTATTGCCTTCCGGATCAGGTTGTCGCCAACAGCTTTCTGAACATCCATTGGCCCGGTGAATCCGAGGAGCAAAAGATTTCCAAGAGTCGGGGCACGGCAGTCTGGATCAAGGACTTCTTGTCAGAAAATGATCCGGACCCTCTTCGGTATTATCTGACCGCGATTGCGCCGGAAAACCAGAGAACGACTTACAAGCCAGAGGAGTTCATCAGTCGCAATAATGATGAACTCGTCGCTACCCTGGGGAACTTTGTTCACAGGACGATGACGTTTGCTCACAAGTATTGCGGAGGTGTGGTGCCGGAAGAGGAAATCTCCTCGGAAGCGGACCTCGACCAGATCGCTTCGGTCGAAAGGTTGCCTGAGCGGTTGAGTGAGGAGATCGAACAGTTCCGATTCAAGTCGACTCTCCAGCTATTGATGGCAGAAGCCCGGCGAGCGAACCAGTACTTCGACGCTTCAGCCCCCTGGAAGACACGAAAAGAAGACCTGTCGACCTGTCGGCGCACGATTCGGGCTTGTCTTCAGACTGTCAGTGTTTTGGGGATGGTAATGAGTCCGATACTTCCATTCGCGTCTGCGCGTATTGCTCGCATGCTGGGAAGAGAGGAGTCCTCATGGGGTTGGGAATACTCTTCCGCCTCTCTAAAAGGGGGGGAGATTCTTGGGGAGGCCGAACTTTTGTTCCGGAAGATCGATGTGTAGAGCGGAGGACTGTTTGCCGCTTGAAGTTCCGTTGGCTGTTCGATGAGCGCGGGAGGTCGTTATGGATGAACATCTAGTGGTGGGGTTGTCGGCTATTTTACTCCTCGGAGTGGGAGCCCAGTGGTTGGCGTGGAGGCTTCATCTTCCATCGATTCTGATACTTCTTGTGGTGGGATTTTTTGCTGGACCGGTAACCGGTTGTATCGATCCCGACCACTTATTCGGCGAGATGCTTTTTCCCATGGTTGGGCTCTCCGTCGCGGTGATTCTGTTCGAGGGTGGATTGACGTTACAGGCCACCGAATTGACCGAGATCGGAGGAGTCCTTCGGAATCTGCTCTCGTTTGGGGTGATTGTTACATGGGGTTTGACCTGCATCGCCGCCCACTTTTTTCTCGATCTGTCCTGGCCTATTGCGCTTTTGCTCGGCGCGATTTTGGTCGTGACGGGTCCGACTGTGATCGGTCCTCTGTTGCGACATGTCCGCCCCCGGGGGGCGGTGGGGAGGATCTTGAGGTGGGAAGGGATCGTCATCGATCCGATCGGGGCTACGCTTGCTGTTTTGATCTTCGAGGTGATTCTTGCCCATGAGGCAGGCCATGGAGGCACTTCGATTGTTGCTCTTGGAGTGGTGCGAACTCTTCTGGGAGGAGGCTTTATCGGGGGGATCGGGGCGGGCCTTTTGGTCTTGGCCATCCGGAGGTATTGGATTCCGGATTTTCTTCATAATCCGGTCGCTCTGGCCCTGGTCGTCGGGGTGTATACCTTGGCGAATTTGTTACAGCCGGAGGCGGGACTCTTTGCTGTCACAGTGATGGGGGTGATCCTGGCGAATCAGAAAGCGGTTTCCGTTCAGCACATTCTCCATTTCAAAGCGAATCTCCAAGTTGTGCTTATCTCTTCGCTATTTGTTCTTCTCGCTGCGCGTCTTCAACTGAAGGACCTGAAGAGTATCGGGCTAGAAGGTGTTTTGTTTTTGGGGGCTCTGATTCTGGTGGTTCGTCCTCTTTCTGTGGCCCTTTCGACTTTTCGATCGGATCTTACCGGACGAGAAAGGCTTTTTCTGGCCTGGATGGCTCCACGGGGAATTGTTGCTGCGGCCATCGCCTCTGTTTTTGCGATGCGTCTGGAGAAGTCCCTTCCTGAAGCACGATTGCTGGTTCCAGCAGTCTTTCTGGCCATTGTCGGCACGGTGATCGTATACGGATTGAGTTCAGCCTGGGTGGCACGAAAGCTACATCTCGCGGATGCCAATCCTCAAGGATGCCTCCTCGTGGGCGCGCATCCGGTGGCGGTTCGTATCGGATTGGCGCTTCAAGAGCAAGAATTTCCGGTACTCATCGTCGACAGTAACTGGGAACACCTTTCCGAAGCGAGGATGGCGGGTTTGCCAACTTTTTATGGGAATATTCTTTCTCAGTATGTTCAGGAAGAACTCGATCTGTCTGGCATCGGGCGTTTGCTCGCAATGACGGAAAACGATGAGGTCAACGCGCTCGCAGTTTTGCATTACACCGAGCTATTCGGGAAATCAGGGGTGTACCAGATTCAGCCCCGAGGTAAAGAATCACATCCACGTTCAGCAGTCTCTACTCGCTATCGTGGACGAAACCTGTTCGGTCAGGATGTCACTCTGGACTCTCTGGAACGGGCTTTCGCCGAGGGAGGCCAGATCAAGGCGAGTCCGCTGACCGAGGAGTTCGATTTGGATGCCCATTCCGCGATGTACGGGGAAAATGCGGTTTCCCTTTTTTCGGTGCGTCCGGGTCGGATGCTCTCAGTCCTCGATGGAGGAGATCAGCGTTTTCCCGGCTCGGGGAACACTTTGCTGTCATTGGTTCCGAAAACCGAATCGCTTTCGAAAGAGAACATTTCAGATTGATTCGGTTCTTGTGCTTCCCAAGAATCCAGTTGAAGCCTACAATTCTATAAACGTAGATATCTCATAGGCGTAGATGTCTCGATGTTCTTGTGTTGGAACAAGGTACAGGCAATTCTATGGGTGAACAAAACGTCCGGATTGGTACCGATAGTTTTATGAGGCGTGCCTTTACGAGGGCACTGCTTGCCGATTTGCGTGCGCTTGAATGCCTTCTCGATTCCGAGTTGATCGAGACTGGAGTTCGAAGAATCGGTGCCGAGCAGGAGATGTTCCTGATCGATTCAGCATGTGAACCGGCGATGTCCAATCTCGATGTCCTCGATAAAATCGACGACGAGAGGTTTACGACAGAACTCGGGCGTTTCAACCTGGAGGTCAATCTTTCTCCTCGCACGTTTGGGGGGGATTGCTTGTCGCAGATGGAGTCGGAACTTCGCGAGATGGTCTCCACCGCTTCGGAAGCGGCGCACCAGTGTGGGGCTCGAGTTTTGCTTACGGGTATTTTGCCCACCCTGGCTCGCTCTCATCTGGCGCTTGACTGCATGACGCCGATTCCTCGCTATCATCAACTCAACCGGACCATGACAGAGGTTCGGGGGGGAGATTTTCATACGCTGATCAAAGGGTATGACGAACTGCAACTTCATCATGACAATGTCATGCTGGAAGCTTGCAATACCAGTTTTCAGGTTCACTTTCAGGTCGGCCCCAAAGAGTTCGTACGTCTTTACAATATTGCTCAGGCGGTGACTGCTCCGGTTCTGTCGGTAGCGGTGAATTCTCCGGTTTTGCTGCAAAATCGGCTCTGGCATGAAACTCGAATCGCTCTTTTTCAGCAGTCCATCGATGTTCGATCCAAAACACATCAGGCTCGTGGGCATCGAATGCGAGTCAGTTTTGGCGATCATTGGGTCGAGGAGTCCGTTCTCGAAATTTTTCGCGAAGATATTGCCAGGTTTCGGGTTTTGTTGGCTTCGGAGCAGGGGCCTTCTTCCATGGAACTGCTCGAGAGTGGGGTTGTCCCCACTTTAGATGCTCTTCGTTTGCACAACAGTACGGTGTATCGTTGGAATCGGCCTTGCTATGGGGTCGTGGATGGTGTGGCTCACTTGCGTATCGAAAATCGGGCCTTGCCTTCCGGGCCGACGATTTTGGATGAAGTTTCCAATGCCGCATTCTTTTTCGGTCTTATGTCCGCTCTAGCAGAAGAAGAGAAGGATGTCACTGAACTCATGGCCTGGGATGATGCCGAATCCAATTTCATGGCAGCTTGTCGGTATGGTCTCAAGGCTCAGTTCAAGTGGTTCGAGGGGCGGGAGTGGGCGGCGTCAGATCTTGTGCTTGAAGAGTTGCTGCCTTTGGCTCGTAAGGGACTCGAGTTTCAGGGCATCGAGGTTCATGACATCGATCGTTATATGGGCACGATCGAAGAGCGAGTCCAAGTAGGACAAACCGGATCCCAATGGGTTCTGGATTCCCTCGCGGGCATGAAGGCCGAAGGAAAAACAACTCGTGAAGAACAGTTTCGGGCAGTAACCGCCGCGACCTGGCAACGCCAAAGAGAGAAAAAACCTGTGCACGAATGGGGGCTTGCCAGTTTGGATGAGTCCAAGGATTGGAGAGAGAATTATCGGCGTGTTGGCCAGGTGATGAGAAAGGATCTGTTTACGGTACATCCGGAAGATGTCGTCGATCTTGCCGCGTGTTTGATGGAGTGGGAGTATCTGCGCCATGTGCCCGTCGAGGATCACGAAGGTCACCTTGTAGGAGTGGTTTCTCATCGCGCCCTTTTGCGTTTGGTTGGTAGGGGAGTGAGTCAGAGGAATGTTCAGCCCGTCGCAGTTGAAGAGGTTATGAATCCATCCCCGGTTACCTGCTCGCCCGATACCAGTTGTCTGGAAGCTATCGGTTTGATGCGAGAGAATCGAGTGGGGTGTCTTCCTGTTTTAGAGGACGGAAAGCTTGCTGGAATTGTTACCGAGCGAGATTTCCTGGATGTGGCGGGGAGACTGCTGGAAGAACAACTCCGGGAGCCTTGAGATTCTGTGGAACTGGAGAAAACAGAAGAAGTTTCGGGGCGAGATGAATCGAGTCGCCTGATAGGCGATTATCAGGATGGTCGACCGGGGCCTCTTTTCTTCGTTCTAGGCGGGCTTCATGGTAATGAGCCAAGCGGTGTGATCGCTGCTCGAAGATTTCTGGAGAGTCTCAAGGTGCACCAACCTCCCTTACGAGGGCGAATGATCGCTTTCGCGGGCAATCTTGGTGCTCTCGAAAAGGGCAAGAGATTTATTGAACGGGATCTCAATCGTATCTGGACCGATACGCAATTGCGTCGTATTCCCGCTCTTCTGGATCGAGGCAAGGCTCCAGAGGCGGAAGAACAAAGCGAATTGCTCTTGGCATTGGAAGAGAATATTCCCCCTCCTCCTCACCCGGTCTATTTTTTGGATCTACATTCGATTTCAGCTCCTGGGGCGCCATTTACCTGTATTGGCGATACTCTTGCCAATCAGCGCTTTATCGGTCGAATCCCCTTGCCAGCTATTCTCGGGCTCCAGGAATCCATCGATGGGTCGTTGCTGGAGTATATGGACAATCGAGGATATGTGGCTGTAGCGATCGAAGGGGGAAGTCACAACGATCCAGAGACAGCGCTTCGTCATGAGTCGGCACTCTGGCTTGCTCTGGTCGCCGGTGGAGGACTGTCTCCTTCCGATGTGCCGGATTATTCGATGCACAAAAACCGACTTGAATCTTCTATGAAAAAATTGCCACGATTTCTGGAAATTCGATATCGACACGGAATTCGGCCGGCCGATGAATTTGTCATGAAACCCGGTTTTTATAATCTGCAGTCGGTTCTCGCTGGAGACGTGGTGGCTCAAGATCGGAACGGCCCGATCACAATTCCTGAAAGAGGGCGCCTTTTACTCCCTCTCTATCAGGGGCAGGGAGAGGATGGTTTTTTCGTCGTTCGTGAATTGCCTTGGTGGCGCCGGACTCTCTCGGCTTTGGTCCGAATTCTGCAGTTGTGGATTTTTCTGCCCTGCTTGATGGGGGTGCGTCGTCACCCAAAATTTTCTCACAGTTTTATTGTGCAGACGCGAACTCCCCGTACGGTTGCTCTGTTCAATCTTTTCGGGTTCAGGAAACGCAGGCAAAATGAAACGGAATGGATATTCAGTCGTTCTCGGAATCCGTTTGCTGATTAGGGGAGGTGGAAACGGATTGAGAGATTTTGCGACGTTTTCGCTCCGCGGAGTGGAGAGTCGCTTGATATCCGAATAGGGCGCAGGCGATCGTCAATGCGTCTAAAGTCCAGACCAGGTAATCGGTAGCACCACGATAGGAGTGTCCTAATAGATGGACCGCGATGGTTCCGAAAAATACCAACATGCAATATCCTAGGAAAGAATCGGTGATTTTCAGTATACGGAAGGGACGGTCAGTCGGGTCGAGTTCGAAGCAAAACCACCCAAGACTGACTCGGAGTCGTGTGTAAACGATCGTTCCCACCAGGCATGAAAGGAACAGGATCCAGCCGAATACGATCGGTCCCGAGGTTTTGACCATAGAAGGCGCGAGGTCGGTTCCTTTTCCGATCACCCCCAGGCCCGATACCGATTCGAATACCGAGAAGAGGATCAGACCGACAAAAGTGATGGTTGCAAGCATGTCGTGATTGACATCTTGAAGACTGGCCGAGATGTGGTCTTCGTAATCTTCTCGGTCAACGCTTTCTATCGTAGCTGTTTGAACGATCTGTTGGCCGATATGACAGGACCTGTTGTGCTGGATCCAGAAAACGACGAGCAGGGAGAGAAAGAGTATTGCTCCTAATAGGGCGGAAATGATACCGGATGATTGAATGGACATCCCGACCAGAGTCATGGCCCCACCGGCGAGAATGGAAACGAGAAAATAGAATTGAGTGGAGACACCGAAAAGGTTCAATCGGGTCGCTTGGTTCGGGTCTATGGATGGGTTGATATATTCCTTTTGGATTCGGAGATAAAAAAGCCCTTGTATGATCATTCCTCCGTGAATTTTTCCTATTCGCAGTGCGACAATAATAGAGGGGACAAGGAGCAAGACTGCATAGGCGAGGAAGGCCACCTTCTCCAGGCTTTGGAGGGCTACGGGAACTTTACCTTCGAGGAGGTTTTGTAGAAGAATCCCCATTGCGGCAAAAAGAGAGGCGTGAAAAACAAGTAATTCTCTACGCCGAGCCACCAGGCTCATGATTTCTCGACTGACACCGGAAAAGTCCAGGATTCGGGGGCGAGCAGACGGATGGGTACTCATGGTTAAGGTTTTTCGTCCCTTATAACGTTAATGGGCGTTGTGGTTGGAAAAGAGAGAACGGTTGGGGCGCTGATGTGTTTTGATTCTGAAGGAGAATATAGCGTTAAATTTGATATTGGAGCCAGAATATATGGAACTGGTATATAGCATACATGGCGAGGTATATACCTCCATATTAATTGGGTCCTAATTCAAAAGAGTTCTTTTCAATGACCTCAGGGTTTATATACTGTGGCGCAATTGAAACGTTTTATTTCGTTTATATAGAGGTTCATTATGGCTGAGGACAAGAAAAAGTCCGGCAAACTCAAATCTTCAGGATCTGCATCTCCTGCGAAAAGCAAGAAGTCAGTAAAGAAGAAAACGGTAAAGAAGAAAACGGCTTCTGCCGCATCTCCAGCAGAGAAAGCGAAATATCTGAAGAGCCTCGTGGCGGCCAAGAAGGTGGCAACTCCCTCGGAAGCTCATGCCGCGTTGAAGAAAAAATTCGAAAAGTCGCTTCCGTTCTGGCAGGTGGGGCCCATCTTGGCCGGAAATCCGGTTCCAGCTAAACGGCAGGCCAAGAAGGCCAAGAAGGCCAAGAAGGCCAAGAAAACGGGGAAGGTGGGTCGTCCTCGGGGGACCGGGAAAAAATCCTCGGCCTCGAATTCACCTTCTTACCTGATTCTTTCGGGTCGTGAGTTCAAAACCGCGGATCGCAAGGGGGATCTGGGGGGAGTGATCGAGAAATTAATC
>JASMLP010000093.1 GCA_030748635.1 Planctomycetota bacterium
GCGAAATACAGAGGAAAAAGGTTCGGCCAGGGCGCCTCCGGCAGCCCCACGGATGGCGCGGGTGAGTTGGATCCGAATGGTGGTGCTTGCCGGTAACGAGGAGGCGGGAGTGAAATGTGCGATCCGACCTCCCCTGGCGAGTCTCCACCGACCTGCGATAGGGCCAGTCGGCCCCCAGATGCGGGCCGCAGCCGCGGTGAAGCTCGTCGCTGTGACGGGGTGATCGAAGGCGACCTGAATCGAGGTCTGAACCGAGATCCCCTGAGAAGCGAGGGTCGGAGAGATCTGGGTGACCCGGGGATCGGGAGGGGTGGCCGGGGTGCGGCACCCGGCCAGAAAACAGAGGAGCGTGAGGAGGACTCGAAGGTCAAACAATACGTGGTTATTCATCAGGGGCCTGTCATGGGGTCTGGGAAAGCGGTCAAAGAGGGCAAATCCGTCGGTTGTGTACACAACAACGACGCGGACAATCGCAAAGTTCGTGCCGTTGGTTTGAACAGGCGCAGAAGGCGCCCGAGGGAGCTTTTGGGTCGAGAAGACGTTGCGTCCGGTAAACCCGTTACGAAACGTAATGGAGTCTCGGTTCTGGAAAAGGGTCGGGTACCCACCCAACGGCGTTTCGGGCAGGGGAATTGGGTGGGGTGGGCGAGTCGTGTCCTTGGAGGGCAAGACTTTCCGCCACCGGTAGGTGCCTGCAGGAGAGAGCCTGCTCAACGAGGTCGACTGGGGGGACGATCGGTGGATTGCCGGGGCCCCGCACGAGAAGGCAGAGGCACCTCCGAAGGCTCGGAATCCTCCATGATTTGACATCCAAAGTGTCAACCCGCTTGACGACTCACGCTCGCTTCGGTCAGAGACGAACCCAGAAGACATTGCCCTACAATGACTTCTGGGTTGTGTCGCGGATTGGCCCTGAGTTTGCTTTAGGGGTTTCCGAGCGAAACATTCTCTTTTTACCGGAGGTGACCCATGTTGTCCCAACGACCTAGATGTCTTTTTCTCGCACTCCTAATCGGATGCGTTTTGACCGCTGGCTGCACGCCCAAGCGGGTTGATCAGAAACTTTCCTTCACCCTCCGCTTCTCCGAACTGGAACACCAGGAGGGGAAGAGAGGAACTCAGATCCGTATGGAGGGGTTCGAACCCGTGGGTCTGGCAGGAAATCCCCGCCTTCCTCGTCGGGTGTACCAGATTCTCTTGCCGCCCGATGTCGACCCCGCGTCGGTCTCGGTGGAGGTGACCGGATCTCAGGAGTCGGTTCGTCGGGGAGTCGGTCGAGTCGAAGCGGCTTCACCCATCGCTGAGTTGGGAGAGAAAAACAAAACGCGCGAGGTTCCTCGGGCCGACGGCATCGAGTTGATCGATGGAAAGAATCCTCACCTGTACGGGCAGAACGTGGATTTTCCGGCTTCCCCGGTCGGTCAGGTTTTTGTCTCGACCTATCGTGGCTGGAAGATTCTCAATATTCCGGTGACGCCGGTTCGGTACAACGACTCCAAAGCAGTGCTCACGGTGGCGTCGGAGATGGAGTTGGTGATCGAGTACCAAGAGTTCGAGATTCCAGTCGATTCAGTAGTTGATGATCTGGATATCCGGCGAATGGTCGTGGAGAACGGCCTTCAAGTTTGGGATGACATCGAACGGGAGTACGATGTCACCCCGGAGGATCCAGACGATTCTTCCACTCCCAACTTCCTCATCGTGACCACCCAGACCATCGAGGACGAGGGGGACGAAAACGGACTGAACGATTTCGTCGCCCACAAGGAGAGGCTCGGCTTTAACGTCCGGGTCAAGACAGTCGAGGAGATCGAATCGCTGTACAGTTCCGGAGATACTCCACGCAAGATCCGTCACCTCATTCAGGACTATCACGATGACTATGATCTGGAATATGTACTTCTGGTCGGGAATCCGGACCCCAACGCGGATTCCTCAACGGCCGCGGAGGCCGACCCCGGTGTAGTTCCCATGCGTCTCTGTTCTCCGGATGGAGAAAACGCAGTCACCGATATGTACTACGCGGAGGTGGATGCGGATTGGGATACCGACGATGACGGCAAGTACTCCGAGAGTTGGGTAGGCACCGGGTGCCCCGACATCATGGTCGGGCGCATCGCTCCGGTGGGCGGCTACATCGACGACATCTATTCGGGAGATACCGCGTTTACCGAGGTGTCCCGTGAAGAGAAGCTCCGGTCTGTTTTCGAGAAGATGATTCGCTACGACACGGAAATCGACAAGTCATGGCGCTATGGCATGCTTGTCTTCGGTTCCTGGATTTTCGGTGCAGACAAGGGCAACTCAGCCGATCAGTTGCATCAGTTGATCGCTGACATCCACAACGATCACAGCTCGTTTTCGGCCTACACCCTGTTTCAGGACGGCACCCCCTTTGGGTTGGACGACGAATTCTTCGACGGGGTCTCCAATCCGGAAGCGGACGCTTATCTCGTCGGCATGGATTCCCTCGGCATTCATTCCAGCACGGCCTATTACACTTGGTCCCAGAACGGCCCCTCGGGCATCATCGCCTGGTCGGGGCACGGAAGCTACCAGAGCGTGTCGGTGGGTGGAGACAACTACGGTTGCAGTACCGAAGACGGTTGGGCACTGTTTCGCTGGTGGTTCACGGAACCGGACAACTATTCCGGTTACAGGATCGACGATGAAAAACCGGCACTCGTCTATTCCATGTCCTGTTCGAATTTTTCGACCGGGTACGCCAAATCGGTGGAGGGCGATGCTTCGGGTCAGCGTACCCGTTGGGCGAGCCTGGCGCAGGTTCTTCAATACCAGGGCGCCATCGGCGTTGTGGCGGCCACCGGATCGCAGTACGCCGAGACGGCGTTACCCGATTATCCCACCACCGGATATGGACCTTGGTACCAGAATCGTTTCCTTCGCCGGGTGACCGATGGGGAGACGTTTGGGCACGCTTTCATGAAGATGAAGCAGACGGCGCATGCAGCGTACGGCGGTTCGGGAAGTGACCACAAGAGCAAGCTCAAGACCTGGTTGCGAGTCAATCTTCTCGCGGACCCTTCTCAGCAACTTTTCCAGAGCACGTCCGACCTTCCCGATGACGAGTACGATGATGGGGATGGGAACGACACCTACGAAAACGCGACGGTTCTCTACACCGAGATCCGCCCTTCACTCATTCCCCGAAATGTGGTCGTGGAGGTGACCGGAGCGGTCTCCAAGGATGGAGATTGTTACGTGTTGAGGAATCTCGGTAGCGACGCGAAGACGGTGCGGATTCGACTCACCCGAAATGAACGACTTGGGGACCTCGATCTCGAAGTGGTGAACGAAGACGGTGAAGCGATTCGAGGACGTCAGACCTCGTTTGCCAACTACCGGACATTTCTCTCCTCGAGAACCACCTCTTCGGACACCGTCTATGTCCGGGTCAAAGCGGGCACCCATGTCAACTCGTACGATCTGAAGGTGACGATCGATCGATAGGGTCGAGCTATGTCACTCCGGTCCGAGAAGTCCGCTCGGATTTCTCGGACCGAAGTGGTCAGGTAAGATCCCATCTTTTGCCGGTTTGGGAATGAGCTGAGTGTCGAACTCACCCCGTATTCTGCAAGCCCCGAGCAATCCCCGTCACGGTTGTGAACAGAGCGCGTTCAAGTTCGAGATCCTCACACCCCCCTTCCCGCCAGCGACGGAGCAGATCGACCTGAATCAAGCTCATGGGGTCGACATAAGGGTTCCGCAGACGAATCGCCCGGCGCAAGACCGGCTCGTCTTCGAGCAGATCGTCGATGCCACGAACACGACAAACC
>JASMLP010000094.1 GCA_030748635.1 Planctomycetota bacterium
GCAGACCCGCAACAGATGCTTGAGGAACGGCGTGGGGTCGATCGCCCCGCCCCGTCGCGCCGCGAGATTGCGCTGCTCTTTGAGAAGTTGAGCCAACGTCTCCCCCTGCACCCACTTCATGCAGAAGTAGATCCGTCCGTCATCGGTGCGTCCGGTCTCGTGCACGGGAACAATGTTGGGATGTTCCAGTTGACCGGTCAGTTTGAACTCGTTCTTGAACCGAACCAGATGGTCCCGGTGAGATTCAATATCCGGACGCAGGATCTTGATCGCCACTCGCCGCTCGATGTCCGGATCGGTCGCGGTGAGAACCTGCCCCATCCCCCCCTCGTCCAGATACTCCAGATCCGTGAACCGCCCGAACCCCGAACCCGCGGAAGCCCCGGGGTCGACATCTCCCCCCGCCTCGTTCGCAACCGTAGGCGCGACCGTCGGACCCCCGATCCAGGTCGCTTCCCCCTCCGGCCCGATCAATTCGGTGGCCTCCGGATCGACCGCCGCGTCCGGTACCGTGGGTTCTACCGTCGGATCGTGTTCAATTCCCATCGCAGAACCGATTGTAGCCGAGATCGAGGTGAATGGGAGGCGACGAAACCCTACTTGCCGCTTGCGGCCAGCTTCTTGCGAACCCGGGCGAGGTTTTTCTCGACCCTCTTGCGGGAACGCCAGTTGGCCGGAGCGACTTCGAGGGCCTTTTCAAAATCGGCGATCGCGGCCTGAAAGTTGCCCCAGGATACGCGTATGTTTCCCCGATTGGTGTAGGCCTCGGCGTATCGGGGGTTGAGTTCGATCGATCTCGTGTAATCCTCGATCCCGCCCGCAGATCCCCCTTGTCCTTCCGTATACGGCCCCGGTTGAAATAGGCCGAGGCCGTTCCAGGTTCAAATCCTGCACCGGAATCGGGCACTCGGGCGAAAAACCGAATGATCTGCCTCCAGGATTCCGAGTTTAGGCCTAGACGATAGTCTCGCGCAAAGATCAGATGTGCTTCCGCCTCCGGAAGTCGGGTATTGCACAGCGCGGTCCCCGCCGCCACCGCCAGCTCTGAGTCCCTCACAACCCTCATCCACCCTCCCAGTGTTTTCACGCTCTCGGTCGAGCCCAGACGACCCAGAACCCGGCAGATGAACTTGGCCCGGTCGCGCTCGGACTGGGTCCAGGTGGCTACCTCCTTTTCGGCCTTCTCGGCCTTCTCGATCAACTTCGCCAGATCCGCGCCCAGGATCTCTCGACCGTCTGGAGATCCCGATACGCGAGCGCCTCAGCAACGTAATCGTCGAGCAGAAAGTCGCCCGCCGTTTGTTCGGTCTTCGTCCCGCTCTCGGCCTCGCTCTCAGTCTCGCTCTCGGCCTTGCCCAGGCCTCGCGTCAGGTCGCCCAGAATCTCCCCCAAGCGGTCCCTTCTCCAGTCCAGAACCGCCGACCGGACCACCTCGACCTCCTTGATCAGGGGTTCGACTTCAGCCCCCTCGAGACCGTGGTTCGCCAGCTGCCCAAACGTCAGCCGCGCAAAGAGATAGTCCCGGGCTCCCAGCGCCATCCTGCCGATCGCGACCCCGACCTCCTGGCGGCGTTTCTGCATCGCCCCGTCGCCGGGGAAATCATCGAACCCAACACGAATCGACGTTCACTGGAAAAACCGTTAACCGATGGCGTTCGGTCCGCCCGGGCGGACGATCCCGATTCTGAACGCACGCTTGAAATCATAACTTCTCACCCAGATCCGGTTCAGTAAATTTCGAGAGGGGCCAAACGACCGCTGGAGTGAACGTCAATTCCCCGCACGACCATTTTGTCTTCGCCGTCGTTCCCGGTTTTCGGCCTTCAACTTCTCGAACATCGCTTGATCCGCATCCGCCTCGTTCAATTTCCCCATACGCTTCCAGATCGACGCTCGAACCTGATAGGCACTGACACTTCTAGGATCGAGGCGGATCGCACGACTACAATCTGCAATGGCCGCCTCCGACTTGTTGCGTCGCACACGCACCAGCGCACGATTGATGAAGGCCAGCGCCATTTGAGGATCGATTTCGATCGCTCGATCGTATTCCTTCTCCGATTTTTCGTATTCCTTCAAATCCACGAACAAGTTGCCACGATTGACATACAGCGACGCATTGTCCGGCGAGAAATGGATCGCTTGATCCAGATCGGCCATCGCCTTGCGGTATCGTCGAAGTGCCCGGTACGTTGCGGACCGATGGATCCAAGCCTGATGATACTTTGGGTCGAGTTCGATGGCTCGATTGTAATCGAGAATGGCGAGGTCGTAACGCTTCAAATAATAGAACCCCGTACCGCGACTCGTACGAATCGCAGAATCGTCTGGACCCAACTCTATCGCCCGATTGAAATCGGCAATCGCTTGAGAGTACCTCCGGAAAACCATATGCAGCACTCCGCGATGAAAATAGGCCGCCATGAACGAGGGGTCGAGGCGGATCGCCTCCTCGAAATCCTCTCGAGCGCCTGCCCAGTCACCCTGAGCGTGTCGGTGAACACCCCGCGCCCGAAAATCCTCGGCTGTCCAGTTGACCGTTCGATCCTTCGGGTCGAACGGAAGTCGATCGACATGTGGACGAATTCGATTCCAAAAATCGCCTTCATCCAGAAGTCGTGAACGGGCATTCCACAGAAATTCCCAGGCTTCAACCTGTCGCGTATTACACAAGGCGATCCCTGCCGCCACCGCGAGTTCGGGATCCGAGACCACATCCATCCACTCGCCGAGTGGATCCACACACTCTGGAAAACCCAGTCGCCCGAGAACCCGACAGATGAACAACGCCTGATCGCGCTCGGACTGCTGCCAGGTAACATTGCCCCCCCGTTTCCGGACCTTCTTGGTAAACCCATCCAGATGTCCGCACAAAATTTCAACCGTCTGGAGATCCCGGTACCCAACCACCTCGAAAACCAGATCGTCCAGTAGCGGTGCTCCTCGTGGCCGATCGGGGTGGGAAAGCCCTGCGTCCAGATCCCTGAAAATGGCCTCCAAGCGTTCCCTGCGCCAGTCCAGAACCGCCGACCGGACCTCCTCGACCTTCTTGATCAGGCCCCGCACTTTCTCCTCGCTGAAATCGTGGTTCGCCAGCTGCCCAAACGTCTGCCGCGCAAAGAGATAGTCCCGGGCTCCCAGCGCCATCCTGCCGATCGCGACCCCGACCTCCTGGCGGCGTTTCTGCATCGCCCCGTCGCCGGGGAAGTCATCGAGAGCCCGGTCGAGCGCGTTGGCCGCCTCGGAATAGGCCAAGATCGCAGCCGCGCGAGCCTCGGCTCGATCGGGCGAATCGCGACGCTCCCGGCCGGTGTCGGGATCGACCGCGGAGATCTCTTGGGTGAAGGGCGTCACATCGCCCACCTTTTCGATCAACGTGAGAGCAAGATCCCGGTTCGTGTCGAAGCGGGACCACTTCTGAAACCCGAAGAAACCGACCGCCACCAGAAGGACCGCCGCCGCCCCCGTACACATCTTCCGGTTCCGAACCACCCACTTGGACAGCAACTGGAACGGAGTGTAGTCAGCCGAAGCGAGGGTGCGACCCTCCAGATAAGCTTCGATATCGGCCTGGAGCGCCTGAACGTTCGGGTACCGATCGGTCGACTTGTGGGCCATCGCTCGCAGCACCACCCCCTCCAGCTCCCGGGGGATCGTCGCCTCCGGAGCTCGCTCCGAGGGCGGAACCAGGCTCCCCTTGCACACCTCGACCAGAAGACGCCCGGTGTTTTTTCCCTCGAACGGGGGGTGAAGAGTCAGCAATTCGTAAAGGATCGCTCCCAACGAGTAGACGTCGCTACGAATATTCACCTGGCCATCCAGTCCCTCCGCCTGTTCCGGCGGCATGTAGGCCACCGTCCCCATCACCTGACCCGTCTGGGTCAACCCCGAATCGAGCTGGTTCATCTGGCTGTCGGCGGCCTGATATTCGGGAGTCTCCTCTTCGGCCTCCTCCGCGACGGCCAGATCCTTCGCTAGCCCCCAGTCCATCACCAGCACCTCGCCGAACTCCCCCACCATCACAT
>JASMLP010000095.1 GCA_030748635.1 Planctomycetota bacterium
AACCAAACATGGGTGTGAAGTCGGGGAGTGCGGAACCTGCACTGTGCTCGTGGATGGGGTTCCGATTTTGTCGTGTCTGGCTCTTCCTGCCGATCTCCAGGGGCGTTCGATCACGACCATCGAAGGCTTTTGCAAAGGGGCCGAGGTTCATCCTCTCCAACAGGCGTTTTATGAGTTGGGAGCTGCCCAGTGTGGGTACTGCACTCCGGGGATTCTCCTCACAGCGCAAGCACTTCTCGAAGACGTTCCCGATCCGGACCGCGATACGATCTGCGAGGCGCTTTCCGGGAATCTCTGTCGATGTACCGGATACCACAAGATCATCGAGGCGGTTGAGTTGGCAGCCAGTCGGATGCAGAGGGCCGATTCATGATTCGCAAAAAGAGCGGAACCTCAGAATCCCTTCATGTCATCGGGAAGAACCTGCCCAAGGTCGATGCCATGGCCAAGGTGACGGGGGAAACCCTCTTTGCCGACGACCTGTTTCTCCCCCGAATGCTCTACGCCAAGGCGCTTCGGAGCCCTCACGCTCACGCACGAATTGTCTCCATCGACATTTCTCGAGCGGAGTCTCACCCGGAGGTTCGGGGAATTCTTCTCGGAAAAGATTTACCGACCAAGTATGGGATTCTTCCGGTGAGTCAAGATGAAGAGGCGATCGCGGTCGATCGCGTTCGCTACGTCGGGGAGATGGTCGCGGTGGTTGCCGCTACTACCGAGTGGGCTGCGGAAGAAGCGTCCGAACTGATCGATGTGGTTTATGAACCTCTCGAGTCGATCATGACGGTCGAGGAAGGTCTGGACGAGGGGAAAGTTCAGATTCACGAGTACGCCGATCACCACAACATTCACAAGATGGTTTGTCTCGAGTTCGGTGATGTCGACGCCGGATTCGAAGAGGCCGATCACATTCGTGAGGATGTTTTCTTTTACGAGGGCAACACCCACCTGGCGCTCGAGCAGCACGCTGCGGTGGCCCACTACCGAAAAGACGGAAAGCTGACCCTCTGGAGTTCGACCCAGACCCCACATTATGTACACCGAGCTCTTTCCAAGGTGCTCGAAATGCCCGCATCCAGAATTCGGGTTATTGCGACTCCTAATGGAGGGGGGTTTGGGGGCAAGACCGATCCGTTTGGTCATGAAATGGCGGTATCGAAGCTGGCGATGCTGACCGGTCGACCGGTAAAGTTCACGTTGACCCGGGAAGAAGTTTTTTATGCTCACCGGGGTCGGCATCCGGTTCTCATGTGGGCAAGAACTGGATTTGCTTCCGACGGGGCCATCACCTCCATGCACTTCCGGACCTTTCTCGATGGAGGCGGCTACGGGAGTTATGGAGTGGCGAGCACCTATTACACCGGCGCTCTGCAGACGGTGACTTACAAAGTGCCTCATTATCGTTTCGAAGGAGTACGGGTTTTTACCAACAAGCCTCCCTGTGGTCCCAAGCGGGGGCACGGGACTCCACAGCCAAGATTTGCACTCGAGGTGCAGCTGGACAAGGCGGCTGAGGATTTGGGGATCTGCCCGATCTCGATTCGACGGGATCATCTGGTCGAGGAAAACACTCTCACCGCCAACTATCTTCGAGTAACGACCTGTGGACTAGACGAATGCATCGATCGGGTGGTCGAGGCTTCCGGTTGGCGCGAGAAGAAAGGAAAACTACCTCCAGGTCGAGGTTTGGGTTTGGCCTGTAGCAGCTATCTTTCCGGTGCCGGGTTGCCGATTTACTGGAACAAAATGCCCCACTCCGGAGTCCAGATCAAGATCGATCGCGGAGGAGGAGTTGCGGTGTTCTGCGGTTCGACCGATGTGGGTCAAGGATCGGATTCGGTGCTCGCCTACACGGTGGCTGAAGTGCTAGGGGTAACTTTGGGGGACATTCAGGTCTTTACGGCCGATACGGATATGACTCCGGTCGATCTGGGAAGTTACAGCAGTCGGGTCACGCTCATGACGGGAAACGCGGCCATCGATGCAGCCACCAAGTTGCGGGACCTTCTTTTCGAGGTCGCGGCGGAAGAACTCGATTGTGAGCCTGATGAACTGGATGCTCACGACAATCGAATTTTTGTGTGCGAAGATTCGGATCGAGGGCTGGATTTCATTCATGTGGCGCGTAAAGCCGAAGCAAAATTTGGAACCCTCGGTTCGGTAGGCAGCTATACGCCTCCTCCTTCAGCGGGCAGATTTCGTGGGGCGGGTGTCGGGCCGAGTCCTTGTTACTCTTACGCGGCCTGTGTCATGGATCTTTCGGTCGATCCAGATACCGGTCAGACGACGATTCACGACATCTGGTTGGCTTACGACTGTGGAACGGCGCTCAATCCGGTTCTAGTGGTCGGCCAGGTCGAGGGTTCTGTCTATATGGGCCTGGGTGAGGCGTTGATGGAGGAGCAGATTTTTCGTCGCGGTGTGCACAAGATTCCCTCCCTTCTCGACTACAAGAGTCCGACCTTCAAGGAGATGCCTCCAGTTCACACGCTTTTGGTTGAACGCTGGGATCCTCGGGGTCCGTTCGGGGCCAAGGAAGCGGGCCAGGGGCCTCTTCTTCCGGTTCCGCCTGCCTACGTGAACGCTCTCTACGACGCCACTGGGGTGCGCTTCGATCGGGTTCCGGTTGGGCCGGATCTCGTCCTGGAAGGTCTCGAGCGCAAACGCAAGGGGCGGGAACCGCGGGTCGGTCCCAAGGGGGTTCCCGCGGTTCAATGGCAGCCGCTGGATAAAGTTCCTCTGCCTTCCCAAAATCCAGAGGACGAGGGAGTCTGATGCTTCGCTTGCCCCCCTTCCGTTATCTGTCTCCGCGGAGTCTCGAGGAGGCCGTTTCCATGTTGGCCGACCACGGACCTGAAGCGATGCTCGTGGCCGGAGGGACCGATGTCTATCCCAAGATGCGCCGACGTCAATTCGAGCCGAAGGTGCTGGTCGGATTGGCTCGCGTCGGCTCTCTTCGAGAGGTCCGGGGGACGCCGACCGAAGGCGTGTCGATCGGTGCAGGCGTTACGCTCACCCAGTTGACGCGTCAAGCCGAGATCGTGACCGGCTATTCCGGAGTGGTGGAGGGAGCCGAGGTGATCTCTACCCCTCAATTGCGGAACATGGGGACGATCGGTGGCAATCTGTTGGTCGATACTCGTTGCACCTACTACGACCAGACCTATCAGTGGCGCAAGTCGATCGATTTTTGCATGAAGAAGGAGGGGTCGACCTGCTGGGTAGCGCCAGGAAGTCCTCGCTGTCTGGCGGTCACTTCGACCGATCTGGCTCCGGTGATGATGTCTCTGGGGGCACGGCTTCGGTTTGTGGGTCCCGAGGGGGAGCGGGTTCTGGATGCGGCGGATCTGTATCGAGAAGACGGGATTCACTATCACACCCGTCAGCCGGGAGAAATTCTGGCCGAGATCCTTTTGCCTTCTGCAGAGGGTTGGTCTTCGACCTACCGGAAACTTCGTCGTCGGGAGGCCTTCGATTTTCCCCTTCTGGGAGTGGCCGTGGGGTTGCGCACCGGAGCTGGAGGGGAAATCGAGGATGTGAGAATCGCTATCGGAGGGGTAGGAAGTGCTCCCCAATTGATCGAGGAGGCGACCGAGATCCTGTGCGGGAAACAGCCCTCGGAGGAGCTGATCGAGAAGGTGGCCTCGATGGCTTTTCGTTCGTCGAAAGCTTTGGACAATACAGATTTGATCCCGATCTACCGGAAGAAGATGGCGCCGGTTTTTGTCCGGCGTGCCTTGCGGGGACTTCTGGGCCTTTCTCCCTGATCTGGCGTGTGGCGGATGGTCAGTCGGAGTAAATGGATGATTCGCTGCTCGCAGAGTGCTGGGCTGGGTGGGCGTTGATCGATCGAATTTTGGCATGGATCTGGGGTTTTTGGCTCCACCTTTGGACGAGTTTATCGCTTTCGATTACCTGGTCTCGTCAGGTCTGGAGCTGTTTTTTCCGGGGTGGTGCGGTTTTCCTCGTTGTCACGGCGGTTCTGCTGATTCCGGTCGTGCTCTACCAGATTCAAGTGGAGCCGACGATCACCTCCAGTCTGGAGAAACCTCCGCAAGACTGGGATAGCCAGGATAAGAATCGTGTTTTTCGTTATTCGATGGTGGTTTTCTGTCTTCAGATCTTGTTGAACTCTCTGCTCGGTGGGTTGCTGGTTTTTGATGTAGAGCGAGGTCTGGCCGGCAATCGGACTTCATTTCATGGGTTCTTGGGGCGCGATTTCGGGTCATTTCTCGGCATGCTGTCAACAGCCGTGTTGGTCACCAGTGCTGTTCTGCTCGGATTGTTCTTTTTTGTTGTGCCGGGTTTTCTCTTCCTGTCCATGTGTTTTGTTGCTGTTCCCGCAATGGTGAAGGAGAAAGGAGGAGGCTTGCAGTGTTTGGGACGTAGCTACTCTTTGACTCAGGGGCACTGGATCGCGATCCTGGGCCTTCTTTTCCTGCTCCAGTTCCCG
This sequence comes from Planctomycetota bacterium, assembly GCA_030748635.1. Classification (GTDB taxonomy): domain Bacteria; phylum Planctomycetota; class JACQVV01; order JACQVV01; family JASMLP01; genus JASMLP01. The sequence goes on from JASMLP010000095.1 coordinate 4,454, forward strand.
TTGATGTTGGGGTTTATAATTCTGGGACAGTGGTTGAGTGGGGGGGAGGGACAGTTCTGGCTTCGATTTTTACTGTCTGTCGTATCTGTGAGTCTTCACGGTACTGCTTCAGCGGTGGTCTATATTCAGCTACGAATGCGTAAAGAGGGGTTCAGCCCGGAGGCGAATTCCGATGGGGGGGAGTGACCGCAAGGAGATGTTCGTTGGGAGTCGGAGGGACGCCTGGATTCCGGCTAGGACGTCCGTTGGACTGGTCAGTTTGGTCCTCATGGGGGCCTGGTGTTTCGAGATTCAAGCCGAGAAGGATCCTGCCGTGGTGCGGGAACAACTGGAGCGGATTCTGGGATCGAATCGATACCAGACCGATTTTCCCTCAAACCCGTTGCCGGAAAGACTTGAAGACTCCAGCACCGGTGAGTATGAAAACGGGGGTGAGCTTCTCAAGGTGGAAAGGACTGATTTCTCTCTACCATCACCTCCTGTCTTTTTCTTTTTCATTCTGAAGTATGTGCTTTATGCGCTTGGGATCGTGGGAGGAATCTGGTTGATTATGAGATTGGTTCTTGAACGGAAGCGCCGTCCGGTCGCGACAGCGACTCCTGTTGACCTCGCGGTGAAAGAGATCCCGGAGGGGTTGGGTGTGCCAGCTTCGGTTCTGGCCGGCGAGGGGCGATTTGCTGACGCTTTGCACGCGCTTCTCCTAGAGGCGATCCATACGTTGGCTTCCTCGATGAAAACGCCTCCCGCGAGTTCTCGTACCAGTCGGGAACTGATCGCTGAACTTGGCCTTCAGGACGACCAACGTGATGCTTTTCATCGTCTGGTTCTGGCGGTGGAGCAGTGTCGGTTCAGAGAGCGAACTGCGGGTGAAAAGCAGTATCAAACCGGCTGTTTGCTTTTTCGTCAGGTGATCGGTCGGGATGTCGCATGAAGCGCGCCTATCTCAACACAGCGGATAGCGGTTTTTCCCGTTGGGCGAAGATCGGAATTGTTTCTGTCATCGTGGTGTCGCTTGTCATAGCCACCTGGATGGCTCTTCAGGGTGAGTTGCCAGAGGATCGGGTCAACGCTCATCCGAACACTTTCAGTCCAGGCGCGCTTGGACATCAGGCACTCGTCGAATTTCTCCGCGCCAACGGGTATCGGGTGATTCAAGGTGTTTACCGTCCGGAATCCATGCTCGGGCCGGGGCGTGCACTGTTTGTGCTCGAACCGTCCCAGGAGTACCAGAATCAGAAGCTGGGTTACTTGAGGGGAAGATGTTTGATCCGGAAGTCGCCTCTGCTTCTTGCTCTGCCCAAGTGGAAAGGGAGTCCTTCAGGGGAGCGGAGGGGATGGGTGAGGCGGGTCGGCCGTCTTTCCGGGGACGATTTCCGTAACTGCATGAAGTCGATCAATTTGGGGGAGGTGCGAGAAATCCAATCTTCCGGCTCGGCTCAATCTGTGCAAAGTTTTGGTGGCGTTCAACGTGAATTGAATGTGCGCGACCTGCGATTTTTAGTTGCCGATAAAAGAGTCGAAGCGGTGGTCGGTTCTTCTCGCAACGCGTTGATTGTGAGGGAACGAAATTTTCCCTTGGTTCACGTGCTTTCCGATCCGGATATCTTGAATAATCAAGGTCTGGGAAAAGCGGATCACGCGTTTTTGGTGCTCGATCTGCTGGAATCGTTGGGAGTCCACACTGTGGTTGTGGATGAGGTGGTTCATGGATTTCTGGACCCACCGGACTTTTTTCAGGAGCTGTTTCAGTTCCCGATGGTTCTTCTCGTGGTGCACGGTGGAATGCTGCTGGGAGTTTTGTTCTGGGGAATTGGAGCGCGTTTTGGCAAGCCCCTT
>JASMLP010000096.1 GCA_030748635.1 Planctomycetota bacterium
GCTACAACTCTTCCTCGTTCCCTACCGCAAGGGAACAGGTGCGACGAGGTATTCTCCGGCTACGGTTGGGAAGATCGATCGCTGTGAAATCGATTTCGAATCTCCACTCTCCCCGACCCAAGATTTCTTTCGAAAAGAAGAGGCGTCACAACGGTTCGATTCCCGAATCGAATCCGTCGGATTCGTTCACCCTCTTCCCGACCGCCAAACACCTCCCCAATAGCGGTCGCGAGGTCTCTTCGGGCGCCTATTCACGAGCTCCCGCATTCGGACTCGCCTCGATGGAGTTCGGTTCGACCGAGTACTTGTGGGCGACCAGTTACAACAAGTATCTCTATCTGGCCCACGCTCCCGACGGACGCGGCCTCTTCCACTTCGACAGTCCCGGCAAGAAAAAGATCTACGGCCTCGCCTGTGGAGATGGCGTCCTCTGGGCCGTCGACCGGATCTCCGGTCCCGATCAGATCCACCGCATCCGGATCACCGAAAATCTCGACACCCCGCACCAGTGGAACCGAAAGGTCCGGCATATCCAGGTCACCAAATCCTCGACCTCCAAGAACGACCGGGATCACGCCGGCCTCACCCAGAATCTGGGCCTGGTACACCCCCGAACCAAGCGCCCCGGCCAGAACTACGACCCGTTCTCCCTCTCCAGGTCGAGCCACCCCTGCGCTTCGATCACCATCGAGAACTACGACCCGGCCGGAGACAGCAGCAGTCGCCAATTGGTGGTCCAATCCCGTTATGATGGAACAATCTCCGCCGGCGAGACAATCACCTCAACCTACGACGTCGATGTCGTCACCTCCAACTTTCGTCAGTACCTCTACCCCCACCTTTGCGACACCAGCGGATCGACCGAACCCGGCTATCTGGACGACTGCTCGACCATCTACAGGATGAGCGACGCCGCCGCCTACGCCGAATTCTTGGATCGAATCGAGGAGGCCATGAACGAGGAATACGGCTCTTCGGCCCTCTCCAGCAACCCCTACTGGCGAGCGCGCAACATCCTCGAATTCATCACCGAACACTACGAATACGGGAATGTCGGCGACCCCGACGCCGGACACTACGCCTACCACCCCTCGAACCTCAAGATGGAGTTGCTCTGGGACGCAACGTCAGGAAACGAGAAGATGAGCTGTTCGACCTCCGCCTTCACGCTGGTGGGGCTGTGCCGCTCACTCGGCATCCCAGCCCGATGGGTCGGCACCAGTCGCTTCCGCAATCGCTACGAGGATGCCTCCGGCACCGAGGTCTCCTACGACACCAACGGAGACACCTTTCTGGGAGTAGGCGAGAGTTCCAAGGACAAACCCTTCCACCGCTGGGCCGAGGTCTGGATGGGCGACTTTTACGGATGGCAGCGTTTCGACCCCACCCCAAAAAGTGACGGACCCCGGGAACTCTCTCAGTACGAGCTGATGTGGAAGGCCACCAAAGGGGTGGTCGACACCGATCTGGTCCTTTCCATCGGTTCGGGTCGAGAAGAACCCTTCTTCAACAACCGCCGGAACATGCAGTACTACAACGCCGGCGCCAACTACGACCATCCCGACGACTGGAGCACCGACACCAAGTACGTCACCTGGAGCAACGCCTGCTTCGTCGAAATCACCTCCGTCTCCGTTACCGGAGCCGGTCTGCACACCCTCTCCTGGAATCTCACCGGACGGTGGGATCTCGACTCGAGCGCAACCCTGATCCTCCGGATCCAACCGATGGTTGCCGACGGCACCAGCTGGATTCGCGACGGAAGCTCCACCACGCTCCAGACCGGACTCGCCGCCGTCTCCGGATCCGCCACCGTCGATCTGAGCGGCTTCGATGCAGGTACCTACCGGATCGAGGTCGTCAAGACTAGCGACTCCCGGACCGGCGCAGCGAGTTCGATCCTGACCCTTCCCTGAGCTCAGGTGACAAATCTCTACCGATTGAAACGAGGCCCGACATTCTGTTCGGGCCTCGTTGGATTGCCAACTCCGATTCGAATCCCACCGTCTTGGACTCCTACGATCCGCGTCATGGGGTCGGGAGAGGATTGACACCGATCCGATCGACCGGGAATACCCACCAAGGCTCCTGACGGTAGCCGATGACACGCATCGAGAAACGGGGGCGAGTATTCAAGAAATTGCCAATATGGCGGTCAAAAGTTCGGTTGGTTCTTCGCATCGGATTCACTCCAAAGTAAAGGTCATGTTCTGCTCAATGGCCTATCCGTAACGAACAACACCTCGCTTTCAAACCGATTCAAAAAATATTCGAGCCTTGAAACAGACGGATTCTTCAGCACAACGTAAAGTCATACAGAAAAGGCCTTAAGCTCCTCTCTCGCCTCCTGAAAGATGGAAGTCACCCTCGCGCCAGTTGCCTTCTCGTAAACCGCCTCATTTCTCGACAGTTCCTCGGGTACGTTGTGGTGTTTCCCACCACCCGGCCAATCTTCCTGAGTACTTCCCCCCTGAGCCAGCACCCAAGAGTCACTTGATCGCTTGCATGGAACCAACTGTGGGGGCATAGGTTACGAATGGCCTACTTTCTGAATCTCAAAATATGCGCTCATCCACTCAGATTCTGGCACTGCGATTGCAATTTCGAGATGGTGACCTCAGGAACTGGGACCCCCTCCCCATCTGCCATAAAACCGTTTTATTTCAGGAGAACAGAAAGATGAACGAATCTTCCCTCGCAATCCCGATCGTCCCCCAAACCGTGGTGTCTTGGACGGAACGAACCCTCCGGTTCTTCGCTTTGCTCATCTTCCCGACAGCCTATCTTGCCGGACAGAAACTCTTCGAACTGATCCTCCGTACCTGGTAAACGGGGACAATTCCGACAACCGAGAAAAGACCTTTTCCAGAGCGATTCAACAAGAGGGGGTGATGGCGTTGGCCTGCAGATCTTCCAGGTCCACGAATTCGAGAACCGAAACGTGACAGGCCTCGAGACAAACCGGGGGCGCCACGCCGGCCTCGAACGCCTCTTTCCAGCGCAGAACGCACAAGCACCAGCACTGACCGGGCTGCAAACCCGGGAACCCGAACTCGGGAACCGGTGTACTCAGATCGTTGCCTCGAGCTTTCGAGAAAATGAGAAACTCTTCGGTCATGCGCGCGCAAACCGTATGCAAACCGAGGTCTTCTTGACCGTACCGACAGTAGCCGTCCCGGAAGAACCCGGTCATCGGATCCTTACAGCACGAACGCAACTCCGTGGCCAGAACATTTCGTCCACGATTCATGAAAACCTCTCCGCGCTCAGCAAACGATGGGTGAACTCGACGCAGAAACAGTGTAACCACATTGCGCCGATCCGGAATAGAGACCCCGAGAATCCAAGCTTATCAACGAAAGAATTTCAAGCCCCAACGCAGATCGCTGACAGGCGAAGACCTGCCAGCGATCCGAGAAGCGGCTTCTTACCGACCTCTGAAATCAGAAGATCCGGAACTATTTTTCCAGTTTGAACTCCTTCTTCACAGCCTGCTCACGCACGGCACCAATCATGGCCCGATCGAGGGTATTCCCCGAATCGCCCGCGAGTTCACGTTGCTTTTCAGCTACGAACTTCTTGCGCGCTTCATGGAGAACCTGAATCTCCTCCTGGAGCTTTTTCCGCTCGGCAGCCAATTTTTCCAGATGGGCCTTTCTCTCCTCTAAAGTCATCTTGCGCATCTCTTCGGGAAGATCCTCCTCTTTCATCTCTTCGAGCTTGAGCTTCTTCTCCTTGACCGCATCGACCATATCCCAGTGCGCATTCTTGTAATAACTGGAAGCCTTACTCATTGTCCGCTGAAGATTCGCTCCCGGTGAAACCTTTTCCGAGTTGGCATCCTGCTCTAGCTGACGTTTCTGCATTTGCGCTCCTCTATGTCCGAAAGCGAGATAGGTGTCGTTCAGCTTCCCGCCCAGTTCGGCAATTCGCTTGTCTTGAGGCGCCGGAATGTGCACGGCGGTTGCGTTGTGATCGATGTTCATGAAACGCCCATCAGCGAGAGACGCGGCATCCTTCCACTTGCCGGCGATCCCCGACGCTTCCTTACCACAGTGAATGGTGTTGATCTGAATGCCTCGAGCGATCGCGTCTCGACAGGCTTTCTGATATTCGACCGTTCCCTGGGTAAAGGGCTCATTGCCGGCGATAAAGATCACCTTCAGATCATCACTCTTCTCGCTCCACTTGAGCCCCTGAGTGGCGGCCTGAATCACGTGTCCACAAAATTCGTTGCCTCCGTTGGTCGTGAGCGCGAACAGCTCCTCCGAAACTCGATCGAGATCGGTGGAGAGCGGCACGATCATGCGCAAAAACCCTTCACTGGCCGGAATCGATTGCTTTCCGTACTCATAAAGTGCAACCTCGAGAGTCGGACGAACACCCGCTTTCTTAGCGGTGGCAAACTCGTTGACAACCTTCCAGAGCTGAGCGCGAGCCTGATTGATCAATCCTTGCATACTGCCGCTGGTATCCAGAAGGATCGCCAGCTGGATACGCGGAGGATCGGATTCGACCTCATCAGCAAGAACCGGTGTGTTCGCCGGGAAAAAAAGTCCGAATGTAAGCAGAAAGGCCAAAAGAAAATTCGTCGATTTCATCGTAAAACTCCTGATTGAATGGGATTTTGTATCTCTATTTTGGGGGGGTAACAAGAACCGTCTCGCCATCGGATTCGAGAATCACCTCACCCCGGAGAGCGAGAACTCCTTGTTGCCCCATTGGGATTAACCGAAAAAGTAGCTTGCGATACTCCTCTGTTCCGAACTCTATGGTTCTCTTGATCTTAGGTTTCATGGAACGGTTCAGTATCCGACTATCGACCCAGCGTTCTCCCTGTCGAAAGAAGGCTAAATTCGCAACCTGTTGGACGCCGCCGGGCTCGATTCGTTCCAGGTTTTCGTTCAAAAAGACATTTTTGTGATTCAGCCACTTCTGATCCTTCTGGATCTGTGCATTCAGACTCTGATTGACCGAACCGACACCCGACCGAACCCGAAGAGCCCGTTTCTGTAGATTTTTCCAGGCCTCGGTGAGAATTTGATCCTTTCGAAAGAGGTCGACCCCTTCTCGAGCGAAGAAAGCCGTGTATTCGGTCAGAATCCCGAACTTCAGAGAAAGACGAACGATCTCATCGACAAGCTCTCGTCGACGCGGATCGTCCATTCCGAAGGAGGACCCTGCCTCCAACCGATCGGCTCCCATCTGACGCAGCGCATCGACAAACCGGGCAATCTGTCGGTGGGCCCAGAGTCGAGCCACAAATCCGTTACGCCCCTTATCTCCGGAAAAGGAAACCCGGGTCGAAAAGCGCACCTGTCTGCCTTGGTGGTTTCCCCGAAGCTCGAAGATCCCATCCCCCTCTCCCCGATAACGCCCCAGAAGAACTAGCTGGTCCCCGACGAAAACATCCGGGATCAACCCAGGGTGCAAGTCCATCACCCGACCGGGTGTCGGACGGCCGTTGGCATCCAAAACCCGCAACGAAGGCCCAGACAGGATCGGTCCCGAAAGTTTTCGAAACAGTCGCGCCATCCGGTTCTCGATATCCTCTCCGGGAAGAACAAAAGTAGCCCGAGCGCGAGAACGATCGGCCAGGGCTTCGAGTAGCGGGGTGTTGACATCGAGCCCGACCCCAACGGTAAAAATCCGCCTTTGGTGGGGATTGCCCTTCGTGGCGAGATCCCGGATCGCACGTTCCGAGGTCTCTCCGATCGTCGAAAGACCGTCGGTGAGAAAAAGGACTACCGGCAAAGATCCTTCACTGGGAGGTTGCCGAAGCGCCGTGCCCAGAGCCGAGTAAAGATGGGTCCCCCCCATGGGAACGATGCCCTCGATATAGCGAAGCGCACGAGCGACATTCTCCTGAGTTGCCAGCAGGGGAGTCGGAGACAACGAGTCGACCGCCTGATGATAGGCGATGAGATTGAAATACTCTTCGGGTCCCAACGACTTCAGAATACGCCGCGCAGCCCGACGAAGTTGCTCCATCTTCGGACCTCTCATGCTGCCCGATCGGTCGAGAACCAGGGTAACTTCACGTGATTGGCTCCGATTATCTGAACCCTCCTGAATACCAGGTGCCCCGGCCAGAAAGAGAAAAGTTCCTCCTCCCTTTTCCGGGTCGGGATGGAGGATCAGGGAGCCGGTCACCGCTTTGGACCGGCGCAAGATTACCAGTCGGAACGGACCGGGTTCGCGACGAGCGTCGGGAACGAGGTTGAGTGTCGCCTCACCGGAACTGTTCCAGTTCAACTGGGTCTGATGGGTTGGAGAATAGAGAGTCGCAATCGGATCGTTGGACCGCACACGCACTGAAACTTCCCAGGGAATCGCTTCGCGAGTCGTCTCGGCACGCAGAAGCTGATAATCGATCCGATTTCCATCCACCGGGAGAAGTTCCTCGTAAACCAGACGCACCCGTTGTTTTCCTCCGGCCGGAACCGGAAAAACACTCGTCCGAAGAGAGGAGTGACCAACAAACTCGAGGAGCGCCGGATCGCGGGTTCGGGAAACCAGAGCCTCGTAGGCCTCACGTGCCTCCTCGGCCGCGACGAGTCGAGCGCTCCCCTTTCCCCCGGACTCATGAAAGGCGAATCGACGAACCACCACCCCCCCAGGAACCGGCAACTCGAGCTTGGCTTCCTGGGCCACGCCGGAGGAATTCTCCAGATCGATCTGGAGAATTGTGGTAGCCAGTCGACCCTCGATCTCGATTCTTACCCGAACAGCGGTCACATGCACCGGAACCCGGTGCGCCGTGGCGTGTCCTCCTCAGCCCAACGCGTTGAGCAAAGACACCTGGCGATTCTGAGCAACACCTGAAGCATTCCCTTGAGCCCAGATCGTGGAACTGGAAAACAGCGAGATCAACAGGAACATTTCGACAATGGTTAAACGGTTCATGACTGGAATCCTCATAGGGGAGAACGATCGATTTCGTCTACCCAAAGATACGTCCTGAAACCCTCTTTCCTCGTAAACACTCTGTAACAAGGCCCGGACCGTTTTGGCAAAGGACCGCCTAGAAAGAACAACCTCGAGAGGCGAAAGGTTCCGGAGCAAGCGAACCAACCCCATAAGCCACTCGACGGTAAGACCCTATCTCGAAGGGAATCTTTACGAGGCCACTACACCAGAATCGAAAAATTCGGCGACGAATTCGCTGGCCGGATGAGCTTGGAGATCTTCGACCGATCCGCTCTGAACGATCCTTCCCGTCTCGATCACATAAACCGTCGCTTTCAATGCCCGAACATCGCGCACATCGTGGGTAACGATGAGCGCGGGAACATCCTGCTCGACCAGATACTTGGCAAGATAGCTCCTCAGAGTCCGGCGAGCAGAAACATCCAGAGCTGCCAGCGGTTCATCCAGGAGCAGAATCTGTGGATCGATCATCAAAGCCCTGGCGATCGCGACCCGCTGCTGTTCTCCCACCGACAGTACCGAGGATGTCCGCGAAATCAGATACCCAAAACCCATCCGCTCCAGCAACTCCGCGGCAGCTCGGTGTCGATTCGCTCTGCGACTCTCCCCTCTCCATCCAAAACTCACGTTGTCGAGTACATTCAGGTGAGGAAAAAGACCGTACCCCTGAGGAACATACCCAACACGACGCTTCTCGGGAGCCAGATCGACCCCACTCTTGGAGTCGAATATCTGTCGATCATCGATCGAAATCCGGCCCGACCGAGGACGATAGGCGCCCGCAATCGTTCTCAGCAGAGTCGTCTTGCCCGATCCGTTGGGGCCGACCAGAGCAACCGGCGCGACTCCTCCCTCGATTTTCACATCGATTTCGAGTTCTCCGATATCCATACAGATCTCGACCTGCCAGCTCACGGACTCCCCCTTCTCGTTCCATCCGGAACGAATCCCGCCACCGGATGACAGCGACGCATCCAAAATCCGGGAACGGCACGCAACGAGACCAAGAGCACGACCGAAACTCCCGCCAACACGAGCGCGAGAGCCAGAGCAACCCGGATGTCAGACTCGAGTGCCGTGTAAATGGCAAGCGGCATGGTCTGGGTCGTTCCGGAGAGGTTGCCAGCAAAAAGCAATGTCGCTCCGAACTCTCCCAGCGCCCGTGCCCAGGAGAGAGCCGCTCCACCGATCAGTCCAGGCAGCGCCAGAGGAAGTGCGACCCGAAAAAAAGCGCCGGCAGGAGATTGTCCAAGAGTACGTGCCACGATCAAAAGATCTCCATCCACACGACCAAAAGCGGCGGTCGCAGCTTGCACATAAAAAGGAGCGGAGACGACAACCTGAGCCAAGACAACCGCGGCAGTCGTAAAAGGGATCTGAATTCCCAGCATCGCCAACTCACTTCCAAATAGACCGCTGCGGCCGAAAGTGTGTAACAGTGCAATTCCGACCACCGCCGGAGGCAAGCAGATCGGAAGGTTGAGGAGGATCTCAACCCCCCAGGTTCGACGCGCTGAATCGACAGCCAGCCACCACGCCAACGGTGTCCCCATGACAACCGTAATCCCCAAACTCATCAGAGTGGTTTTTGCACTCAGGACCAGAGCCGGCTGAAAAAGGGGATGCCTGAAGCCCGCAAGCAAATCTCCCGGACTGGAAGAGAAAACCAGCCCAATCACCGGCACGAGCAAAAGACCGAGCATCGGCAAGGTCAGGAGGAATTGGATGCCTCGACGGTCAGCCCGATTGGCTTCTGAACTCATCGGCTCACCAAAAAACCGTGGGAGGCCAAAACATCACGCCCTGTATCCGAAGACACAAAAGAAATCCACTTGAGCGCTTGCGATCTGTTCGGAGTTCCCCGAAGAAGGCCAATGGTGTAGTCAATGCGTACGTTGCATCGAGGCGGGATCGGAATACTCCGGACACTCTTGGACGAAATCGAATCGGTTCGATAGACAATCGCCGCATCCGCTTCCCCGAACTCGACCTTAGCCCGAACGAGTCGCACGTTGCTCTCCTGAGAAACCACTCGCCCCAGAACGACGGAATCGAAATCGTTCCCAAATTCATCGGCCACCCGACGCAAGGCGACCCGCGTGTACTCTCCTACCGGAACGTTCTGAGTACCGATCACCAGACGGGCAGCCCGTGGAAGATCGGTAAAGGTGTCAATCTTCGCAGGGTTGTCTTTGGGGACAATCAGGGCGAGTTCGTTACGCGCAAAAACCCAACTCTCCTCCAACCGGTCAGCCCCCATCAGGGCCTTCATATGGTTGCGATTGGCCGAGGCGAATACGTCGGCTGTCGCCCCTTGCTCGATCTGAAGTCGAAGCACCTGACTCCCCGCGAAACTCACCAGCAAATTGATGTCGGGATATCTATCTTCGAAAACCTTTTCCAAATCCTGAAAAACATCGGTCAACGAAGAAGCGGCATAAACATGAAGTTCATGGCGCGCGCTCTGATTGCTCTTGCACTTGGCCGCAAAAGAGAGGGTGGCAATCAACACGAAAACCAGGAGATACCCTCGAGGCTTGCGAGGAGAGAATTGATTCACGCCATTCCCCCTACGAACCGCCAAGTGTGATTACGTGTCCACTGCATTCACCGTCATACCCGGGAAGGTGCTCCATCTCTTTCCGAAACCTGGAATCGTCCAGCACATCGATCAGTCGTGATACCGGAACCGAAGAGGCCAGATCCAACGGCACAACGAGGTCGAAACGCTCCTCGACCAACGGCAAGAACTCAAGACCCGATGCGAGAGCCACGCTCTCGATAGCCACCCCGACATCCGCCGCTCCACATTCAACCAGTCGAGCGACATCCGCGTGCCCACCCGCGAAAGGCCCTGTCAACTCGACATCTCCCGCTCCCTCGGAGGCCATCAAACGGGTAATCAGCTTATGCGCGCCGGCTCCCTCTTCGCGCCGGACGATCCGAAGACCGGGGCGTAACAGGTCGGCAACAGCCCGAATGGACAGCGGATTGCCAGCAGCGAGGACCAGGCCCTGTCGCCAACGGGTCAGGTTGACCAGAAGCATACGTCGATCAGGAAAGGTCCGAAGAACCTCGGACGCGTTGTCCTCCCCGGCTTGGGTATCGGAAAGGTGAATACCAGCCACGTGAACCAAACCATTCTCTAACCACTCCATCGCCCGGCGACTGCTCGCAGGCAACCAAGTTACCCGTGCGTCAGAGTAGCGTTCATCTACCCGCTGACCGAGAGCGCCGAGAATCGGGGCGCACCCGGCTACCAGTAGATTGTTCTGGAGTTGTGGCGACGTGAGAAAGGGCCGAACGATTGCCTTCCCAGGAGGTCTTGCTGACTCCACAACCGCGTCCGCTGCGATCGCCCCATCGAGAGACAGGCGATGAGCCACCCACTGATCCTCGACCCACCCCACAGCCACGCGCGTTCCCTGGGGAATTCCACGAACACACTCTTCACCCGTCGAGGCGATGCGAACCTCGAATCCACCGCCAGGAATCAGTTGGAAGAGTTCCTCGAAACGACACCCCAGAGCATGAGCCAACTGCAACCCAAGGCTGGTAGAGGGAACCTGTCGACCCGCCTCGATGGCGAGAATGGCCTGACGGCTTACCCCCACCCGCTGCCCCAGCACCTGCTGGGATAGACGCAATCTCTCCCGATGACTTTTCAGGGTGTTTTCCAGACGCAATTCGTTCAAGTAGACCTCCAAACCGACCCAAATAGTAATATCAAGATAACATATTGTTATCCAAACAATACCAAGGATCCGACCTTGCTCCGGTGAAGGGGGCGTTCCACGGAAGCCGTTCAACTAATTTTGCCCCCTCAAAAGCCAAACCACATACAATCCCCATTCATGACCCTGACCCGAGACGAAGCCTGGATTCACCTCTGTGAATGGACCCCCTCCGAAGCCCTGCGACGCCATGCCCGAGCGGTCGAGATCGCCATGCGCGCAGCCGCTCACCGATACGGAGCAGGCGAACAGGAGGAAGAAGTCTGGGGTTTAGCCGGGTTGCTCCACGATGCCGACTACGATCGATGGCCAGAAGAGCACCCTGATCGCATCGTGGCCTGGCTTCGCCAACGCAAGGAAGATGCGTTGGCCTACGCCATCAGCGCTCACTACACCCACTGGGGCGTACCCGCAATCTCCCCTCTGGACAGATCTCTACTCGCGTGCGATGAACTGTCCGGTTTCATCGGCGCCTGCTCACTGGTCAGACCCGAAGGCCTCACCACCCTACAACCCAAGAGTGTCATGAAGAAATTCAAGGACAAACGCTTTGCAGCCGGAGTTGACCGCGAAGAGGTCCGAACCGGATGCGCACTACTGGGAGTGGAACTTCGAGATCATATTCAGTTTCTCATCGACGCGCTTCGTCCTCACGCCATCGAATTGCAACTGGACGGATCCGGAGCAAAATGATTCATCACGATTCAGACCGAATCCGTAAACGGATTTCCTTTGTGCCCCGACCTGGCAACCGATCGACATTTCATGCAGGATTCGAGATGTGACCGATTCCTCGATACGCTGCAAACAGTGCGGGAAAACCCACCAACTCGATCAAAGTTGCCCCTTCTGCCAAACCCTGGTCGAGACGAAGGAGGAAATCGATGAGAAATCGGAGATTGAATCGCCCCCGCAGATCGGTCGCTATCCGATTCGTGGTTTTCTCGGTGAAGGAGGGATGGCCAAGGTTCACCGGATCTGGCATCCCGAACTGGAACGAGAAATGGCCCTCAAAGTCCTCATCGGCGGCACAGAGGAACTGGTAGCGCGATTTCTCCGGGAAGCCCAGGTCGCCTGCGACCTGACCCATCCATCCATCGTCCGCGTGTACGAGGTCGGCTCGGACCAAGCCGCGCCCTACCTGGTCATGGACTTGATTCCGGGTCCTACGCTGAATCAATGGCTCGAACAAGACCGATCCATTCGCGAAATCCTCGAGCGTATCCACGACATCGCCCTCGCCCTCGGTTACGCCCATGATCGAGGGATCGTCCACCGAGATGTCAAACCTTCCAACATTCTTCTCGACGGCGAGGGCCGCGCGATTCTCACCGATTTTGGCCTGGCTCGACGGATCACCTCGGAAGACGTACGACTGACCGAAAGCGGTCTCCTTATCGGCACCCCGGCGTACATGGCCCCGGAGCAAGCCCTCGACCAGGAGATCGCCCCGTCCACCGACGTCTACGCGCTAGGAATCGTCCTCTACGAAGCGCTCTCGGGCGCCCCACCGTTTCTGGACAAGAATCCGATCACCATGCTCCAGCGCTTATCGCGTGGTCCCGTTCCTCCCATTCGGGACTCGAGATTCGATCTCCATCGCGATATCTCGATCCTCCTCATGAAAGCGGTCTCACACCGTCACTCGGACCGATACATCAACGGAACCGAGTTTGCCAAGGACATACGCCGCTTTCTCGATGGAGAACCGATCCGAGCCCGACCGATCCCATACGTCGAGCACATCTCGCGCTGGATCCGTTCCCGACCGATCACCGCCTCCCTGGCGTGCCTCCTTCTCCTCCTGACGATCGGCGGGGGACTCTTTTTACTGGACCAATTTCGTTCAAAACGCGTCGCCGTTCTGATCAACCAGAGCCGGACTCTTCGGCGCTCGGGACATCGCATCGAGGCCATCTCCCTACTACGCAAGGCTCTTTCTCTGAAACCCCAGCACCGAGATCTGCGTCTGGAGCTCGCACGCATCGAACTGGATTCCGGGGAACTCGAATCCGCGTCCCTCCGAATAGCGCCGCTTCTCGATCTCCCTCACACCACCGAGATATCGGAGTTGCGCGCTCGCCTCCTGCTCGCCCAAAAAAAACCGGCGGAAGCCCTCGAGAACATCCAAGGAGCGGTCGAGAAGAATCCCAAGGTCGCGCGCCTGAAAGATCTCGAGAGCAAGATCCTGTTGGCGCTGGGACAAACGGCAGAATCCCGGCTCGCTCGAAGTCAAGCCCGACAGCTGCGACAAAAAGAGGTCGAGCGCGCACTGGCTTCCCTTCCCGAACAGAACGACGCGAAAGAACAACAACTCGAAACTCTCTGCAAAGCCTTTCCCGACTCCTTTCAACCGGTCGAGGCGTGGGTCGATTCGCTACGCTCCCACGCTTCCTTCGAACAGGCGGAATCGATTCTCAAGCGCTACTCCGGAACGGTGCCCGAGGACCCTCGACCGCACGCTCTCCTCGCCGAGATCGCCCGATCTCGAGGCCTCCAGAGGCAGGCGATACAGCATCTCGGCCGCTGCATCGACCTGGAGGGTCGTCCCGACGATCTCGAAGCACGCGGTCGAATTCTCCTGAAGCTGGGCGAATTCAAACGGGCACAATCGGATTTTGAAGCCGCGCTGGAACAGGAACCGACCCCCACGCGACAGCTCCTGAGGATCCGCTCCCTTTGCCACCCCGATCGCAACGCGACCCTCTCCGGGCTCCACTGGGTCCATATTGTCTCCCTGTCGGATCAACTCATCGAAATCCGCCCATTGACCTGGTCCATCGACCTGCCAGAAGTACGCAAAATCCTTCCAGCCCTGCGCCACTCCCAACCCGACAATGATGAGGTGGCACTCACCTATGGAGACCTCCTCTTCCAGATCTCCGCTTTCGAAGGCGCGGCAACGGTGTACCAGAAGGTGGCCAATCGTTCTCAATCTAGCCACGCCCTGACCGGCCTGGGCTTCTCCTTGCTCGCCCTCGAAAAACGATCCTCTGCTCTCGATGCTTTCGGAAAAGCGGTACTCGTCAATCCTCTCGCCTACGAGGCGTCTCTGGGCTCCTTCCTCGCTCGTTACTCTCGATCTCGCCCCCCTCTAAGCGTGTCCACCTTCTTCGCCCACGGAGGACTCTTTCAAGAACACGCCAAATATTTCCACCCCACCGCTGCCGGCTGGATTGCCCGCTGGGGAACCGACGCAAAAGCCTCGATCGATCCTCTTTTCGGGACGGTTCCCGATTCCACTCCTGCCTTGCTTCAATGGGCCATCCAACTCGAAAGCTCCATCGAAACCGACTCCCTTGCGGCCCGGCAGGCGCTGGTCGCAGCGGGTCTAGCCGGACTCTCTGCGATCGAATCGTCCTTCTCGAAACCGTCCCCCCGGATCGCCGCCGTGGCCCGCCAGATTCGTCGGCGGACTCTCCACGAAGAATCTTTCCTGCTCCGCACCTTGTTAGTGAAAGGTCTGTTCCTCGGCGATCCAGCGTCCAGGAAGGATCTTGAACGCAAATCTCGACGCTTCGCATGGACTCTCGCCCGAATCATCGAAAACGAGGACCTTCCCGAGTGGTTCCGGGGTCTCGCCCTCTCCGTGGCCGGCCCAGTCTGCTCGACCTCTTCCACCCTACGCGAAACGGTTCTGCGCGCACACCGATCGCAGAGCGAAACCCTCGAATTTCACGCCACCCTACCCATGCAACAACTCCAGGGCTCCGATGTTCTCGAGGAGATCGCACTCGGATACGGCAAGATCAGACTCAATTATCAGAACATGTTTTCTTTTCTGTCGATTGAACGCGCTGATCGTATCCCAATCGGCCAGGCTCTCCGAGCACTGGGAGACTCCTGCACCCAATCTCGGGTCGAATTCCAATTGCTTCTCGATCGACGACTAAGCCGGAATCAACTCGAAAGCGTCCTCCTCAGACGGCATGGTGTTCCCTTCTCCTTCCCGAAGTCCAGCCTCACCAATTCGCTCGATTGGATCGTACGTCGCCAGGGCCTCGACTCCCTGAAGGCGCCGGCACGAGATCGGAAGATGCCGATCGAATCCACCTGGCTACTCGCGTGGTTTCTTCAACGCTGGCCGTCCCCGGAGTGGATCCCACTGGCCCGATCTCTCACTCATAGCGAGGACCCCTGGGTACGGTGCGAAGCGGCTGGACTCCTGGCAGCGTGTGGTCTCCCACGGGAAGCGCAGCCGATCCTCCACGAACTCTACCGCCAGAACCCAAACTTGCCGGGGAACATCGCGGTGGTCGATCGCCTGACATACTCGTTCGGGCCTTCCCGATGGATCGATGTCATACGTCCCTACCGGCCGGGCGACCTTCGATGTCGAGTCGCTGAACTCCTGAGCCAGATCCCGACTCCGCAAACCGTCGAACTCCTCATTTCCACCCTCCCCGATCTACCGACCCCGATTCGAATCAATGCCCTCGGATCCCTCTGTCGCCTTGCCCTGAATCCCACACTGCGCCCGATCGTTCTCACGAAAATCGACTCCCTCCAAGAACTTTACGCAGACAGTTCCAAATTGATCGAACCCGAAAAAACCAACCTCGCTCTCCTATGCGGAATTCTTGTTCCCGAGCGAAAACTGCTTGGAACCTTTCTTCAAAACTGCTCTCGTAACCCACAGACTTCTTTTGGAATGAATGCGCTCTGGGCCCGGAGCCAAGCCGGAGACCGTGAGGCTCGAAAGATTTTTCTGGCGCGCATGGAGGAGGTGATTCCCTCGGGAACCGACAATTTCAGCGCCATCTGGCGAGCGGCCTTCGATCTCGAAAACGGACGTTATGGCAAAGCCTTCCCCCAACGTCTCCTGGCCTATGAAGCCCGGTCAAACAACCCACTGAAACCACCTCTGGACGCCCTGTGGACGACCCGAGCCTGGTGGCACCTCTTGCGTGGCCAACCTCAGGCGGCCGCAGACGCTCTCGACCGCCTTCTCGAACGATCTCCGTCCCGACGAAAAGAGATTGAAACCGTTCGCGACGCCATGCTCTCGAAGAAGGACCCGATTCCATTCCCCGTGCTCTGGTGGCGCACAGCCGGGGTTCCCCATGTCCACGGTCGCAGGCGTCTCCATTTTCTCCGATAACCTTTGCAAACGTTTTCTCAACCCAGCAGATGAAGGCAGCCTCCCCCAACAAGGGAAATCCCGTTTCCCAACGATGAACTTCTGGTCGTCAAACAGAAGCTCAACCGGAAGACCAAACCCGCTCCTGAATCAGCATGGATGCCTGACGAATCTTCTATTTCGAAAGCGATCCGATCCACGCTCTATTCCCGCAACTGAGGCGTGATCTTCAACATTTGAAATCCGGCCTCGCGCTGCACCTTGATATCGACCGCCTTGTTCGCTTCCAGAGAATTGAGCGCATGCATGAAGTCGTAAATATCCGCAATCGGCTTGCCATCCAACTCGACGATGACATCACCCTTCAAAAGCCCCGCCTTCTCCGCCGGAGACCCACTACTCGATCCGGAAATTTTCAACCCCGAAACATCCGAAGCGGCATAATCGGGGATGGTCCCAAGATAGACCCGAAGACCACGTCCCCCCTTCCTCTTGCGACCTTTCTTGGCCACATAGTCGGGAACAGTTTCGACATTGGCCAGCTCCAGTAAGAGTTCTTTCAAAAGGCTTCCGATACGCCCTAGCCCTTCGTAATTGATCTTTTCTGGAGTGTCGGTCGGGGAATGATAATCCGGATGGGCTCCGGTAAAAGCGCTGATGATCGGAATTCCCTTCAGATAAAAAGAGGTGGCGTCCGTGGGAAGATAGGGATCTTCGTGTAACAGGAGCGGAAGGTGAGTCCGCAGATTGATTTTCTGAATGAGTTCTCTCCAGACCGAACTGGAGCCGACCCCTTGCAACATCAACTTGTTTCGCAAACGCCCCACCATATCCATGTTGATACAGACAACGACCTCATACCCATCTCGAGTCGTACGTCCATTGGCAGATGGGAAAACCTCGCTTACGAAGTGCTGCGAACCCAGAAGACCCAACTCCTCACCAGACCAGGCGGCAAACACGATATCGCTCCGAAGGGAATTCGGGTCCGACTTTTGTCGAGCTGATAACCTCT
Source organism: Planctomycetota bacterium (assembly GCA_030748635.1). Taxonomy (GTDB): domain Bacteria; phylum Planctomycetota; class JACQVV01; order JACQVV01; family JASMLP01; genus JASMLP01. The sequence goes on from JASMLP010000096.1 coordinate 16,760, forward strand.
CGGCGAGAGCCAGAACAAGCGCGGTGCCGCTGGCATTGTCATCGGCCCCATGATGAACCTCCTGTCTCTTCGCGCCACGCGCAAGAGAACTGCTGTGTCCTCCTTGACCGAGATGATCCACATGAGCTCCCACGATAATCATTCGCTTCGTGTCCCCACTCCCGGACAGCCGCCCCAGTACATTGCGCCCTCGACGCGTCTCCCGCTTCAAGGCGATCTTTCCGGTCAAAGCCAAGTGCTTGAGCTGAAATGATTTGCCGCCATTCCCCTGATCCAAATGTTCTTGAATGCGCGCAAGATCCCTGCCATCCGCCTCAAAGATCTTCTTCGCGAATTGACGATCCACCGCCAGGACACTCAAACCCGACTCCGCGCCTCCTTGGCTATCACGAAGGGAGATCAGGTCCTTTTTCAAAGGGGTCAGTGGACCCGTCACCACAAGAACTCCCTGGGCTCCACGACTCCGCGCATGAGCGGCCTTGGCCCGCAATGAACTGAACGGCAAGAGATGCTTGCGTTTTTCGCCGGGAAGATTCTTCGGCATATCTCGCAATACCAGAACCCACTTCCCCTTCAGATCCGTCTCTTTTGAGTACGAATGGTGAGCAAGATTCGACGGAGTTTGCGGTGGGGTCACAATTCCGTACCCACCAAAGATCACTTCGTTCGTATCGAATGAACCGTTTCTGGAGAATGCCAGAGGCAACCAGTTCTTCTCCAGTCGAAGAAGGGTTTTCAAGTCGGGGGTAGTGGCCACTTCGAGACGGTTTCCCTCCCCCAACGACACCCCCGACTTGAAGTCAAATGCCTGGTAATACGAACCCTTATCCCCAGCCGGAGCAAGACCCATCTCCGCGAAACGATCAGCCACATAAGCGGTGGCCGCCCTCTCCCCAGGGGTCCCCGTCATTCTTCCGTTCATTTCCGGACGACAAAGAGCCTCCACATGCTTGCGCAATGCCGGCACCGGCAGGGTCGATTTGGGCCGCTCCTTCGATATCGATTCCTCAGGGACACCGGGAGCTTCAAGACCCAGGCGTTCGAGAGCCTTTGAATGATCCCAGTCTGCCAGAAACAGCTGGGATCGATTCTGCGGATTATCGGTCGCAGTCCAGGCCAACCGATCTCCACCAGGAGCAAAGACCGGCAAACCGTCGAAAGACTCATTGTGTGTCAGGCGATAAGGGGGCCTGTCTCCCTGAGCGTCGACGATATAGAGTTCGAAATTTTTGTAACCGTGTCGATTGGTCGTAAACACGATATATCGACCAGAGGGATGAAAAAAAGGCGCCCAGGACATGGCTCCCAATCGGGTCACTTGCCTCTTATCGCTTCCGTCCACATTCATGGTCCAGATCTCGGCCACACGTCCGCTCTCTTCGAAGTGCCGCCATACGATACGGGTTCCATCGGGGCTGAAAAAAGGGCCGCCGTCGTAGCCGGATTCATGAGTCAACCTGCGTACGTCACTCCCATCCGAACGCATGACATAAAGCTCCATGAACCGAGATGGATCCTTTTCCAGATACTTCCGGTCCTCTTGCGAGACCTCGCCCGCGTACACATGACGATTGGACGCAAAAACAACCCAGTTCCCGTCCGGAGAGTAAGCCCCCTCCGCGTCGTACCCCTTCTCCCGAGTCAATCGACTCAGAACTCCTGTCTCCAGGTTCCTCGAAAAAATATCGAATGCGGGATCGTAGTCCCACTCATATCGTTTTTTCTTCCCATGAGCTCTTTCGATCAACTTGTCTTTTTGCTTCTGGCGACTTTCCGGGTCCAGGTGCGTGGACGCGAACAAGATCTGACGATCACTCGAATGGAAATAGGCACAAGTGGTTTTGCCTGTACCCTTCGAAACCCTCTCCATCTCTCCATTTTCCAGGTCCATGGTGTAGATCTGATAAAAAGGGTTTTCGGGGTCGATCTCCGCCTGAAACACGATCTTTTTTCCGTCGGAACTGAAGTACGCCTCGCCACACCGCTTACCAACAAAGGTCAGTTGATGAGGATTCCGAAGGGGACCCTCGAGCGCTTTCTTCTCAGAAACATCCCGAGACTCGTTCGGCCGATGGACACAAGCCGGAAGTGTCCAGAAAAGTAAAAAAAGAATTCCCGACACACGAAACAGGGAGGTGGTTTTGGACATGATCCTGAAAGCTTTCCTGGAGGAGATTTCCAAAGGAAGCGACAGCCCTGCCGACTTCCTTCCCGGACCTCCATTGGATGATTTTTGTTCGGTCGATAACGAGCCAAGAATTCTGGAGGATTATAGATTCCTCCTCCTTTTTGAACAACAAGGCCAACATTCACTCAAAAAAGAAGCGAAGACAAAGGTTCGAGCAAGATCTGCATGGGGTCCCATGCAGAAAAATTCCGAGACCCTCCTTCGCTCATCACGCATGACCTCGTAATGAAAATTTTGGTCTGTCGTCGAGATGGATTTTCCGTGGTGAATACATTCCACACGCGTTCAATCAGATCCCGAACAGACACTCATCTCCCCGCTTCGATCACCTATCTCAAGAAGTAACATCCCCAAGCGAAGCCTCCATGATCGCCCAATTGCCTCGGCCAAGGGTGGAGTCGAAGAATTGCGCCCCAGGAAAAAACCCGACCTCTCGACACTCGCGACCGAAGGAATGCCCCCATTGCGGATCGTCAGATGGATCCTCAAAACAGACTTCAAGGCCCTTGTAAAGACCAGGTCGCCCTCGCCCCAAGAGCCAACCCAATCAACGAAATCCCTATCTCACAACGCAAGCCTGCGAGTTTATCCTTTCCAAAAACCACAGCCCCACCCTCCGAACGAGGATTCGACTGAAGCGCTTTGGTGACCTTCACCCGAAACTTTCGCCTCCTGGATTGCGAGAAAATCGAAAGACCATATTAAATTCTTGGTGAATAAATTTTATTTGTTGAGCTTTTGTCTAATTTATGATTAGATGTTGCATGGAATTTGACCCCGCCCTCTAATTCACTGAACATCCAATCAGCAAAATTCATAGAAAGAACCCCACGCAATGGTCAGATGTCCGTGGACAATGCATTTGCATTGTCCACGGGCATCCTGGCTACCGCTCGCATGAACTTTTGTCTTCAGTCACTCGGTAACCTCACCCCCCCACGAAGCCTCGGCGTTGGCCTTCTCGAACTTCCCGACTCACCGAATCGACTGTGAATTCGAGTTACCAGATCGATGACGCCAACGCCTTTCCTGAACGTCCACCCTTTCGTCCCGCCTCATAGAGTCAATCAACCATGAAAGCTCTGGTCACCGGGGCCACCGGCCTCATCGGACAGCAGCTGATTGCCCATCTGGACGAACCGGTGGTTGTTGGGCGATCACTCGACCGAATTCGGAAACTTCTTGGGGATGTTCAAGCTTACCCCTGGCCGTCCCCGACTACAGAGCCCCCTCCCCTGGAGGCCTTTGAAGATGTTGATGTCATCTTCCATCTAGCCGGTGAACCCATAGCCAACGGAAGGTGGACCCGAGACAAAAAGATCCGCATCGAAAAAAGCCGGATCGAAGGCACCCGAAATCTTATCCATGCCGTACGCTGTGTAGCCAAAAATCCCTGCTCTTTGATCTCGGCGTCTGCCATCGGGATCTACGGATCACAGGGCAACAATATGCTCACGGAAACTTCCGCTCCCCGACACGATTTCCTTTCGGATCTATGCCAAAAGTGGGAAACAGAGGCCCGTATAGCCAACCAATACGGAATTCGAGTGGTCACTCCCCGAATCGGCATCGTACTCGACAATCGTGGCGGAGCACTCAAGAGAATGCTTCTCCCCTTCAAGCTTGGTCTCGGAGGGCGACTGGGAAGCGGAAGCCAATGGATGAGTTGGATTCATATTGACGACCTGGTGGCTCTACTCCTACATATGGCCACTAGCGATTTCGAAGGACCGATCAATGCCGTTTCGCCCCAGCCAGTCACCAATCGTGAATTCACCCAGTGCCTGGCGAAAACACTCGGCCGACCCGCGATTCTGCCCACCCCCAAGTTCGCTTTACAAAATCTATTCGGCGAATTCTCCAGTGTTCTACTCAACTCCCAAAGGGTGAGTTCAACGCTGGCCGAAAACTACGGATTCCGTTTCCAGTTCGATCAACTCGACAATGCCCTGAACGACCTTCTTCTCCCAAAGACCACACAATAGAACAATCTCATTTTTTGACGCGATCCGAGCCGGAGCAAATCAGAACTCTCTAACCGGTTTTGCAAACTCCATCGGTATTGACGCCCAGTTGCATCAAATCCTCGAGATCCCCACCAACTCCCCTTCCCCCGATAAAAAATTTCACCTCTCCACCCCATTCCCCAACCAACTTCAGCAGATCGTTACGGCACGATTGAAACACCTTGGGCCGAGTCGCCGAAAGGTAGCAAGACATCGGTCGCAACTGCTCGAGAGCGATCCGGAGGTCTACAAACGGAAGCGACGAACCGAGATAGCACACCTGATATCCTTGACAGCTCAACCGATACGTCAGGACCAAAATCCCTAATTCGTGCTGTTCCTCTGGAAAACAGGCCACGATCACCTTGGGCCCATTCGTTGCCTGAGAAAAAGAATGAACAAGCTTCTGAATCCGCTGCGTAATAAGAGCGCTAGCCATATGCTCAGAGGCCACACTACATTCACCCCGCTCCCAAAGCGTACCGATCTCGATGACCACAGGAATCATGAACTCATCGACCACCGTATCGGGAGTACAGGAAAGAAACGCTTTTTCGAGTGCCTGACACATGGCATTCCGATCAAGCATCAACGCTCCCTGAAGAAACTGCTCACGCCAACGAAACACCTCGGGACCGCTGCCAGGATTCGACCGGTCGCCAGCTTGATCGAGCAAAACGTCTCGTCCGAGCAGAGCGACCTCTCCGATCGAACGCCCCTGCTCCATCAACTCCCGAACCGAATCAAGCACCCGCCGATCCGCCTCAGTGTAGAGCCGATGTCCGCCGGAACCACGCATCGGTTTCAGAAAGTCGTAGCGCCTTTCCCAGGCCCTCAAAACCGCCGCCGGGAAGCCGGTCAAACCGGAAAAAGTACGCATCTTGTACAGTCCCGGGACACTCACATCGCTACACACATCAACTATTGTTCCATCATGTATAGGTTTTGTCTATAAATCATAACTTCTTATATTCCAAAGTGTATTGTTCGATCCGGTCCGTTTATTAGCCCACAACCTCACCGAATCGTGAACAGAACACTCAATATCGATCACCAACTGAACCGACTGCTGTATAGAAATTCCTCCGATTCGATTTTTGTCCTGTTTTCCCTTCTCACGGGAGGGCTTGCGATCATGCGCGTCCAGGTCGCGCGCGCCAGGTACGACCAGGCACCCACTGGATCTCTTTCTGTCGTTCTCCAGAACCTTTCATGCTCGTTCAGTCCCGAATGAACCACACCTCGCAAGGCGTAACTCGGAACATCCACGAAATCAATCTCCATAGCGTGACTCAGTCGCTCGAGCACCCCGGAAACCCGTTGCTGGAAGCGAGAGCCATTTCACCGGTCGATGAGGATCTTTTTGCTGGCTCGGGATCCACTCCCACCGTGGAATCGAGTTCGCCGAAACCTTCGACCCCAAACTCCTCAGAACTGGATCGCCACAAATACACTACCCAGAAAAACGCTCAGCCACCGACCTGGCGAAATAGGTCAGTATGAGATCAGCGCCAGCACGCTTCATCGCGGTCAGCATCTCGATCGCGATGCTCTCCTCCTCGAGCCAGCCCATCCGCGCGGCGGCCTTGACCATCGCGTACTCCCCACTGACGTTGTACGCGGCGACCGGCACGTGAACCGTCGCCTTGACGGCCGAGATCACATCCAGATAGGCCAGAGCTGGCTTCACCATGACCATGTCAGCTCCCTCCTCGACATCGGCGAGCACTTCACGAAGCGCTTCCCTGCGATTTGCTGGATCCATCTGGTAGGTTTTCTTGTCTCCCTCCTTGGGCGCGGAATCGAGCGCGTCTCGGAAGGGTCCGTAAAAAGAAGACGCGTACTTCGCCGAATAAGAGAGAATTCCCACCTCGCTGAAACCGTTTTGATCTAGAGCTCGCCGGATACACCCAACCCGTCCATCCATCATGTCCGATGGGGCCACAATGTCAGCTCCCGCCTCCGCCTGAGAGATCGCCATCGCAGACAAAATCTCTAGAGTCGGGTCGTTCAGAATCCGCCCCTCTTCAACCAACCCGTCGTGACCGTCGCTGGAATAGGGGTCCATAGCGACATCGGTGATCACGGTAATCTCCGGTACCGCCGATTTGACCTCGCGAACCGTTGTCTGGAGCAACCCGTTGGGATTGGTCGATTCGGTTGCGACGCGATCCTTGAGTTCGTCCCCCAGCGCGGGAAAAAGTGCGATGGCGGGAATCCCCAAACGGTGAGCAACTCGCGCCTCCTCCACGATTCGGTCGGGGCTCAACCGAAAACAGTCGGGCATCGACTCGATCTCCACCTGCCGATTGTCCCCTTCGATAAGAAAAAGTGGGTAGATGAGATCCGCTGGAGTCAGCCCGGTCTCCCGCACCATATCTCGAATCGAAGCGGTCCTACGATTTCTCCTGGGACGTGACAACAGGTCACCCGCATTTACCGAATCGACCGATGACGAAGTTTTGAAATTCATGATTGAACTCTCGGAAGCTGTTGACGAATGGATTCGGCCACCTTGGCGAGATCGGGATCGCTCGCGCGTCTTGCCAGCGCAAAACTGAAATCCGCCATACTCTCTGTGGGGATCAGATGAACATGGGCGTGAGGAACCTCATAACCGGCCACGATCACCCCGACACGCTGGCAGGAAACCGCGGCCCGAATGGCCTCGGCCACCGGTTTGGCAAACGCCATCAATCCCCGATAAAGGTCGTCCTCCAGATCGAACAGGTAATCGACCTCTTTCTTGGGGATGACCAAGGAGTGCCCCGGTTTGATCGGGTTGATGTCCAGAAACGCCAGGAAGGAGTCGTTTTCACAGATCTTGTGACAGGGCAGATTACCTTCGACGATCTGTGTGAAAATCGAAGCCATGAGATCATCTCCACAGAAGGATTTTGGATGCAAATCGGTTCGCCGACCCACTGACAACGCCTTGGGATCGATCGACCCGATACGGATCTGGCAAATCGTACCGTTCTCACTAAATCCCAGAAAGACCAAATTCACCCCAAAAAAGGGAGTTCTCGTCCCAAATCGACACAAACACGCCCCAGAACCGAGTTTCCCCCTTCTCTGCCCCCATCCCAACCCCAAAAAAGTCGTCAATGGAAATCGTTTCTCCTCCAGTGAGAGCCTGACTCCTCGATTCGGATTAGACGGGTGATCACGCTTCACCCAAAACCAGGAGATTGGCGTCATGCGACAACGATTGATTCAAATTGGACTGATTGCTTTCTTTTTCTCTTCTTTTTGCATTTCACAAGTCACGGAAACTTCCCCGGTCCCCAAAAACGATCTCAATCGTTTTTACCCGCTCTCCATGCAACAGATCATGGATTCCACGACGCTTTCCGAAAGCATCCAAATGGACGAATTCCGGGACAGCCAGACCCACCCCAACATCCAACTGCGCTGGGTCAAAGCGAGGTTTTTCAGTCATCGCTGGAAAGATGGAGACTGGCACGCAAAAATCACTCTCGTTCTCCCTGAACGCATCTCGCGCCAGCGACGAGGAATGCTGGTCATCTGCCCCACCGGTTCGATCAACACGGAAGCCGGTATCGAATTGACCCGGGACTACCACGAATTCATCGCGAGCGAATACGGGGTTCCGGTCATGAGCATCCCCTTTGCCGGAGAACACTACGGCTCGAGCGATATCCACGACTGGTCCGACTTCGCGAACTACATGTTTGCCGACCTGGGCGGAGACCCCACCTGGTTGGCCCAGTACAGTACAGGTGTTGTTCGAAGTCGAGCCCTGACCCTGGTCGGAAAGCTTCTCGGGCACCCGATCGAACGCGTAATTCATCTCGGTTCCTCCATCACCGCCGGACAAGCTTGGAGATGGTCCACCTTCGATCCTCGCGTATTCGGGCTCGCGGCCACCGGAAGCGTCGGATCCTTTCGTCACATGTTTCCCCGAGACGGAAGCCATCACTCCAATCGGCCCTACCTGGATCAATTAACCACGATACCCGAAGATCTCTTGGTGCTGTTCGAGCAGTGTCGAGATCCCGCGGTCTTCGGACCTGAAATCACCTGCCCGGTCCTCCAAATGGCTGGAACCAACGATCCCGCCTGCCCCCCCTCCCTCCTCCCCAATCTACTGAAAGCTTTCGGGGGAGACTCTCATCTGGTCCAGATCCCCAACTATGGACACGGCTGTGGCAGCATGAGGCATATCGAATCGATGCGCATGATCCTCGACCGCTGGCTGCTCGGACGCAAACTTTCCCGCGTCTACATCCAAAACCGCCGGGTTGAAAATGGGGTTCTCCAATGCACCGCTCAGGTGCACGGTAAATCTCAAGTCGCCGAAGTTCGCCTCTACTACGCTACCTTCTCCAACCCCAACACTTTCGACTCGGAGAACCTGCCCGAAACTCCCGAATCCAACTACGAGGATCTTGTCTGGCATAGCGTTCCCATGACACAGGAAGCCGATGGATGGAAAGGCTCTCTTGACCTCTCCGGTTCCTCGGATCGCTTTGTCGCCTTCTTCGTGGATGTGCGCGACACGTTCCGCGGTCGAAACGGCTATGTCTCCACCCCGATCGAAGCTTTGCAAAAATAGTCTTTCTCTTCGATCCCTCTCCTCCGCGAAAATCGGCGGACTCGAACCAGCCAAAATTTGAATTCCCCTACCCAGGCAAGTAGGGGAAGGGTTGACAAGAAGCATCGATTTCGAGGAAATCAACTTTCCATCACCGACCCAGGAATCGAACCCGAGCAAATGCCCCCCATCCGACCCGACGCCATCTCGGTCATCATCCCGACCTTCAATCGAGTCCACACCCTCGGAAGAGCTCTGGATTCCATCTATGTTCAGAGCACTCCTCCGGCCGAAATTATCGTGGTCGATGACGGATCGACCGATGAAACGCATTCCTTTCTGCAGAAAGAACATTCATCGGTTCGTCAAATCACTCAGGAAAACCGCGGAGTCAGTGCGGCACGCAACCGAGGAATTGCCGCCTCCCACACCACCTGGATCGCGCTGCTCGATTCCGACGATGCTTGGAAACCCGACAAACTAACGATGCAGATCCAAGCCCTGGAACGCGAACCCTCGTCACGGATCTGTCACACCGAGGAAATCTGGATCCGAAAGGGTCGCCGGGTCAATCCGAAACACAAACATGCAAAATCGGAGGGGTGGCTCTTCGAGCGAAGCCTGGAACTATGCTGCATCTCTCCCTCGAGCGTACTTTTTCATCGATCTCTTTTCGATGACCACGGGCCCTTCGATGAATCCCTGCCCGCCTGTGAAGACTACGACCTCTGGCTCCGGGTCACTGCCACCGAACCAGTGACCTTCGTCAGCCAACCGGTTACCGTGAAGTACGGCGGACACGAAGACCAACTCTCCCGGACTTTTTGGGGCATGGACCGCTTCCGAATCCGATCCTTAGAAAAACTCCTGCAATCCAAAATACTGAGTCATGATCAAAGCCAAGCGGCGGTCCGCGTTCTGGTCGCCAAACTCGAAATCCTGGTCGACGGAGCTTTGAAACGCGACAACCGGAAAGTGCTCGCAGAATTCGAACCCGCCCTGGCATTCTGGTCGGGGCGTCACCAGGGAGGTTTCTGATGAAACCCGATCTCGGAATCCGATGGGTCGTCGCATTGCCGTTCGAAGCTCAACTGATCCGGAACCGGCTCCAGATCAGTACGTTGGTCAGCCAGAAGCCGTATCGAGTTTTTCGAAATGCGGATGGCCAGCACTGGCTCGTCGAATCGGGAGTGGGAAGCAACCACGCAGCTGCCGCCACCATGTATCTGCACCAGGTGAGCCAAGCACAGCCGTGGACCGCCTGGATCAACGCCGGCATCGCCGCCCACGCCACCCTTCCCCTAGGCACCCCGTGCCTGATCCACCAGATTCACCAAGCTTCCAGCGGCCAGGTGCACTATCCGACCGTGGTCTTCCCCACCGAGTGTACCCGTGGGCGCCTGATCACCGTCGATCGTCCAGAAGCAGAGTGCCCCGAGGAGGCTTTCTACGACATGGAAGGCGCCGCCTTCTTCGCCATCGCCAGCCGTCTCTCGAGCCAGGAACTGGCGATGCTCTTCAAGGTAGTCTCCGACCATGGGATGGGCCCCGAGACCCGGATCGACCTGGAACGCCTCTCTAAGGATTTTGTCGCCAGCCTCGACACTCTCGAGCCGGTTGTGACCGCACTGCAAGAACTTTCGAGTGCCGAATCGGAGCGCCTGGGCTCCCCACCGGCCCTGGAAACCCTTCTCTCCCAGATGCACGTTTCAGTCTCGCAAGAACACCAGTTGCGAGATGTACTCAAACGCTGGAACGCACGCTTTCCAGCGACGTGCGCCCTTACCGAAGTGAACCATCTCTCCGACTGCCGATCCATTCTCGAGTTTCTCAACCACCGCCTCTCCTCGACTCCTGTCCAGTGGAGCGAAGCGTGATCGACACGATCTATGTCGAACGAGACATCCAGAAGCATCCCCGCAGCCAGCGTATCCTCGATAGGTTTCCTGACGCGATACGTATTGAGATCGACACTTACGGCGAAGTCTTCAATCGTCGAAGCCAGAATTTCCGACTGCAAAAAAGAAAACCCGCTCTCATTCTGGCCGCCAAACATTCCGGACAGGTCCTCCCTGCTCCCCCCGGCTACGGCATCGGATCCGCACACAATTACTACTTTTCCCATATGCTCAACTGCCTCTACGACTGCCGCTACTGCTTCCTCCAGGGACTCTTCCAATCGGCTCATTACGTTCTCTTCGTGAATTACGAGGCCTTTCTGGAGGAAATCGAAAAGCGACTCGCCGAGCACGAGGGAACACCGATGACCTTCTTCTCGGGATACGACTGTGACTCTCTGGCTCTCGAATCGGTCACCGGTTTTGTCACCGAGGTCCTTCCCTTTTTTCGCACGCACCCCCAAGCGATTCTCGAACTCCGAACCAAGAGCATCCAGATCCAACCGTTGCTGAAGGAAGCTCCGCTGGAGAATGGCGTCGTCGCCTTCAGCCTGACCCCCCATCGGGTGGCTCAACGAATCGAACACCGCGCCCCCTCGGTGAGACGTCGGATCGAAGCCATGACTCAACTCGCCCATCACGGTTGGTCGATCGGATTACGCTTCGACCCCCTGATCCACGGCGTCGACTGGCAAGAACAATACCTGCGCCTCTTCGACGAGGTTTTCCAAAGGATTCCTTCCCAACGTATCCACAGCGTGAGTTACGGACCGATGCGCTTCCCCAAGGCCATGTTTCGCGACATCGCGCGCCTCTATCCCCAAGAACCGCTGTTCGCGGCATCGGTGGCAACCGAGAACGGCATGGCATCCTATCCCCAGGATATCGAGGACGAAATGACCGCATTTTGCCGAAAACACCTCCAAGAGCGATTGCCTTCCAGCATCTTTTTTCAATGTATACCGGAGAGCCGATGATGACCCGAACGGTGATGGTAACAGGCAGTTCGAGCGGAATCGGACGTGCGATCTCGGAGCATCTACTCGAAACGGGACACCGAGTCGTCGGACTCGCACGCGACCACGACAAATTCCGACCCGAAGAAAACCGGTATGTTCCGATATCGGTAGATCTCTCCCAACGGAAGGAACTCATGGACACGGTCCAATCCGTTCTCCAGATGCACCCGGAAATCGATGCCCTCGTCAGCAATGCCGGCCAAGGGAAATTTGGTGCTCTCGAAAACTTTTCGCCCCAGCAAATCGAAAGCTACTTTCAGTTGAATCTGATCGCACATGCTTTGCTCTCCCGAGCGATCGTGCCTCACCTGAAAACGCGTGGCGGTGGAGACATTCTCTTCATGGGATCTGAATCGGCTCTTCGCGGGGCCCAGCGTGGAACCCTCTACTGCGCCGCCAAGTTCGCCCTTCGCGGACTGGCGCAGTCGTTGCGAGCCGAATGTGCCTCCCGAGGGGTGCGCGTCTCGCTCATCAATCCGGGAATGGTTCGCACGCCGTTCTTCGACGATCTGGACTTTGAACCCGGCCCCGAAGAAACCCACGCGATTCCACCCGAAGAGGTGGCCCGGACGGTGAGCCTGGTATTAAACGCCGCGCCGGGCACCGTGTTCGACGAAATCAACCTTTCGCCGCTCAAGAAAGTCCTCCGCTCCGACCGCTAGCCCGGTTCGTATCGAGGGCACTCAATCGACTCGGAACCCTCCGAAAAATTCTTATTTGCCCAAAGCCTTCATCGCTTCCGCTCGCTCCTGAACTCGGGTCTCGATATCGGCCCAGGGGCTATCCTCAATCTCCTCGATATCGGTGGGATCCATCTCCCACTCCACGAACTCGCGGTACTGTTCCTCGCTCATGGTCTCTCGAAACGCCGAGCGAACCGAATTCTTGACCTCCTCCAGTCGCTGCCCGTACGTTTCGTTCGTGCCGGGAACCTTCTCGAACATCAGACGCCCGATCCACTGACCCCACCGATCAGATTTCTGGCCGGGACGAGCCACGGACTCGGCCATGATATCGACGAGTTCATCGACGAAATTCGTCCCGTCGGGCAACGGAACCTCCATGATCTCGCGCATCGCTCCCTGCCCCTTACGCACCTCATTTTCGACCACCCGGCGTTGTTCGTCGCTCAACTCCAGCACCTCGGCAAAGGTGTCGAGGGTCGGCTCCTTGTTCATTTTTTTTCGAAATTCCGCCGCTTTCTTCTCCACCGCCTCGTCCACCTGTTCCTTCACCTCTTCTTTGACCTGCGCGCCAAGAACAGCCAGGGTTTCCTCGCGACCGGAGGTGGCCTCCGCCGGAATCTTGCTCTCCATCTCCGCGACTTTCCGGTCGAGTTGCTTCAACCGCTGACGAACCCGAGGGATCGGTTCCCCCGTTCCCGGTTCGGGAAGAGAAAGCGCTCCCTTTTGCGGCAGTCGAGCCAGCAGTTGGGTCATCTGCTCCTCCAGGGCCTTGAGGCGTTCTTCCACCCGGGTCCTCTCCTCAGACCGCTGGATCCCCTCCCCCTGAGAAAATCCGTTCACTCTCCCCACTTTTCCGGGGAGAAAAAAATAGAGAGTCGCTCCCCCGGTTACCACCAGAGAAAGAAGCAAAATCTTTGGATTCATGGAAACCTCCGAAAACCGTCAATAAACTCACCCGAGAGCCTCTCTATAACACTTTAAATAACACAAAGCCCCAAAACACAGTGCCCATCTATTTTCCGTAGATTCTAAAATAGATCCTTCAAAACCGTCAGAAAGCCCTAAAACACGGGCAATCTCCCGGATTTCCCAGAAAAAAGAGCCTTTCCCGAAATGAAATTAAAATGAAACCTTGAGCCTTCCATCTCCTCTCGATTAAGTTCCCCTCTTCACCTCAACGGGAGACCGACCGATGGAACACGTACTCACCCTTGGCATGCTGATCTTTTTACAAGCGGTGCTTGGCTTCGACAACCTGCTCTACATCTCTCTCGAATCGAAACGAGTTGCCGAAGACCGTCAATCCTTCGTCCGGCGCACCGGCATCGGATTAGCCATTGCCTTACGAATTATCCTTCTCTTCGTCCTGGTCAAAGCCATCAGCATGTTCCAGGACCCCTTCTTCTCCCCCAACTGGGGATTCTTCGAAGGAGAGATCAGTATTCACTCGTTGATCGTACTGATCGGTGGAGTGTTCATCATCTACACCGCCTTGAAGGAGATCGTGCACATGCTCTCTCTCCACGACCTCGATCAGTCGACGGAGGGGGAGGAGAGTTCGGTCGGAAAAGCGATCACCTGGATCGTGACCATGAACCTCATCTTCTCGGTCGACTCGATCCTGAGCGCCATCGCCCTGACGGACAATTTCACGATCATGGCCATCGCCATCCTCGTTTCGGGAGGTCTCATGATCGCTCTGGCTGACCGAGTCTCCGTCTTTCTGGAAAAAAACCGACTCTACGAGGTTCTGGGTCTTTTCATCCTCTTCATCGTCGGAATCATGCTGGTGACCGAGGGAGGGCACCTCGCCCACCTGAAATTTTTCGGATACTCCATCGAAGCGATGTCCAAATCGACCTTCTACTTCGTGATCATTATTCTCGTTCTGGTCGACATGGCCCAGTCCCGTTATCAGAAAAAGCTCACCTCCCAGGCGAAATCCACGACCTGACGACTCCCAACCTCTTGACCTGTAAATCCACCGCCCCGACACGAGTCCTGACTTCTACCTTCTCCCGATCACGGCTTCCTGAACCTGCCAGGGTCCTTCCTCGACATTCCTCTGCTCAGGCAGGTTTTCTCGACCCTCCTCCGTACCCTCTCCATAAAACATTTTGAAATGGGCAAAGAGAACACTTCGCGTCCATGAAACGGCACAACCGGTTCTCTTTTCTCCCGAAAGCGAACTCTCCGTTTTCGAGATTTCAATGTTTGGTTCGTAGGCCATCGCATTTCCCTTTCATGGCAAAACCCAGAGGGTTTGGTTAATCGGAATTTCCGGCAAGACTGGAAACGCTCCAGACGGTTCCGCCCATCCATCCACTCTCGCAAACGAACAGATCTCCCTGACGACCAGATCGCTTTCCAGGGAATCGGTACCCCTCTAAATGCATCGGAAAAGGGAAAGATCTAGAAATTCCGCGATCTTCCCGAGAACCCAGGCCCAGGGAGCCAGCCCCAAACAACCGAAGTCATTGGAGGTAAATGAGATAAAAATTAAAAAAACGAAGAGGGAAAATCGGTTCTCCTATGGAAAACACAGGAGGAACCCCGATGAGAAAACGACCGATCCCAACCCAAACATCGCTCAGGCAGTCCACTCGAAAAACCCTGCAATTTGGAGTCATGACGCTCCTGTCGATCATTACCCTGATGAGCCTTCTCACCCCCGGACTACTGCCCAGGGCCGAGGAGCAAAGCCACCCCTGGAGTTGAACCAACTTCCGCTAAGGAACAGCTCAGGCAACTTCAATGCGACTACAATGCGATCCGGGTCCTCACTCTCCTGACCGGATTTCCTGCTGATTTTCCATCGACCGTTCCCCTCCCCGCAAACTCGCTACCCACTGTTCCCCCGCAAGAATGCCCGCTTCCAACCCCTCGTCGATCACGTCCAAGGATCTGAAATCCAGAGCCCGAGCTCCGATTTTTGGAGGAGGAGTGAGCCAGGTCACCTGGAGATCGTCGGGAAAAACCGGTGGGGCCTGAGTCAAAGCGTGAATGAGGCCGGCTGCCACTCGAGTGGTCGAGAAGGGAAGGCTACCGAAAAAACTTTTGAGAGGCAGCAAAACCCGATGTCGCCACGACCGGAGAAGAGGGCTAGGATCCACCACGACGATGTGATCACAACCTCGATCCACCAGTGGAGTAAAGGGCATATTTTCTGACAAAGAACCGTCGCAATAACGCTCTCCCCGAATCACAACTTTTTCGGTACAGATCCAGGGGATCGTGAGTGAGGCCAGAAATTGCAAAATACGCTCCTCCTCGGTCCAGTCCCTTCCATCGTGGGTAGAAAAAAGGACATTGCGTCTGGTTGCCCACTGCGTGGTAGAGATCAAAAGTTCCGTAGGGTGATCTAGGATCTTCGGAACATCTCCGTACCGGTCGACCATCACACGCATCGCCTCGGAGATACAAAAGGGGCTCCGGCCTCGCAGCATCAATCGCGCATCAAACCAGGTTTCTTGACGTAAGTTCTCCCGCCAGAGCGACACCAGTTCCGATCCACGCCCCACCAAGAGGGCGCCTCCGTTGACCGCTCCTACGGAGGTCCCCACGATCGCCTCGAACTGAATTTCGGCTCGCGCGAACGCCGACACCACACCGGCTTGAAACGCCCCCCGTGCCGCTCCCCCCGAAAGCAGTAGACCGATTTTCTGAGATCGAACGGGTCCAGGGCTTTCCTGGTTTTGATTCCTTGATGTCGACAACAGATCGATCCTCGGTGGAGACCTTTGATCGGAAGAGATCCCCAAAGGCTGAAAGGGAAAGAAGCATACCTCTAACGAGACTACCCGCGGACGGTGAGGGAGTGCAATTGTCTCGCTCCGCTCAGGGCGGGGTCCTCCGGGTCAAGAGTCCGGGTGTTCAGCTCACCACCGAATCCTCAGATCGAAGTAAGAGGGGTTGACTCGGGTAAAGACATTTTCACTTCCCCCACAAACCAACAAAAACCTAAACCAAGAACGGAAAAGGAGTTAAAAATTCCCAAAAACTGGCACGGCCTATGCATAAGAGGGAATCAACCATTCATTGCAAAAGGAGAACGCATCATGTGGAACCGAATCTTCCCCCTTGTCAGCCTTGCCCTCTTGACCCTGCTCACTCCGGTCTCCGCTCAGGACTCCAAATCACGGTACATCGGATCGTTGAATCCCACGATCAAATCCGATAGCGATTCCTCGACCGACCTCGAACGTACGATCGCTACCTTGAAAAAGACCGGCCAAAACCTCTACGGCCCCGAGGCCGATGAGCTGGAGGATTTCGCCATGGCCACCGACGGGGAGGGTATCGATCTCGTACCTCTCTATACAAAATACAACATCGAGAGCGAATGGAGCCTCGACTTCGAAGCCCTCGCATCTCACCTCAGCTCTCTAGGGTCCACCTATTCCAACCTGGTCGCCTTCAGCGTGGACGATTTCCACCGCTACGTGAACACCTCCGAAGGCGATGGCAGTCTCGCGCAACTTACCCCCGAAGACGTCCAGGCGATCAGCGATGCGGCGGCGAGCGACAGCGGCCTGGAATTCTGGCCCTTGATCGGCGTCTATCAGTCCCCCGTTCTGCTCGCGGAATCGCACTCCTTGGGTGCTCGCTGGGGCACCGCGTTTGAGAGTACCGATCACTGCACAATGCGCATGAGTTTCGAAGGATCGGCCACTCTACATCGCCCCACTCCCAATGATCGGATTCTGTTCAGTTTTCTCTGGATCGACTCGCTTCAGGCCACGTCACTCGAAAGTTCGGACTGGCAGGGAGTCTTCTTTCTCAAAGTGTTCGTCAACGGAACTGAGATCGCCTGCAAGGATCTCTACGAACTGACTCCTGACGGAGAACCCGGCCACAAACGGGTGCGCCTGATCAGTTCCCGGATTCACCACCTTATTCACGGCGGGCTCAACGAAATCGAGATCCAGTTGACAGCCACTCAGAAACTCAACGCCTATCAGCTCAAAATGGCCCATCTCTGGGATTTTTCACTCTCGATCAACGGCAAGGAGATGCTCCAAAAGCTCTCCCCCACGATCACCTATGAAACCAGCAGCACCGACCTGATCGCCGCTTCCAACGAAGCCTACCGGATCACCGACTCGATCGGTGGCGCCATGACCTACCTGGCCACCCACCCCTCCATGTATCCGGGAAATAGAGTCTATCGTCGTTATCTCCAGTCGATGAAACGTGCTCTGGGAAAAGACAAAACTTTCATCATGTGCCAGACCTGCAAAGTCGGCTACGACTGGGAAAGTGTCGGGGAAGTGGACCCCGAAAGACTGGCCCAACAAACCGACCTGAGCATCCAGTACGCCGACGGAGTCGTCACCTGGAACCTTCCCATCTCCCTGGATTACCTCCCCACCGAAGAAGGGCTCTTCGCCGAAAAGTCGCCCAAGAGTGGATTCGATCTGCGCGCCTACTGGCCCAGCTCCCAGGCGGGCCTCCACGACTGGACGCAGCGCTGGAGCGCCACCCTTTCCGGATCGATCAGCATCTCTCTGCAAGATTCCTACACCAGTAGCAGCAGCGCTCGATTTCGTAAGCGCATCTACTCACGGACGACCGGCGAGGTTTTCTACGAAGACACCGAGAATTACAACGAGTCGCAAGACGCAGAGGACGACGCGATCCTCTCCGAAAGCGCGACCCGGACGCAGAACGAAACCGATGGACTCGAGGAGATCACCATCGATCTGGGAGAAACCGACCAGGAAATCGTGATCGAATTTACCCTGATCGACTCGATCGGCGACATGAAGGTCACGCTCGATATCCTCGGCCCAACCGGCGCCTCCTGGAACTACGAAGCCGATATCGAAGACAATCTTCTTCAGTGCTACCGAGCCATCGTCACGAAATATCGCGAACACGCCCGACGCCCAGTCCGATAACCCCTAGTGATCCGATTCATTTTCCTGGCCAACTGGACCTCCCACCCCTCCTCCTGCGATCATAGAGCCGGACCCCTACCTCAGGGATCCGGCTCCACATCCATCCACTATTTTCCGGATTCTCATCCTTGTCCACTTCCGACCTCCCCATCCACTTCGAAATCGAGGGCCAGCACTGGGTTCCCGAGAACGGGTCGATCCTCCAGGCCGAGATGATCGACCCCGATCTCCACCGATTCCCTAGCTGGATGATAACCCTAAAACTTCCCTTGCTCCCGCTGGTTCTTGCTCATGGAGATGAACTCGTCGTGAATGCAGCTTTTCTGCATCCGCTCACGGCGGTCGACGCCACCCGGATGGACCCCGGCGAAACCCGACCGTTCGGTCACCTCACGGAAACGGGAAATAACGATCTCTCCAAACGAGATCTCCTTCTCTGGCTGTTACATTCGGGAGTGGTCAACACCTGGTGGCATATCGGATCCGAACTCTCCTTGATCCGGGAAGAGAAGAACTCCCAACGCTACGAAGCCGAAGTGGTCGGGGAACACGAGTACTACACCAACGATCGATACACAGGAAAAGTACACTTCGTCTTCCGTGTCGACGCGGACGGTTCCCTTTACATCCGCAACGAGGAAAAACCCCAAGCCTGAGACTTATAATTACGAGCATACCCGAAGCCGATCGGATTCTTCTCGCAACCCCACCGACTCGGCGCCGCTCAGGAAATCGGCCCCCTCTCGTAGCACCCCAGCCTGCGTTCCTCGGCACACTTCTCCTGGGATTTCGAGTTCGGCCTCTTTGAAGCACGGTTGCACCAACGGCTTGCCCTTCCTCGATCAACCCCCTATAACTCGATGGATCGGCCTGTTTTCTACGCACAGCGCACACGACATTCGAACGACAACCAGGAGAGTCCCATGTCCGAGAAAAAACACGAAAAACTGCAACAAGGAACCACCGGTTCCGGATGGGTCATGCTCTTCGTCCTGTTCATAATCCTGGGACTTTCCATCCTTTCGATCGCAACGGGCAAACCGTTTGCCATCCTCTTCATCGCCGCCTTCTTCTTCATCCTGAAAGGGTTCTACACCCTCCAACCCCAGATGGCCGCGGTGTTGACCCTGTTCGGCAAGTACATCGGTTCGGACAAACGAGAAGGATTCCGGTGGGTAAATCCTTTCATGTCCAAACTGAAAGTCTCGCTGCGAACCCGAAACTTCAACTCCGACAAGCTCAAGGTCAACGACAAGAGAGGCAATCCGATCGAGATCTCCGCCGTCGTGGTCTGGCGAGTCAAAGATACCTATGAAGCGATTTTCGAGGTAGAAGACTTCGAGCACTACGTGATGGTCCAGTCCGAGTCGGCCCTGCGGCAACTCGCGGCGGCCTACGCGTACGACCACGCCGAAGATGACGGCGACGATATCGTCACCCTACGCAGCGGGATGCAGGAAATTTCCGAATCGCTACGCCAAGCGATCCAGCAACGCCTCGACCGAGCCGGCATCGAGATCGAGGAAGCCCGAATCAACCACCTCGCCTATGCCCAGGAGATCGCGCAAGCCATGCTCAAACGCCAGCAAGCCGAGGCGATCATCTCCGCCCGTCGTAAAATCGTCGAAGGCGCCGTAGGCATGGTTGAACACGCCCTGATCGACCTGAGCCAGAAGAACATCGTCGATCTCGACCCCGAGCAGAAGTCTCGCCTCGTCTCGAACCTGCTCGTCGTCCTCTGTTCGGAAACCGAAACCTCCCCCATGATCAA
>JASMLP010000097.1 GCA_030748635.1 Planctomycetota bacterium
GCGCGCGGTCGCCCTTTTCCCCGAAACGATCCATTTCGGCCTGATCGTCCTCACCGCGACGGGAGGAGCGAGCGGTTCGAATACCACCATGGCCCAGGCCCGAGCCTGAAAACCTCTCCCCGCCGATAGCATTCCGTTGCGCTCATGCTGTCGGTCCAGATACCCTGTAATAAATGGACCCGTCGTCAAAACCGGAGCGTAGTGTTTCCCCCAGAAACCCCGCGACTCTGAACCCCACCCTCGCAACCCCGCGAGATTCCAGAAGCCTCCAATTCCCTCCAGGATTCGATCCTGAAAAGGAGACCTTCTCCCGTTACAAGGATATCCAGGAGATCGACCGAGGAGGCATGGGAAGCATTCTCACCGCATGGGATCCCCATACCGACCGAGAGATCGTGGTCAAAACGCTTCTCCCGAAGTTTGCTCAACAACCGCACTTCGCCCAAAGATTTCTCCGCGAAGCCCAGATCACCGCCCAGCTCGAACACCCCAACATCATTCCCATTCACGATGTCGGTCACAATAAAGACGTGGGCCTCTATATCGCCATGAAACGGGTTCACGGGGATAGCCTCGCCGCTCGGATCCGAACCGACCGAAACAGGGGGCGACCGACTTCCCGGTCGGTATCGCTGCAAATGTTTCTCAAAATCTGTGAAGCCCTGTCGCTGGCCCACTCTCGAGGCGTTATCCATCGGGATCTGAAACCGGCCAACATCATGATCGGAGAGTTCGGTGAAGTCCTGGTCATGGACTGGGGAATCGCCAAACTCATCGGGACTCAAGAATCGACGGCCGAACCGCTTGACTCGGGAAAACCTAAAGAAGAGTTCGAAAACCCCGAAGACCTCACCCAAGACGGCCAACTGATAGGGACGATACGCTACATGTCCCCCGAACAGGCCGAAGGGAGTCTCGACCGAATCGACCCCCGCAGCGATATCTACTCGCTCGGCGCCGTTCTGTACGAAACCCTGACCCTGGAGCCCGTTCATCGCGGTCAACACCGCACCCAGATCCTGTCTGAAATCGCCCGAGGAGCAGCCGATCTGGCCCTGAATCGGAAAGCGGCCAAAGACCTTCCCCGCGAAATCGTGGCGATCATCCGAAAAGCCATGAATATCGATCCGGAGCATCGATATTCATCGGTCAAAGATCTCGCCAACGATATTCGTTCCTATCTCGAAGGAGGACAACTCGCCGCCGCGCAGTACAACCCGGTTCAACTCCTGACCAAATGGGTGAGCCGCAACCGGAAGATGTGTTCGGGAGGAGCGGCGGTTTTTCTGGTGGCGTTGATCGTCTTCGGTCTGGTGGGGTGGAAAGAGCGGCGAGATCGAGAGGAGCGATTTACGACCGCCGGGAATGAGGCCGCCCGTTTGATGCGGGAGGTGGGTGATATCGAATCCCTTACCGAAAAACGACCTCCCGTCGATCCGGAAACGGGAGTGGAACGCAAGGACACTCCGAAGGAGCGAGGCGCTCGCAAGCAAGCGATCGAAGCCTACGTTGCCGCCGCCGAAGCTCTCGATCGCGCTCTCCAGATTCGTCCAGGAGAGGAGGACGCTTCCCGTCAGCGTATCCAGGTCGGCCGGGCGATCGGCGAGTTGGCGCTCCAGGGCCGTGACTATCTCCTGGCGCGCCAGGCCTTTCTCCAACTTCAGAGGCACGGTGTCCCGAAAGAGGAGATTACCGAGTTCGTAGACCAGGTCGAGGTCGCGGAGCGGTCTATTTTGGCTCTTCGCAAGGAACGCCTGGAATTCATCCTCGACGATCTGACCCGAGGGCTTTTTCGCAACGATCGTCCCCCTTCGGCTCCGCTCATCGTAGATTACGTTTTCGAAGCGGTCAGCTATCGAGATCCCCAGACGGTGGAGATTCTGGCTGAGGATCTACGGAAACTGATCGTGAAGCAGAAGAAAGAGGGGAAAACGATCACCTGGAACCAGCCCGAGCGCGACCGCGCCACCTTCATCTGCCGGGTTCTCGGGCGTCTGGGTCTTGCCGAATGCGTCGAACCGCTGAAAGAGTGGATCCAGGTTGTCACCGACCACCAGATGGCCGTCGAGGCGGGAGTATCGCTATGCAACACCAGGCGCCGGGAGGCAGAACCCCACCTCGTGGCCCTTCGCGCACGCCTGGGAGTCAACTCCAAAACCTGGCTACAGATTGCTCCGCATTTCGGCCGGATCCCTTCGACTGACAGCGATCCACTCCAATCAGGACTTCAGGAGGCTCTGGAGCGAGCCCACGCCCTCTTCTTCAAGAAACAGTTCGCCAACGCCCAACGCTGGGCCGAACGCGCCCTCGAACTCCAGCCGAATTCGCTTCCCGCCTGGATCATTCTAGGGCGAATCCACGAAGGGCTGCAACACCCCGGCCTGGCTCTCGAAGCCTACGAACGAGCCCTGAAAATCGACCCGAAATTCTTTTACGCACTCCACAATCGAGGAGCGCTCCTCCTCGACTTGAACCGACCGAAAGAAGCTCTGAACAGTATCAATCAGGTGCTCGAACTCTACCCAGATTCCGCACAGGCCTACCAGAATCGGGCAACCGTCTATCTCAAATCCGGACAATTCCAAAAAGCCATCTCCGACCTCACAAAAGCGATCCAAATCGACCCAGAAAATGCCAAGCCCTACAACAATCGGGCTTTGGCGCACTCCTATCTGGGGCATGTGGACAAAGCCCTCTCCGACTACGACCGGACTCTCGAACTCGACCCCAATCACTCTGCGGCCTACAACAATCGAGGAGGGATCTTCCAGCGCTTGAAACGCTACGAAGAGGCTCTATCCGATTTCAACCGAGCGATCGAACTGGACCCCCGTTCTGCCGATGCGTACAGCAATCGAGGAATTGTGTACTGGTGCCAGAAACAGAATGAAAAGGCTCTGGCCGATTACAAACAAGCCCTTCTCCTCGACCCCAACCATTTTCGAACCTACCGAGTTCGTGGAATCCTCTACAACCGGAAGAGATGGAACCAAAAAGCTCTCGAAGATTTCGACAAAGCGATTGAACTCAACCCGAACGACTCCTCATCTTATCGCTACCGAAGTGCAGTCCACTATCAGCTCGGTCAACCAAAGCAAGCCCTCAGCGACCTTGCGCGAGCCATCCAAATCAACCCCAACTCCGCCGACGCCTACTACAAACGGGCCCAGATTTACCAGGAACTCCAAAAACTTCCCGAGGCCGTCAAAGATTTTTCTCGCGCCATCGAGATCGCCCCACGACAGGCTTCTTTTGCCTTCGAACGAGGAACGATCTACCTGATGCAGAAGCAGTTCGGCAAGGCTCTCACCGACTTCAACCGTTCGCTCGATCTCGATCCGACCCAGATCCGCTGCCGGGTCAACCGAGCCCTAACCTACAAATACCTCGGACAACCCGCCAAAGCCCTTACCGACTTCGATCGAGCGATCGAGCTCGCGCCCACCTTTGCCCCGGCCTACATCAATCGAGGCCATCTCCACCGGAGCCAGAAACGACCGGAAAAGGCGCTCCAGGACTTCAACCGTGCCATCCAGGTGGCCCCCAACCATCCAACCGGCCACCTGGCTCGTGGGGATTTGTTGCGTAAAACGGAGCAACATCAGGAAGCGGCGATCAGTCTTCGCCGATACCTTGAACTGGTCCCCCGCAGCCCTCATCGCGCCGCGATCGAAAAATACATGGCCAAACATCCACCTGCAGAAACATCTCCTTCCAAAACCCGGAAGGAAAGCAGGTAAAAATCGCCTCGTTAGCCTCTGGAACGAACCCCCCGGTTCCGGCTATCCTTGGCGCCCATGAATGAACCGATCCGCCTCGAATGGACCGA
>JASMLP010000098.1 GCA_030748635.1 Planctomycetota bacterium
CAGAGGACCCAGAATCACGATCAAGGCAATCCCCGAAACGATCCCGACCGACGGCAAAAACGGATAAAACGGAGCGTGAAACGTCGGCCGATACCACCCAGGTTTGGTTTCGCGCAAAAAGACAACGCAAAGACACTCGATTGCAAAAACCAGAATCTTAAACGCGCTCGCCAACTTGACAATGCCACCCACATCCACCCAAAGAATGACCGATGACATGATCAAACCGGTGAACAGAATCGAAACAATGGGGGTTCCAAACCGAACCGACATCTTCTGAAGAGCAGACGGCAAGAGACCGTCCCGCGCCATCGCCAACGGATACCGACTGGCTGCAAGCACCCCTGCATTGGCCATAGAAGCCAACGCCAAAATAGCCACCAGACAGACGATCACCAATCCAGTCTGGCCAAAAAGTTCCCTTCCGAAACTGGCCATGGGACTTACATCTTCTTTCAAACTTTCCCAGGGAACCGTTGCCATGAGAGCAAGAGTCACCAGGGTGTACAAAAACATCATAAAGACCAGAGAAAGAACCATGCACAGGGGAAGATCCCTCTCCGGGCGAGCGACCTCCTCGGACACGCTGGCAATCGAAGTCACACCGGCATAGGAGATGTAGACAAAGCCGATCGCCGCCACCAGACCTGAAAATCCTTCATCGGAGAGTTGCGGTGCGGGTCCAAACCCGCTGGTGAAAAGGCCACCAGTCGTCAAGATCATGAGCGTAACCAAACAGATCCCCACAATCCCCAACTGAAGCCCCGCAGTCCGCTTGACGCCCAGACAATTGAGTAAAATCAGACCGAAGAGAATGCCCAGAGCAAGAGGTTCCACCGAAACTTCTGCAAGGTGCCTGACGTAGAAGCTCGTCCCCACGAGCGCAAAAGATCCCTTCAGAACCAGAACCAACCACACTCCAAACCCAGCCGCAGTCCCCAGAAGTGGACCGAGGCTCCGCTCCACGAAAAGGTAACTTCCCCCCGAACCGGGCATGGCCGTCGCCAATTCCGCCTTGGCCAGCACCGAAGGTAAGATGAGAAGTCCTGCTCCCAGATAGGCCATCCAGACCGACGGACCCATCTTGGCCGCCGCAAGACCCGGAAGAACGAAGACACCGCCTCCGATCATCGCTCCCAGCGAAAGGCTAAACAGCCCGAAAAGTCCAAGATCTCGACTAAGTTGAGTGGACATGAGGAAGACTATGATATGAGGCGTAAGCCCTTGTCATCACCTTTTTTGAGAAAAGTTCGACAAATTATTTCACACCTATTTTCTGTTGGGGTGAGGAACCCTCCCGACTTCTGCGTGTTCTCTGGTGAGAGTGCCCAACTTTCGTTGGGATCCATTCCATATAAAACCCGAATCCACCCTGGAGATGACCGATGAATCTTTCTTCCCCCTATCCGCCGCGAAGAAACCCACTTCTTTGCGCTACATTGATGACAGCCCTCTTTCTGATCTCCGGTTGCAAGGAGCCCCCCGGATCCGTTCCGGAGCGGTACCCGTCTGAAGAAGCGATCGGCGGCCTACTCCAGACCGACACCCTGCACAGCAGCAACTCGTTGGCCTATGGACTGGCTTATGAACCCTCTCGGGACGGAGCAGCACCCCGACTCCACGTCTCGGATTTCAACGATGATGAAATCTACATCTACCGGATCGATCCGGCCGGATTGAGTCTTTCCGAACGGATATCCACCTCCGCTCTCGACCCCGCCTTTGTGGAACCTCGTGGACTCGCTTACGGCTACCGGAGAGGACGGTCCTATCTCTACGCGCTGACCAGTCAGGATGCCGACGGTGATGGCACCTACGACTCCACCTTGTGGAGAGTCGACCTCGACGCTTCTCCCCGATCCGTCCACTCGATCGACCTGGATCGACCCGGTTTCGAAATCTCAGGATTAGAGGTTTTCGGGCTGACCCTTCAAAACGATTTCCTCTACGTCAGCTACAACTCTTCCTCGTTCCCCACCGCAAGAGAACAGGTTCGACGAGGTATTCTCCGGCTACGGTTGGGAAGATCGATGTCCGTGAAAGCGATTTCGGATCTCCACTCTCCCAACACCAAGATTTCTCTCGAGAAAAAGAGGCGTCACAACCGTTCGAATCCCGAATCGAATCCGTCGGACTCATTCACCCTTTACCCGACCGCCAAACACCTTCCCAATAGCGGTCGCGAGGTCTCTTCGGGCACCTACTCACGAGCTCCCGCATTCGGACTCGCCTCGATGGAGTTCGGTTCGACTGAGTACTTGTGGGCGACCAGTTACAACAAGTATCTCTATCTGGCCCACGCTCCCGACGGACGCGGCCTCTTCCACTTCGACAGTCCCGGCAAGAAAAAGATCTACGGCCTCGCTTGCGGAGATGGCGTCCTCTGGGCCGTCGACCGGGTCTCCGGACCCGACCAGATCCACCGCATCCGGATCACCGAAAATCTCGACACACCTCAGCAGTGGAATCGTAAGGTCCGACACATCCAGGTCACCAAGTCTTCCACTTCGAAAAACAGTCGGGACCGTGCCGGTCTTACCCAGAACCTAGCTCTCGTTCACCCCCGAACCAAACGCCCCGGACAGAACTACGATCTGCTCTCTCTCTCCCGTTCGAGCCACCCCTGCGCTTCTATCACCTACCAGCACTACGACCCGGCCGGAGACAGCAGCAGTCGCCAGATCGTCGTCCAGTCCCGTTACGACGGGCCGATCTCCGGGGGTGAGACCATCACCTCGACCTACGACGTCGATGTGGTCACCTCCAACTTCCGACACTTCGTTTACCCCCACCGCTGTGACACCAGCGGCTCGACCGAACCGGACTACCTGGACGATTGCTCCACCATCTACCGGATGAGCGATACCACCGCTTACGCCGAATTCCTCGATCGAATCGAGGAGGCCATGGAAGAGGAGTACGGCTCCTCAGCACTCTCCACCAACCCCTACTGGAGGGCGCGTAACATCCTCGAATTCATCACCGAGCACTACGAGTACGGGAATGTCAGCGACACCTCCTCCGGTCACTACGCCTACCACCCCTCGAACCTCAAGATGGAGTTGCTCTGGGACGCAACTTCAGGAAATGAGAAGATGAGCTGTTCGACCTCCACATTCACCCTGGTAGGTCTGTGCCGCTCTCTGGGTGTCCCGGCCCGATGGGTCGGCACCAGCCGGTTTCGAAGCAACTACGAAGATGCTTCCGGCACCGAAGTCTCCTACGACACCAACGGAGACACCTTCCTGGGAGTTGGCGAGAGTTCCAAAGACAAACCGTTCCACCGATGGGCCGAAGTCTGGATGGGCAACGCCTACGGCTGGCAGCGATTCGACCCCACCCCCAAAAGCGACGGACCTCGGGAACTCTCCCAGTACGAGCTGATGTGGAAGGCCACCCGGGGTGTGAATGATACCGACCTCGTCCTCACCGTCGGTTCGGGTCGAGAAGAACCTTTCTTCAACAACCGCCGAAACATGCAGTACTACAATGCCGGCGCCAACTACGACCATCCCGACGACTGGAGCAGCGATTCCAAGTACGTCACCTGGAGCAACGCCTGCTTCGTCGAAATCACCTCGGTCTCCGCTACCGGAGCCGGGCTGCACACCCTCTCCTGGAACCTCACTGGACGCTGGGAACTCGACTCGAGCGCGACCCTGACCCTCCGGATCCAGCCGATGGTTGCCGACGGCTCCAGCTGGGTCCGAGACGGAAGTTCCACCACGCTCCAGACCGGACTCGCAGCAGTTTCTGGATCCGCCACCGTCGATCTGAGCGGCCTGGACCCGGGCACCTACCAACTGGAGGTAGTGAAAAGCTACGATTCCCGGACCGGCGCAGCGAGTTCGATCCTGACCCTTCCC
>JASMLP010000099.1 GCA_030748635.1 Planctomycetota bacterium
ACAGGTCCCTGAAACGGTTTTGCCTCCGACCCGCGCGGGCGCGAGTCGACAACCTCAAAAGGCAAAATCCTCGCACACCCGAGGATTCCTGGCAACCCCGCCACCGAGAAGATCGAATCTCCGGAGCGACAAAAAGTTCCCCCCCGGCCAGAGAGGGATGGATGCCAACCGTATCGGGCGATCCAAAAACCCCGCGGGATCTTCATAAAGTCATGGTGAGACTGAATCTTCGCCCTCGACCGACTCCCGACAAAGCCGAACCCCCGGAATCGCCTCGAGTTGATCCCGAACCTGGCTCCAAGCGGTCTCGAAATCCGAAACAAAAGCCTCCTCGAACTCGACTTCCAGTTGACGTCGCCTCAACCCGGTCTCCGCCCCTCCCCGATCGAGAACCGACAGAGCTTCCTGAGCCGTCTGAAACCGGTCTCCAGGATCACGTCGCGTCGATCGGTCGACAAATTCCGCCAGGTCCGCAGGACAGTGAGGAACCACATCCCGCATGTAGGGCACACCGCGCTTCATATGTCCATCGAGGATCCGGTAGGGATCTGCGTCCATGAAGGGAGGGGAACCGCTCAGCATTTCGTAAGCGGTAATTCCCAACGAATAGAGATCCGCTCGTCCATCGATCGCCCCCCCCTCGATCTGTTCCGGCGAGACATACTCTACCGTACCGTAAAGATCCTCCTCCTGGCTCATATGTTCATACATCGCCAGACCAAAATCGGTGAGCAAGGTTTTTCCAGACCGATCGAGAATGATGTTCTGAGGCTTCACATCCCGATGAATAATCCCCAGAGACGCCGCGTAGCCAAGTGCCGAGAGTACCTCGCGAACGATCCGTCGAACCTTGCGAACCGAAAACGGCCCCTGAGAATTCTGCAACTGAGACAGGGTTTTCCCTTCCACCAGTTCCATCACCAAATAGAGGGTACGAAACGCTTCACCCGCATCCTGAACTCTGACAATATTCGGGTGATCCAGAGACGAGATGATATTCGTCTCACGCTCAAAACTGCTCCGATACTCATCATTCAGAGCGTGATGGTGATAGAGAAACTTGATCGCCACCGACCGATTCAAACGGGAATGAATCGCTCGAAACACCACCCCCATCCCTCCCATTCCCAGCCGATCGATCAACTGATAGGGGCCTACGATTCGTTTCTCTCGATCGAGTGTGACCAAGCGTTCGATCAAGAGTTTGCTGACCACTTCCCCCAACGAGGGGTAACGACGAACCAGATGCTCGAATACCGTCGAGGTCAACTGAAGTACAGTCGCGACTCCATCAGCCTGAACATGGGCCGACCGCGCTTCCCCCGTGAGAAGCGCCATCTCACCGATCATTTCCCGTGTTTTCGCGTATCGAACGAACTGCGGCTCCCCCTCCGAATCGGCCACCACGATCCGCAGCTTTCCCGAAACTACCAGATAAGCACAATCTCCTGGATCCCCGGCTCGGATGAGAAATTCGCCGTCTTCGAGTTGCTGGACCTCGACCATCTCGGACAGTCGCTCCAGGTCCGAATCACCAATCTCTCGGAAAAACGGATGACCACGAAGAAATAAGCTGACATTTACCGACATAGGACTTGGTTCCTCTCGTAGAGAAGCCAATCGTACCTATGTCGATCTCTCCCTTGCAACCTCTTGGCCTCCGACAATCGTCCAAATCCTTTCACAATCACCCGAAAACACACCACCCCAAGGCAAAAATCGACAAATAAGGAGAGGGTTGTTTCACCGTTTTTCCCCGCCGAAGACACCAAAAGTCTTCGGCGCTCCCCACCCTCCAGCGGATCACGACAACCGACTCGAGAAAAGACGAGACGCGACTTTCTTGATGAGATCAGAAATCGAACGGGCGACAATGAGTTTTCTCGAGAATGATCACGAAGATTTCCCGACCGACCGAACACTCTCCCACTCTTGAGCTGCGTCCTCCAGACAAGACACCGTTTCCCTCAAAGGCGTTCCGATCTCATTCTCCAGATAGGTTTCGATCGTTCGAGAGGAGATATCTTCAAGCTCCGCCATGAAAAGCCAGCGCCGCCGAGTACACCCCTTGTCCGCGACCAGATGCAGAACCGCGCAAAGAGCGATCAGCAAGACCACCGAACTCACGATGTAATCCAGCCCCAAGAATTCTTGGTGAACGAAATAAAGAACCCCGAGTCGGGCCACCACGAAAAGGAGAAAAAGGATCGGAAGGAGGTTGTATAAAAAGTTCCGAAGCGCCAGCTTGAACCCTCCATCCCTCCGCAACACCAGGCGGTGAAACTCGGCGAGATATCGATCGGACACCGCGGCGGAAAGTCGATCGGAGAGAGCTCGAGCCGGATCGGACCCTCCGGCAGCGGCCAGACCGTCAGTCCAGAGTTCCTCCCGAACTCCCCACTGTCGAGACCGCCCCACCAAGCGTTCCCGAACCCCCGCCATGACCTCTCCGACCCGAAGATCGGAAAGGGGTGGAGCGTGAGATCGGATCAGAGCCCGGAGTCGCATGGCATCCACTCCTCCGGCCCGCACATACCCAGGACGCAGCGACGCCAGATAGTCCAAGATAGCCATATAGGTTCCCAGAGGTCCGGAGAAGGAGTGATACTGGAGGCTCTTGTAGAGTCCGGCAAGCTCCCGGCCTCCCTCTTCGAGTAAAGACTCCCCGAGCAATCGATGCAGTTGACCTCCTGCCCCTGCCAGCGCTCCCTCCACCTCCAAGCGGAGTTCGGACGCCGCCTGATGAAGATCAACCGGAAGAGCCTGAGCGATCTCCTCGACGATCCCCCCTAACAGACGGTCCAGATTGGCGGCCTTGATCCGTCGAATCTGAGTCCGATCCAACTCCTCATGCAGAAACCGAACCAGTTCAGGAAAGTCCCCCTCTTCCAGCCCCTCCCCTTCCCCACTCAGATTTTGCATCGCGTTCAGAGCAGAAATCCGGTAGATACGAGGATCGTCCAGCCCGAGGTGACGTACCTCGTCTCGAAGCTGCGCCTCGACCCGATCGGAATCGACCATATCGGCCTTGTTGTAGACAAAGAGCAATTTCTTGGCGTGACCACTCGCCTCGAGGATCTGGAAGAGCGTGAGATCCCGGTATTTCTCGCTGGTCACAACGACCACGGCGAGATCCACAGCCTCGAGCATCTCCGTAGCCTTGCGATTATTGAACTCCTTGATACTGTCGAAATCGGGCGCATCCACGATCACCTTCTGGCGCAATGTATCCCGACGATGAACCACCCACTCATCCTCAGGCCCCGCGACTTCCGTCAGAAAAGCGACCGGAATTTCTGCGTGGTGATAGATGATGTAGTGATCGGTAAATCCACGCCGAACTCCGGACGCGCTGATCCGTTCTCCGGCAAGCGCGCTGATCAACGTACTCTTCCCGGTTCCGGTTCCTCCTAGGAGCAGGATCACCAACGCGCTTTCGAGTTGCCCCTGATGATAGAGAACATTTTCGATCCGCTCCTCGATCCCGCACCTCTTCTCCCGCAAAGAGGAAAAAAGCGCTGCTCTTCGAGTCAGAAAACCTTCCAACCCCCGACAGACACTTTCGAGACGATCACTTGCTGGCATCTCCATCGCTGGCTCCTTCATGAAGCTTGGATCCCGGCCTGCTTGAGGACAACGTACATCTTCTCGATACTCCTCTTGTAAACCGCTCCGGCCTCGGCCCCTCCTCGCCCCGACAAGGGAACGAACGCTTTCTCCATCACCTCTCGAACTCCGACCTCGAACACCTGATCGAAAATTTCTCGATAGATCTCGACCAATCGGTCTTGAAATCGCTTCGCAAAAGCCGGTGGAGTCAACTGCCCCACCACCGCAGCCGAAAGAGGACCCACCAGAAGATCCTCGAAGCCAATTCCTCCGGTAAGCAGAATAGCTGCCGCACCCACGCCGGCCCGAACCGCCAGTCGCAAGGCCACGATCCAAGCTTTTCGGGAGGGGTGATCCTCGAGCCATTGACGCACATCATCGATGACATGCGTGGCGAAATGATCCACGGCCTGATGTCCCTGCGAGTGAAGGCGCTCCAACTCCCCGGTTTCCAGAGGAACCACCTGCTGCAACGAAGTATAAGCAGAGGCGGCAACCGGATGTCGCTCCTGCTCCTCAC
>JASMLP010000100.1 GCA_030748635.1 Planctomycetota bacterium
TGTGGCAACCGTTCGGGTCTCCACGCATCATTTTTTTGCCTAGAATATCAACCCAATAGATCGTTCCCTCGTTCGGCAGACAGAGCATTCCTTCGCCAAGTTGATCGGCCCGTTTCGCGAGGATTTCCACATTCATTCTGCTCCGACCTTTCTTTCAAGCCTCTCATTATTTACGCAGGTCGAGATTATGCTACCCGAACATTGAGATCAGTCGAAATGATCTCCCACCCGATGAAGAAGGGGATTTTTCGAACCTCTCTCCATCCTCAATAACCTGATTTCCCTGAAAAGGGTGACAACCCGGCATAAGGGGGCCAATCTGATTCGCTGACCACGATCTCTGGCAACTTAATAAGGACTTACGAGTTTGACCTGATACGATGGGCTTGTCTTCACTCATCGAGTCGGTACCCTTTTGTGAGCCGTCAAAATCGCATCCCCTTCTCCCACCGGAGCCCTCGATGACCGCTTCCCCTTTTGTTCGCGACTCCTTCCAGTCCACCTCGAGCCTCCGTCTCGACCGGAATTCGTTTCCCATGCGACTGTTTCGCAAGTCGAAACGCCTCGGTATCTGGGATCCGGATGCGATCGATTTCCAGACCGATCGGGAACACTGGCTCGCTTTCACCCAGGAAGAACAGAAATCTTTGCTACACATGACCTCCCTTTTTCTGGGTGGCGAGGAGGCGGTCACTCTGGATCTGCTTCCCCTGATTCACGCCATCGCCAGCGAGGGGAGAATCGAGGAGGAGATGTTTCTGGCCACATTCCTCTGGGAGGAAGCCAAGCACATCGATTTTTTCGCCCGTTTCCTCGAAGAAGTGGTCGTCGATCCCATCGATCTCGGCGCGCTTCAGGGCGAACAGTTCAAGTTTCTCTTCTTTTCGGAACTCCCCCGATCGTTGCGTCGTCTCCTCGAGGACCCCTCGCCCATTGCCCAGGCGGATGCCTCCGTCACCTACAACATGATCATCGAAGGGGTACTGGCCGAGACCGGGTACCATGCCTACACCACCGCCTTCGAATCCGCGGGCCTGATGCCCGGACTCTTGCAAGGACTGGTCCAGATCAAGCGAGACGAATCCCGCCACATCGCCTATGGCGTCTATCTTCTCTGTCGGCTGGTGGCCGAGGATCCACAGCTCTGGGAAGGAATCGAAGAGCGTATGAACGCCCTCTTGATCCCCGCCCTAGGCCTGATCGCCGAAAGTTTCGACCTGTATGAGAAGATGCCTTTTGGAATCGAGCTCGAAGATCTGACCGAAATGGCGTCCAAAAATTTTCTGCGCCGTCACCGTCGGATCTCCGATTCGAGAGGCAAAACGTTCCAGGAAATTCAGGAACTGGCGCTAGCCGTGGTCAGCGAGGATTGAGGCGTCACTTCTTCCCGGTATCAGGGTGCCACGGCTTGACCGATCCGGAGGAGGCGGGGCGGGACACTCTTCTGGCCTTTCGAGTTTTTCCGCTCGGGCACCGCTCGTTTTTTATTGACCTGTGAATTCCGCGGCGCGTTTCTCGGCATAAGCGGCTAACCCTTCCTCGGCGTCGCGGCTCTGGAAAAGCTGCTGTTGTAACTCACGTTCGAGCGCCAGGCCGGATTCGAAGGGGACCTCCAGGCCGGATTGGACCGCTCGTTTGATTAGGCCCACCGCCTTGGACGCCTTGGCTGGAGGCGCGAACCGCATGGCGTAGGCGACCACGTCATCCCAGAAGGTCTCGGTGGGGAAAATCTGATTTACCAGTCCCAGTTCGAGCGCCTGGTCGTAGTCAAAGGCCTCGCCGGTACACATCAGTTCAATGGCTTTGGACTTGCCCACGATACGGGCGAATCGCTGGGTTCCGCCGGTCCCGGGAAGGACTCCCAGATTCACCTCGGGCAGACCCACCTTGCCGGCATCTTTTCGGGCGATCCGGAGGTCGCAGGCCATGGCAATTTCGAGCCCACCGCCGA
This sequence comes from Planctomycetota bacterium, assembly GCA_030748635.1. Lineage (GTDB taxonomy): Bacteria > Planctomycetota > JACQVV01 > JACQVV01 > JASMLP01 > JASMLP01. The sequence goes on from JASMLP010000100.1 coordinate 1,952, forward strand.
CACAGTGGCCGTTGAGAGCGGCGATCGTCAGCTTCGGAGTGTGCTCGAGACGATTCAGGGTTTCGTTCGCATGCAGGCAGAAAAAGAATTTGAAGCGGGGAGTTACTTCGGACAGCATCTGGATATTCGCGCCCGCCGAGAAAAACTTGTCTCCGTTACCGCGTATGACGATGACGTGGACCGAGTCATCCATGCGGGCATCCAGGATGGCCGCATCGAGTTGACGCATCATTTCGTAGCTGTAGGTGTTGGCCGGAGGGGCGTTGAGTACGAGGATGGCCAGGGGGCCCTCGACACGGTATTCGACCAGGATTTGGGGGGCCGTTTCATTCGACATGGGTGAAGAACCTCTTGATTGATGGGCGGATCGTGGAAGTCTCTTTTCGTGAACAGAATGGGAGCGAAAAATTGGCCCGGGAATGAGCAAAGGGGGGCGCCGGCGTACACGGTCCCTGGGTCCACTTACGCTCGCCGTTTGTTTCTGGATCTTTTCCCGCGATCATCGGCTCCGGGGCCGATCCCTATCGGCTACCCGTCTTCTTTTTTACCTTTTCCGATTTCTCGACGTCCAGCGGCGTCTTGGAGTTTACATGGATTCGGACGGCATCCATGAAGTAGTTCTCTCCCTCTTCCCGGAGGGTTCCCACCACCGTTACCGTCGCGAGATGGTAGATGTTCTGGTAGTCCACGAGACCCTTTCGAATCAACTTGCCTTCCTTGTTCTTGAACTCAACCATGGCAGATCCAGACTGGATCTGATCGTTGGGTACTCAGCAGTAGTCCCAGGGTTGATTGCAAGGGTCGTCCGGCCGGTTGCAATCCTTGTATTGGAGATCGACCAGTCGAAAGGCGGCGAGATGGGCCTGCATATCTCCGACTTTTCCTTTGACCGTGATTTCGGTACCGAACGTCTTCGCGTCGATCGCCGTCTGCAGAGGGACGGCGGCTTCGGGCTCTGTCTCGGAAATAAAGGACTTCAAGGGGTCCGACTCCGCGGTGGGCAATTTTCCCGAGTTGGACGTCGCGTCTCCTCCGTTGTCACACGCCGAGGCCAGGCCAAGGACCCAAAGAATCAGGATGCAGTGAATGTTTCTTCTCATGGAACAGCTCCTTCGTCGTTTGCGATTTTTAAATTTTTATAATGCTCGAATACTGTCGACCTGACTCATCCGAATGCTGCGAATCCCGGGCAGAAGTCCGCCCGCGAGGCCGATGAACAGGGCCTGCAGAATGCCGATGAGCAAGATTTCCAATTCTACCGTAAGCGAAAACGCTCCCATCGGAAACCGAAGCGAGAATCCTCCGATCATCTCAGCGAAGATCGCTCCGAGCATCCCCCCGGTCCCGGCGATCAGCATCGATTCGCAGCAGAGACCTGTCAAGATACTCAGGCGCGAGAATCCCATCAATCGGAGGATGCCGAATTCTTGAAATCGGCCCAGAACGGCCGCGTACATCGTGTTCATTCCGGCCAGGATCCCGCCTCCTGTCACCATGACAACCATGATCCCCACCAGGTAGATCATCGGGTCGAGCGTTTCGGCCAGTCGACTGTAGAAGACCGACTCTTTCCACGCTTGTAGCTCCAGGTTGAGCCTCGACTTGCAGAAGTAGTCCACGTCCTCGAAACCCTCCGGACTCTCCAGAACGACCGAGATCGCCGAGTACTCTTCTCGCTTGGTGCTGACGATCAGGTCGTCCACGTCGCACCAGATCTCCGACTCGAACGCGGTCCCGGGAGCATCGAAGAAACCGACCACCTCCCAGGCGTCCCCTTCAAAGTAGAGTGTGCTTCCCAGGGCGATCGCATCGTCGGCGATCCCCAGCTTGGTGGCGGCCAGGCGGCCTACGATGACCTTCCGGCCGGGCGCGGGTTCTCGGCCCTTTGTGATTCCGACCTGAGGATGGACGCGAAACGCGATCGGCCGAACACCGCGAACCACGCCGAAAAGAAACTGCCCCGAATCTTTGGACAGTTCGATGTTGCTGCCCAGGTGAACTTCGGGGGAGATCAGTCGCTGGCCGTGCTCCTCCTTGATTCCGTTTGCGCTGGCGGCAAAATTGTCCGCCACCCCTTTGGGGACGCGCGAGAGCGTCAGGTCGGTAAAGGCGTTGGCGTTGACGATGATGGCGTTCTGCGAGGACGCGGTGTTGCTGAAGCTGGATTTGATTCCACGTGAGAAGGAGAGCATCAGGATGCAGACGAAGACCACCAGGGAGATCCCGACGACGGTCAGCATCGTGCGGAGTCGACGCCGACCCAGGCTGCGAAGGTTGTAGCGGAACGGGATCAATCGGAAGAACATCATGCTACTCTGCGAAGCCCCGACACGATTTGAAGACGGGAGGCGGCGATGGCGGGAAGAAGACCTCCCAGAAATCCCAGGAGGATCGCCACGGCGAAACTGAACAGAAAAACATGTACCTCGGCGACGAAGGCGACCTGGTACCCTTCGATCCCCACGCCGTAGTTCCCGCTGTTGACGATCCAGTATCCCCCGGCGGCTCCGAGGAGCCCTCCGATGAAACTGAGCGTCAGGCTTTCCAGCACGACCAGAAGGAGCACTCTCTCGGGCATGAACCCGAGCGTTCGGAGAATCGCGATTTCCTTCACGCGATCTTGCGTGGCCATGTAGATGGTGTTAGCCACCAGAATCAGCGTCAGCAGCGCCGTGATATATCCCAGGAGCTGACTGAATTCTGCGATGTCACGAAACTCTTCCAGGCCGCGAGCCAGGAAGGCACTTTCCGGTTTGGTGTCGGTCTGGAATACGTCGGTGTCGAAAACCTCATCGATCCGAGCCGCCACGGAGTCGAGTTTTTCGGAATCGTCGACCCGGACATAAAGCTGTGTCGCCCAGCTGTCTCGTCCGATCCCGGTCGCTTGCTGAAGGAACGTCAGGTGGACCAGCGCCAGCGATTCATAGGTCGTTCCTCCATCTTCGAAGACACCGCGAATCGTGAAATTGATCCGGTTGATGTCGACCGCGTCGCCGACCGTCCACCCCCGGCGTTCCATCAACTCACGTCCGACCAGCGCCGATCCGGTCTCCGCCTGAAACGCGTCGTAGCTGCCGGCTACCAGTCGGAAATCGCGAAACGAGCGAAGAACGCTCGGATCGACGCCGTGAATGCCCACCATATCCAGGTTCGTCGCGCAGCTGTTGAGTTTGATCAGCGTGGGCATGACGGCACGAACATGGTCCATGGCCAGGATCGACGGAACATACCGGACCGGTATGGTGCTTTTGGAGGGTCAGTAGCGGTTTTTCTGGAATACCACCAGTGTCAGATCGGAACTCGATTTTTCCACGGTTCCCTCAATCCCGGCGGAGATCGTCAGGATGGCGCCCAGAAGAAAGATGGAGATTCCCACGCCTACGATGGTAATCAGCGATCGGGTCCGGGTGCGCAGCACGTTTCTGAAAACATATCGCAGCGTTTTCATGTCGTCGATCCTTCCGCGATGTACCCTTTATCCAGGTGGATGACGCGTTGCGCCTGATCGGCGACGCTTTGGTCGTGTGTCACAAGTAGCATCGTCTTGCCGAAATCTTCGTTCAGCTTCTTCAGTAGCCCCATGATCTCCTCGGCGCTCT
>JASMLP010000101.1 GCA_030748635.1 Planctomycetota bacterium
TAGCGAAAGGACCGGCAAGAATGCGCGTCAGATCCACAACCCGGATTCCTTCCAGCACGGGATTCATGGCTCCTCAGTAATCTCCATCTTTCCGGGAATCGTGTTGTCCAAAATCAGGCCGATGATGGCCGCCACGGCCATTCCTGAAGAAGCGATGGCGATGAACACTTCACCGGTTGCGGTCGCGACTTGTGAATGAGGGATCCATATGTGCAGGGTGCCCAGGAATCGATTCGCGGATTCAGTCAGAGCGCCGGTACTCAAGTTTTTGAAGAATACCGGAACGGAAAGTCCCATGAAAAGGCTGAATCCAGCGATCAGAAGGGTTCGATCTTTATGCAGATCGGCTTTGGCCAACTGTTGTATTCCGATCGCAGAGATCAAGCCGAAGAGCGCGCAGTACAAGGCTCCTACGATCGGATCGGGAATGGTCGCCACAGCGGCTCCCACTCGACTCACCAGTCCCAGGGCTAGGAGAAAGAATGAACCGACAAGAACGACAAATCGGGAGCCGACCTTGGTCAAACCGATCAGTCCGACATTTTCGCTGTAGCTGGTGCTGCTGAATCCCCCCAGAACCCCAGTTACGGCACAACCTAACCCTTCGGCGCCGATTCCCCGACTGATCTGTTCCGGAGTGGGATCGCCACCACCCGCCATCTGACTGCACGCGTGATAATCTCCGAACGACTCGATCATGCTGGCTAAATACCCGGCCAGGACCGCGAAGAAGAAGGCCAGGTTGAATTTGGGCCATCCCCAGGGGAAAAAGATCTTTGCGGGATCCTTGAACAGTCGCTTTTCTTCGATGCCGGTCAGGTCGACGTGTGAGATATCGCCAACAGAAATCCCTCCCTGTAGTCCCCTAGGAAGTTCCCTGGTTCGTACGGCGATCCAGTTACCGAAGTTCTTCTCGTTGACCGCGACCCACCCTAAACGATCGACATATTTGGATTCCAGGACATAGAGAGCTTGTCCAGGATGGGATTCCGAATCGGGTAGCCGTTTGGCGCTGGCAGACAACGCTTTGTTCCGGGCCACGTTCATGTCCGAATCCGTCGGTGGATGAGCCACCACCAGATAGTCTGGGAATGAGTTGAAAGTACAAAGTGGATTCCCCTGGGCATCCTTGACCTGAGCATTGTCGTTATCCAGGGAAAAACCCTGTTTTTCAATCACATCTCTGGGAAGCAGTGTCATTCGGGGTCGGTAAACACCCTGCTGGGAAAGGGACCAGCAAACACCGTAGCCGATCAGGATGGCCAGCAAGATGGGGAACATCTGGATGAAACGGGAACGAGCGCCTAACACGAGGCTGAAGAAAAGGATCAAGACGATCACGAGTCCTGAGATAGCCCAGTCTTGACCGGCCTTGGGAGCCCCGAAGGGGTAGAGAGCCAGGCCGATCAGCATGATCACCGGGCCGATGACCACTGGCGTCAAATAGCGGCGTAATTTCCCCATCAACCCGCTGAAACCGATAAATATCTCGAACGCGGCTCCAAGAAGAACGGCGCCCGCAATGTATTGCATCGTCACCGCCCCCTGATTGACATCGGTGACACCAGGCATATCTTTTACACTGAAAATGATGAAAAAGAATGCGGCGAGGAAGCTAAAGCTCACTCCCTGAATGATCGGTAGTCGACTCCCGATGGTCACCTGCAAAAGAGTCGCGACTCCGCTGCAGATCATCACGCTGGAGATCAGATCTCCGATCTGATCCGGAGACATCCCCATGTAGGGTCCCAGAAGTAACGGGACTGCGATCGTGGCGCCAAACATCGTGAGAACATGCTGCAAACCCAGCACAAGAGCGCGGAAAAATGGGGGACGATCGTGGAGTCCGTAAAGAAGTCCGGAATCGCTGTTTGTTGTACTCATGAACGTATCCTGTCGGCGATGAAAACGTGGATGTAAAAAGCGATTGACCTGAAAATCCGGATCGGTCTGGGTCCAGTCCGACTTATCGAAAGGTGGGGGAGGCTATGGAGCGCTTGATGACAGTTTAATTCGCCGTGAGCGAATCGGTTTCGCTAGCGATCTCTCCTTGCCAGGTGCGGTCGTCCAGATTTCCTTTGCCGGCCTGAGTCCGCTTGGCCTCCTGTTGACGTTCCACCAGATCAGCGTGAGTGGTGAAGTAGTCCAAGGAGTGCCCGATAAAATCTTCCAGGCGGGTGAATCCGTGCCCGGTCATGAAGTCGGTCAATTCATCGATCAACTTGGTGATCACACCGTATCCTTGGATCATGGCGCCGGTACAAACCTGCACCGTGTGTGAACCCATCAACATGAACTGAGCGGCGTCGTACCCGGTGTGAATGCCGCCCATCCCGGAAATCTTGGTTTGCGGGAAGGCTTTGGCGACTTCCATGACATGCCGCAACGCGATCGGTCGTACCGCGATTCCGGAATAACCCCCCGGAACGGTGTGACCTTCAACCGTCGGCATCGGGCGCAGCGTTTTGAGATTGACTTCGATAACCGACAGGATCGTATTGATAAGGCTGATTCCGTCGGCCTTGGCGTCCAGCGCCGCCTTGGCGGAGAGGGTCGGATCCCCAACGTTGGGGGTCATCTTGGCCCAAACAGGGATCTTGGCGACTTCCATGACCCAGTCGACGACCTCGTGAACGATGTCGGGATTACTCCCCATGGCCATCCCCATGCGACGCTCCGGAAGACCGTGAGGGCAGGAGAGGTTGAGTTCAAAACCGTCCACACCGGTTTCTTGCACGCGTTCGATGATCTCTTGCCAAGCGCCCTTGGAATATTCCTCCATGACCGAGGCGATCAACATCTTTTTCGGAAAATTGGTTTTGATCTCTCGGCATTCCTCGAGCCATGTCTCGAAGGGGCGGTCCGAGATCAACTCGATATTCTCGAAACCGATGACTTCTTTATCATGCTTGAGTTTCGCATACCGAGGATTGGTGTTGATGACCTTACTCACGTCAAGACTGATGGTCTTGATCACACACCCTCCCCAACCCTGGTTAAAACTCTTACTGATTACTCGGGCGTTCGTCCCGGGAGGGCCCGATCCCAAGATAAAGGGATTTTCGAAGAGCATACCGTTGACTTCGATACTCAGATCAACTGATGACATAAGAATTCTCTCGGTTTCAGAATTGAAAGCGCCAGATGAAAGCGGGAGATTACCACACCATCGAATCTCCTGCCACGTCGACAGCCACGAATCGTGCCGAATAGACACTCTATCGGGGAATAACTCCCTGGTATGAACTCAGGGAGCGTAAGATGGTGCCGAAGAGAGGACTCGAACCTCCACCGGGTTAACCCCGACTAGGTCCTGAACCTAGCGCGTCTACCATTCCGCCACTTCGGCACGGTCAGTGGATGGCCGATACTTTCCGGAAATCGTCCTCCCTTGTCAAGGATTGTGAGAATTAGGCTACAGCCGCCTGATCTTCACGGTCCATGTGTACCGCGATCCGTTTGGAAACTCCAGACGCTCCCATGGTGACACCGTAAAGAACATCGGCCACCGACATGGTTCGCTTGGAATGAGTGACGATGAGAAATTGAGTCTGTTCCAAGAAGTCTTCGAGCATCCCGGTAAATCGATCGATATTGGATTCGTCGAGAGGTGCGTCGATTTCATCGAGTACGCAAAAGGGAGAAGGACGTGTTTTGAATACCGAGAACAGCAGCGCAATCGTGGTCATAGCACGTTCACCACCAGAGAGCAGCGAAATGGACCTCGGCTCTTTCCCCGGAGGTCGGGCGACGATTTCAATGCCCGATTCGAGCACGTCTTCGGGTTCGGTCAAGAGGATGTCGGCCTTTCCTCCCGCGAAGAGTTTCCGAAACAAAACCCGAAAATTGTCACGAATCTCGACGAACGCGGTGGTGAAGAGTTCACGACTTTTACGGTTCAGTTTGCGAATAATCTCATTGAGTTGATCTCGACCCGATTCAAGATCGTCACGTTGTTCCGAAAGAAACTGGCTACGCTCTTCGAGCGCATCGAGCTCGTGGATCGCGTCGAGGTTGACATTCCCGAGACGCCCCATCTTCTCACGAATGGTACGAATCTCATCTTCGGCGGCGGGGAGATCAAACCCTTCCGGCTCGAAGTCGCTCGCGAGTTCAGACAGGTCCACGGCGTACTCTTCTTGCATCCGCTCGCCCAGCCCCTCTTTGCGCAACTGAAGTTCTCGTTCTTTCATGCGAAGGTCCGCGAGCCCATCTTTGGATTGCCGCAAAGCCCGATCTGCCAATTCTTGTTCGGTGCGAATCGACTGAAGTTCCTTGCGGAACGTTTCTTCCTTTTGCTCCGTTTCTGTCAACGAACCGGCGAGTTCTCTTCCCTTTTCGCCCAGATCTTTCAGAACGCCTTCCTCCTGAGCGATCACTTCGTGCGCCTCCTCGCAACGCCGCCGGGTGACCACGGACGACTCCTCAGCGTGGCGAATCGATTCCTGACATTCGCAAGCGTTGGCTTCGAGTCGTTCATGACGAGCCTTGATGGATTTCAACTTTTCAAGGCCACCTCCGAGTGAGATCTTCACCGAGGTCAACGATTCTTTGGCCCGATCCCGCTCCGCCTGAGCGGATTCCTGGCGCCCTTGGCAGGACTGCAGTTCGGCCTCGAAGTTCCGGAGGGCCTGCTCGAGCTCTTTTCGCTGAGATCGTAACGATTCGGTTTGGGTGTCGATGGACTCGACCTCCTGGCCGATCTCCTGATTTTCGACCTCCACGGTCTGAATCTCGGACTGAATATCCTCCGCCTTTTGCTCTAGCGCTTCGCACTCTCTACGGACTTCGAGTGAAGCGAATTCTCCATCGTAGATGGTTCGTTTCAAAAACTTGAGTTTCTCATTGTATCCCTGGAGATCGGAGACCAACTCCTTGATGGTGCTCTCGAGTTCCTCCGTACGCTGATCCGTATCGGACTTCTGCTTTTCGACCGACTGGATTTCCACCCGGCGGTGGACCAACCCCCCTCCGGTAGGCTCGCCGAGCAAAGAGACACCCGCTCGATCAACCCGCTCTCCCGCCGGAGTCACCGACACCGAGCCTGGGGCCAAACGGACCAGTTCGAGCGCGGAGGCCAGATCTTCACAGACCCAGATACCTTCCAGATGAACCTTCATCCAGCGACATGCCAGTTCTGACCGAGGCCGGATGAGTTGAACAAGCCGACGGCCAGGCAGTTCGGATGTAATGGGGGAGAAGGGGGGAGGAACGGACCCCGAATCGACAGGAGCAGAGGGGAGGCTGGGGGACTTACCTTGATCCGAAGCGATTTCGTAGGCGGCATTTTCCGCACCCGAGTCAGGGGGGAGTGTGGTGAATGCGAGGCGTCCATTCTCTCCGTTCAACAGGTCGGCGGCGACGATAGGGTTGAACGATTCGTCCACAACCAGCGCGCCCGCGGATTCGCCCAACGCGACCTCGAGAGCGCGGACGTAACGGGGATCGATCTCGAAAAGTTCGGCGACTAAACCGTGAAGCCCACCCACGCTCCCGTCTTGGGGTTCGCTCATCTCCATGAAACGACGAGTTCCCTCCTCGACTTCGGGTAGCGCCTGCTCGAGATCCATCAAAGCTTCAAGTTTCCCGGAAAGTTCGTGTCGTTTCTCTAACAAACGGGCCTGGACCTTCCGGCGCTCAGAAAGCGTCTGACTCAGCGAGGAAGCGGTCTCTTCCAGGTCGGCCTGATCGTCACGACGAGCCAGCAAATGACTCTCGGCTTCCGAATGCCGCTGACGAGCCTCCTCGATGCGTCGCTGCAACTGATCACGATGCCCCTGGAGTTCTTCTAACCTGCCGGTCAGCCTTTCACTCCTACGCACCTGGACATCTCGCCGGGTCGCGCATTCAATCAGGCGATTACCGATTTCCCCATGCTTTCTCATCGCGTCGCGGGTTCCGGCCTGAATGGCGTCGACTTCGGAGCGAGCATCCAGCAGCGCCTTTTCGATGTCCTGAAGGAGGCGGTTCCACTCCGATTCTCGAGCCCTCTGGGATTCGATATCGGATTGGGTCTGCTCCATTTCATCCTGGGTCGCTTGCAATTCGCTCTGGATGTCGACCAGTCGACCCCGAGCGGATTGAACCGTACGTTCCTGGGTGTGTTGGTCCTGGGCCAGTTCCCTCAGTCGATGACGATTGGATTCGATCCGTTCGCGAGCGGTCTCTAATCGATTTTCGATCCCGTTCACCTCATCGCGCTTCTGGGAAAGATCTTCCCGGACGACCTCCAGAACAGACTCCTTCTCTTCGACTTTCTGGGCGTGTTGAACCGCAGACTGCTCCAGCAGGTCCACTTCGCGCGCAAGTTGCTCGATCCGTTCACCGACTTCACGATGTTCGACAAAACTGTCGTGGAATTTCGCGAGGGAAGCACCGATGCGAAGTTCCTTGAGTCGGGCGGTCAGTTCCCGATATCGGCGAGCCTTTCCGGCCGCGATTTTGACACTGCGCAGTTCACGCTCGACTTCCGCGATGATGTCGTGCACCCGAAGAAGATTGTCTTCCACTCGTTGCAAGCGCCGCAATGTCTCCTTCTTGCGCGCGCGATATTTGCTGATACCCGCCGCTTCTTCGAAAAGATATCGACGTTCCTTGACGCCCGCGGACAGAAAAGCGTCGATTCGCCCCTGCTCCATGACCGAATAGGTGTCGAGTCCCACTCCGGTATCCATGAACAATTCCTTCAGGTCGCGAAGTCGAACGGGATTCTTGTTGATGAGATACATGCTCTCGCCGTCACGATAGAGTCGGCGTGAGACGGCCACTTCATCAAAATCGATCGGAAGCTTTCGGGACGAATTATCGAATACCAGTGTGACTTCGGCCAGACTCACGGATTTGCGACTATCCCCTCCGTTGAAAAGCACGTCGGTCATTCCGCTGCCCCTCAATTTCGTAGGCCTCTGCTCACCGAGGGACCAGCGTATCGCGTCGACGACGTTACTCTTTCCGCAACCGTTGGGACCGACAATCCCGGTGATTCCGTGATCGAAGTCGAACTCGGTTCGATCCGCAAAAGATTTGAATCCGTGCGCAATCAGTTTTTTCAGTCGCATTGATATTCTTCCGGCCTAGGTCAGGTGGGATCGAAATCTCACTTCAACATCGTTTTCAGTTCGTCCATGAATTCGTTCAGGTCTCGGAATTCCCGGTAGACCGAAGCGAAACGGACATAGGCCACTTGGTCGAGATGCCTGAGTGCGTCCATGACTTGCTCCCCGATATGCGCGGTGGTCACTTCCCGATCGAATGTTTCGTGGATTTCCGATTCGATCCGGTCGGTGATCTCTTCCAGGGTATCGTTGGAGATCGGGCGCTTTTCACACGCCTTGAGGAGGCCTGAAAAGATCTTCGCCCGATCGAAAGGAACCCGCACATTGCCTTTTTTGATGACGCGAAGCGGAGTTTCTTCGATCCGTTCGTACGTAGTGAATCGACGACCGCAATCCATACATTCTCGACGTCGGCGAATCACCCGGTCGTCACCCGAACTTCTGGAATCGACCACCCGATCTCGTCGGGTACATTTACAAAAGGGGCACTTCATGGCAGATCTCGTAAGTCCCTTAACCGCTTAGGTATAACCAACATGGCGGGGGAGTATACTCCGCAGATGTGGTAGAGTCAAACGGGACCACAACATCTTGTGGATTTTATTTTTTGGGGGGAACCTACACTTTTTCAAAAAAATAGAAACCTTTCGACTTCCTTTCCGGATACTAAACTGATCGACCTTCGGGATCTGCGCACTGTCCGCGTTCTGATCCGCTCCAATCGCCTTCCTCCTCAATAAAGAGTGATCTATGAATACCTCTTACTTCCCGCTGCGTGTGAGTTTGCTTCTTCTCTTCGTCTCGACCTGCCTGGCAAGTACTCTGGTGGCACAGGACGCGACCGAAGAGACCCAAGAACGTAGAAGCCAACTTCTGCAACGGTTCGAATCCAGCTCTTCTCCGGCCGAAAGACGGGAGATACTCCAGAAGCTGGTTGAACTCAAGCGGGAGGAAGATCGCCCTGAACCCATGACGCCGCACTATACCGGATGGGGGTTCCTGGACTCGATCATTCACACGGTTTCTGGCTGGTTTGGAGGGAACGAGGAAGCCGAGGTGGTCGCTGCGGATCCCGATTCCGATCCACTTCCCACCTCCGAGGATCTCGACCAAATCGCCGGCTCGCTCCCCGGAGGCACCGCGCTAGGGCTGGGAGCTTGGCTCAACCAGGACGGCGAAATGAGTGAACAGGATATCAACCGCCTCATCGAATGGGCGGAAGAGGACGGAGTCACGGACGAAGAGCGAACCGCTCTGATGGAAATCCGAGAGCTTTATGGGGATGTGATCAGCCGGCCCTCGCGGGATGCGTTGGATGTAGCCATCGGGACCGATCCTTCCTCCTCCACTCCGCAGGTACACGACGTCGCCGATAGCGCGACCCGACTGGTGGAAGAACGTGGCGACAACTACGGGGTTCCCAATCCCTGGTACAACGAAGATCCCAACCATTCGCTTCCTCACGGTGTTCAACTGGGAGGGCTCGAAGGCCGATGGAAATGTAACCTGTTTGCTGGCAACTCCTTATACAATGCCGGCTTCGAGCCGCCTCGTTACGGGAACTCCGGAACCGGCGAATATCCCAACGCCAATCAGTGGTGGAAGTGGAGTGACGCTCACGCGGGCGACTACAACAACAAAAGTCATTTCGAGATGGTCGGGGAATTGGATCCCAACGAATACTCCTGGCTGGACCGCAAGGAGAAGGTCGAGGCTCTTCTCGCGCAGGCGCAACCCGGCGATATCATCATCGTGGATCATCCTGGCGACGCTTTCGCCGATGGGGGGCACTGCCGAGTGGTGACCGCCAACAACATCGGAAACGGCACGGGAACCATTTCCAACGCGCAAGCTTCTTACGATTCCGCCATTATCGAAGACGAGAAGGTGGAAGACTTCACGGGTGAAGAGATGATCTGGATCTTACGCCCCAATCGTCCGCTGGAAGGGAATTGATCCTTTTCACGACGTCTTGACTACGCTTCTTAATCCCTTTAGAATCAGGGCTTACGTTGGCGGTAAATCCGTTTGCCACGAGGAGCCCCGCTCCAGCTAGCCCTCAGTGAATCGTTCTTGAAACCACCTCAGCAGGGGACCTGACATGCCACTCAAACGACCTTTTTTTGCCCGGCTGCTCACACATAGTGGTGTGAATCCCCACGTGACAATGAAATATCCTAACGATCAGGATGGGGGTGGAGGCCCCCAGACCCGGAAGTACCCCTCCGATGAAGAAGGCGGTGGCGGACCCCAGACCCGGAAGTACCCCAACGATCAGACTTGATCCTCCGCTGGCCTGATCCTTATTGAGCCCCTGTTCGACTCCAATTGAGTACATCTACGGATATTCTGATCGTCTCGACGACCGGTGACCGGATCATGTCCGATCTGGTCTCTCGAGCGGTTCAGGACCGGGGCCACAAATGCCATATCCTGGAAACCGATCTTTTTCCTGAAACGGTCCGCTTACACCTGGCCCAGAACCCCAAGTGTGCTGGAAGTTTCGACCTTTTCCTGAACGAAACTGTTGTCCGACTTCAGGACATCGCCGGGGTCTGGTACCGTCGGGTGGCCTTTCCCGCTCTCGAGGAGATGGATCCGACTTACAGGGATCATAGCCAGCAAGAGTCCCACAAAACTCTTCAATCTGTTTTCGCGGCCATGCACAGGGCTCTCTGGGTCGATCCTGTTCCCAGAGTCCTGCAAGGACACCACAAAGTCATGCAGTTGGAGATCGCCCGAGAAGTCGGACTGGATATTCCAGATACGCTGACCACCAACGATCCGGTCGCCGCTCGAGCCTTTTACGACCGACACGAGGGGCAGATCGTGACGAAGATGACTCACTCCTTTGCCGTCTACGAGGACGGAGACGAGCGGGTTGTATTCACAACTCCCGTCGAGGCTGCCGATCTGGAAGTCCTGGCCGACATCCGGTTGTGTCCCATGATCTTTCAGGAAAAAATCTCCAAACTGGTAGAACTTCGTGTGACCGCCATCGGAGACCGACTTTTTGTGGCTTCGATCGATGCCAGCGGAAGCGATATCGGAAAAGACGACTGGAGACGAGACGGACACGGCCTGGCCGGCAAGTTCGTGGAGGATGAAATTCCACCCGAGTTGGAAAAGAAACTGGTCGAATTCATGAAGCGTATGGGGCTCATCTACGGAGCGATCGATATCATCCGAACGCCGGACGGCAGGCATCTCTTCCTGGAAGTGAATTCAGCTGGCGAATGGGGATGGATCGAGATGGAAGTGGGGCACCCCATCGCACAGGAACTCGCCGGCGTCTTGACCCGACAGATTCCTGTAAGTCGTCCCGCGCCGACTATCCTCTGACCGGATCGTCGGAGTCGTCGGGAGCGGATTTCTCCTCCCGTTTATCGTCTGCCCTTTTGAGAGGCCGAATAACGCGCTCGGTGGGCGCTTCGAGTAGCATCTCGACTTCCTGAACACTGATGACCCGGCCACACCCCGCGCACGCCCTTTCCTGCTGGGTTTCGTTCCAGGAAAGTCGCGTCTGGCGAGAACATTCGGGGCAAGTGAAAAGAAAGAGCCTGATCTCATCCGATCCGGGTGAGGGGGCGTCGTTCATACCGCTCATGAACCACCGAGCATACCGGAACGACCTTCTCTTTTCAGTACGTTCTCGTGGGCAAAAGTCAAAAGCGTACTCCCAGAGACACGGCCAGACACCAAGTCGCAAGGAGAAGTCCCACCGAACCTGGATATGCCCAGTGACACTCCATTCCTAAAAGGGTCAAGGTTCGAGAAGGATACCGAAGGCTGAATCGATCCACGACGCCGCCCCCCGCGTAGGAAGAATACCTGGTACCCGCACTGCCCTCGGTGTGAACAGGAATTTCAATCACATGTTTCGACCCGGCTTCGGTCCATCTCAAACGGTGTTCTCCCACGCCGGAAATCCTCAATTTCCAGATGAGAGCCTGTCCCGCATCGATGGCAATGGGACCGGCAATCGGTTGGATACCGCGATCGCCCAGAAGTGTGGGACGTTGAACCGCGGACCCCTTCTTCAGGTGAGCGGTCAATAGACACGTCTCTCCGGGTGCGAACGGACGTGAACCGTAACGTAACTCAAGAACCGCTGCGAGTGGGAACAGAAGAAGAATGAGAATGAAAACCGGCCGGGCGGATGTCTTCAAATACCCTCCGATCGAGCCAAGCAACTGCAACATCGAACGGCCGATCTGGCGTAACGAATGACTGTACAGGATGGTGCCGACGAAACTTCCGATTATTCGCTCACGCCGACGCAAAAGCGTGTTCTGTTGGGATGCCAATCGATACACCGCAACGATCAGGATCGCACCCACCAGAGTGGACAGGAGCAAGCCAGCCAGAGGATGGATTCGATCCAGGTGTTTCAGGAGTTGATCACCCCACTTCAAAATATCTCGGAGAACCGTTTCTATGAAAACGATCATCCCAGATAGCCCAAGCCTTCGAGGCGACGGGTGACGGCCTGGAGATCTTGATCGTCAGGTGGACTTTCTCCTCCCTCGATCCGAGTGATCTCTCGCTCCAGAACATGACTGACAAATTCTTCCAAGGACGCGTAGCCCGCCTTGCGAGCGGCGAGGGTCGCTCTTTCACGAAGCTCCGGGGGAAGGGTGATTTTTTTCCGTGAGAAGATGGACATATCCCTATCTTGAACCGGAGTGGCCCGCCGACTCAAGATCTCTTCCTGTCAAATCTCCATCGACGACCCCGAATCGGGCCTGAATGGTGGGAGCGAGATCGATCAAACGGATCCGCCCCTCAGACTCGATCTTCCGGTTGGAGAGAAAGACCCCGGGAACGGACCGGGCCGCGTTGAGATGAGTGCCGCTCCACAAACGCCGATTGACCTGCAGGACCTTTGTGCCCAATTTTCCCAGGGCGCTGGACTCACTCCCTCGGAAACCACGTGAAAATCCGAGCACCAGATCGGGACCATCCTGAGCGCGACCACCGGTATATACCTGCGGTCCTCGGTAAACACGATCCAGGATCTTTTCCCCAGAATCGGGATCCCGAAGATCGAGCAGACGGGATCGGATCTCTTCGATCAGGCCCTTGGCATCCTTCGACTCCACGATGCCCTCACCTTCCCGTCCAAGACGGTTGAGATAGAGTCCGCAAAATCCGGCAGCGTAAGCTCGGGTGCGCTTCCAGGAGATGGAATCCGAGCCTTTCTCCGTCTCCAGGTACCCCTCTTCCAAAAGCCAACGATTGAGGTCGAACGACTTCCTGTAGGGACCGAAGCCGTGATCGGAAATCACGTAGATAGCCGTGTCTGGAGAGCAGTTTTGACGAATCGTCCCTAGCGCGCGATCGGCTTCGAGATAGGACCATCGAATCGGATCGAGGGTCCCTCCGATTTTGGGAGGAGGCGGGGGAGGCCACGATACATGGCAAACCTGATCGACCGTAGACATATAGAAGAAGAGAAAGCCTCCGGGAGCTTGTCGCAATGCAGCTTCCAATAATCGGTGTCGCTCTTTCACCACTTCGATATTTTGCTGAAGAAATTCATCCCTATCCAGCACCCCATCTTCCAGACCCGAAGTGTCGGCGGGCATCCCCTGGGTATAGAAGCGACCGATGGACCGAGCCAAGGCTGGAGCGAACCGGGGAGGTTCAGAAATGGGCAAAACACTCTGAAGTGGGTCGGCATTGATCGGACTGACATACAGTTCGAAGTGAGGCGCAATCGAGCGGACGAAAACCTTGATCATCCCCCGTATCGGAGCGATCGGTAAGGATACGGGGAATTCGACCGGAATCCAGTCGCTCCAGTCCCCAGGCTGTAGAACCCGTTGTTGATCTCCGAGGTGAAGGTGAAGAGCGTGATCATCGGGAGCCAGATCGACAGTGAAAGGGATCCGGATGCGAGGGGAATCCGACCGCAGTGTGTCGGGGGGGCCAAGCAGGTAAGTTTCGATCCTTCGGTTCTCTTTTCGTACCGGGACAATCCGGGAAGACCGGGGGTTTTCCCGCAGACGATCCGGCCGAGTGGTAAAGAGCGTCGACTCTCCATAACTTCCGGTCAGGTCAGGAACTCCCATGCCAGATAAGATCGAGCCGCAATCTTCGCAGGGGGGGAATTCGACCGGCGCTTTGATCGCCACGACCCGGTACCCCTGACGCGCGATCTTTCCCCAAAACGGTTCCCCCACACGACGCTTCTGGTAGAAAGGCGCTCCGAACGGTAGCCGCCAGGAACCGATGGAAACGGTCCGAGGAGAAGGAACGACCCTGGAGGCTCCGTAATGGACCTCATAGGTCGTGGGATCCCGGTGAATAAAACCGAAAACTCCGTGCTGCCCCGGATTCTTTCCGGTCAAAAAGGAGGACCACGCGGTCGGGCTTTCCGCCGGTATGGTCGTTTCCAGGGGATAAATTTTTCTCTCCCGGGCCAACTCTTCGAAATGAGGGAGGAACCCCTCCGCGATGAACTGCTCGAGTAATACAGGGTCGAGACCGTCGATCGCCAGGCAAACGACTTGGGGAGTTACTTTCTCGACGGAAGTCGTCTCCCGGTCCGACCCGAGTACGACCAAAAGAAAAATCCCAAAAACTCCCCACGGAATCCATCGACTGCGCATCAACTTGAACTCTCCCGGGGGGATAGCAGTGAAGTGCCGTCCATATGCGAAGGCGTATCGATTCCCATAGCATCCAGAATGGTCGGCGCGAGATCGACCAGATGCGGATTGTCGCAACGGAGCGGAACATTCGAGAGTAGAACACCAGGGACCAGTGAGGGATCGAACGCATGGTCCGCTTGCCATGAAAGTTCGTTGGTGTGAAAAACCACGCCCGAAAGATGTCCCGCAACCGATCCCCATTCGCACCGGAATCCCCGCTGGAAACCGACGATGAGATCGGGAGCCTCTTCCACGTAGGGCCCCTGGTAACGATCGCTGGAGCGGTGAACGTGATGGACGACAGGAGAGTTGTCTGTCGGATCCACCAGGTCTTTCAGGTCACGAATCAAATCCTCACATAGGCTCTCGTGTTCCGCTCCCGTCGATACCGTACCGCGGCTTTCTCGGCCCACTCGGTTAATGAAAATTCCGCCCATGCCCAGCGCATACGCACACGTTCGCCCCCAATCGACCCCCATGAAGGGGATCCGGTTTGGACTCGTGGATCCATCTTCTCGGATCAAATACCCTTTTTGCTCGAGCCAAGCGTTCAGGTCGACTGCCCGTCGAAAGGAGCCAAAGCCGTGGTCTGAAACCACCAGAACCAAACTTTCCTCTCCGGTAACTTCCAAAACATGTTCGAGCCTCTTGTCGAGTTCTCGATAGACTTCCAGAAGCGGTTTCTCTCCAGGGTCAGGTTTCATTCCACCCGGAACTTTCTCCGGGGGGTCCTGATAAAACGCGTGCTGCATCCGATCAGGATAATCGAAAACCATGGTGAGGACTCCGCGATCGGTTCTTGCCAGTGCCGCCTCGAATAAAGCAGTACGCTGATGATGATTCTCGGTCGCTTCGTTCCGAAACTGATCGAGAGAAAGGATCCCATGGTTCAACGCCCAGTGATCTTCCGCGGTTCCCAGTGTCGGGAATCTGCCGACCCAATGCGAGAGATGTACCGAGAAAAGAAGTGGATGGGAAATGGGAAGCGCGGGGCGCCGGGGATCGATATGGATCGGGGATACGTAAAGATCGAGCGGGGAGGTCGAACGCAGCAACATCCGACACATACCGTGGACGTTGGATCCCGGGAAAACAGGAAACCGGATCGGGATCCACTCACTCCACTCGGCGAGGGTCAGTGGGTGCGTACGATTTCCAAGCTGAATCGTGGCCAAGGATCGCCCTTGAAGGGTGAGGGACCACTCCAGTTCGAGGGGCGGACGGTCCGAACCGAATGGATGCTCGGGCCCTCGAATTTTTCCTCGAAATCGAGTCTCTTTCGCCCCTTCGCAACGGAGAACCGGAAACCGTTCCCCGCCGACCAGAGAGGTGGGGGAGGAGAGGTTTTCGAGAAACTGCTGAAAAGTTCCCTGAGTACCTCTCAGATCGGGCACATCCATTCCAGCTAACAAACATCCAAAAAACGGACGGGGCGGAAAAGTACTCGGTACGTTGAGAACCTGACTGAAAATGCCGTATTCACTCAGGATCTCCCAGAAGGGGACCGCGCCTCGTCGCAATACAGCAAATGGAGAACGCCTGAAGCGACGACCGATGTGGGGGCCCGGTGTCCCTTCCCGAATTTCCATCGACGCCAGCGCGGGCATATACGTCGCTGGATCTCGACGTAAAAAATCAAATATCCGGTGCTTTCCGGGGTTCACGCCGGTCTGAAAGGTGGCCCAGGCAACGGGGGACACGGCCGGAAGCGTGGTTCCTAGTCGAGAGAATATTCCCCGGCTCGCCAGTCGCTTGAAAGAAGGCAACTCCTCCTGTTGGAGGAAGTGTTGCAACACTTCCGGATCGAGACCGTCCATTCCCAGAACGATCACCCGGCGAAAACGGACCTCACCTTCGGGACGTTTCTGTCGAAACCATCGCAAAAGCCTGCGCAGCGGATAGAGGAGCAGCGCCAGAAAGCTGACAACGGTAGATACGAATAGCGCGAACAGAGAAACCAGGATCGCGAATCCGCCGCCGGGTCCGATATAACAGAGCATCTGCGCCACATGGTAGAGGGCGAGAGGAAACCGACGCAAGTAGTCATACTCTCAATAAATTTGTTTCTCCACCTTGGGCAGATCTCTTGGGTAGGATGATCCTTTGGCTTTCGACTCCCTCTGCACTCCAATCATGCGACGCATCATTCTTGTATTCCTGGTACTTCTCAGCGGACTCTTGGTCCATCTGCTGACGCGCCCCCCAAAACTCGATGGGCCCGATATCCTTATTGTCAGTATCGATGGGATTAGCAATTCGTGTCTTCTTCCCGACGGTAAAATGTCGAGTTCGTCTTTGCGCGATCTCGCCCAACGAGGTGCATTTTTTCGGAACTGCACGGTCGAATCCCCCAGGACTCTGAGCACTCATGCAACACTCTGGTCCGGTCTGTCCTCTCATATTCATGGGGTGAGTGGACCCGAAAATCGCATGTCCAGTCGGATTCCTCTCCTGGCCGAACAGTTCCTACTGCGGGGTTACCGAACTGCCGCCTTCCTGACCAGCCCTTGGCTGGATTCGACCTTTGGGCTGGATCGCGGTTTTGAAGTTTATCAGAACTCCTATCCGCTCCCAAACCGACGACGCCAGGAACCAGCGAACACATCGCCTGAGGAAGGTCAGGACAGACGGGGCGCCGAAAAGACCGTTGAAAGCGTGATTGAGTGGCTCGGGAAACTGTCGGCGCATGAACGGTTCTTTCTCGGTGTCCACCTCTGTCCGGGCCGGAATAAGCCCTCTGAGAATCCCGATCCCGCTTTCTGGGTGTCCCGACTGGATCAACTCTTGGGAGCGATCATCGAGGCACTCCACGCAAACCATCGATTTTTGAACACCCGGATTGTCGTGATCGGCACCAGCGGTCGGGGCCTTTCGCCCCAGAATCCGGCGCAAGTCCTCGAACGCTCTTGTGTACCCCTCCTCCTCGCCGGTTTCGAGTTAGCTCCGAACTCTGTCCGGGACGACGCGATCGGCACCTTGGATCTTGCGCCGACACTTTTATCCCAGTTCGGATTCCCCCATGTCCTTCCGGGACGAAACCTCCTGAAGAAAGCCAAAGCTTCCTCGGGTGTCCTGGGGAACATCTCGAAGGGAGGGACCGTCCTCCGCCTGGGCCGGAGGGGGCTTCTCGAATCGCTCGACAATTCGCCCCCCCAAATCTATGTTCTGGATCTTGATCGTGGCCTCTTCCACGTTCCGGCGGAGGGAGAGAGCCCCTCCGCGGAAGAACTTCTCCGAATCGGGAATCAACGACGGCAAGAACTGGCCATATTCAGGGAAGAACACTACCCTGGGCTGGACTCGACTCACCCCGAGCTCGGGGATCGCTTGCGCACACTACGCAGTATCGGTTATCTCCGATAGTACGTATTCATGGAGGATAGGATGAAACGGATTTGGCGGCTCAACACCTTGGTCCTTTTGCTGGGAGCGTTCCTCTGGACTCCGGGGCTTTTCGGAGAGGAGGCGCCCGATCCCGTGGACGTTCTTCGCAAACACTTCGAACTTCCAGCCGGAGATTCCTTCCAAGTCGAAATCGGTCCTCGCCCTCAGAATCGATTGGATCGTTTTCTGAGAATCTCCAGCCGAAGTGTGCGAATCCCCTCGGTCGTCAAAACCCGTATCGAGCGGAACAATACCATCGACGGTCTTTTCTACGAGCCCCTCGAACCGACAGATCGCGCGATCTTGTTCCTCCCCTGGTTCAAAGATCGCAACATGGACAAAGTTGAATGGATCTGTCAATTCCTGGCCGCTTCCGGGTACAAGGTATTTTTCATGCCGATGGGGTATCAGTTCGGTCGCGCACCCAAAGGTTACGGTTCAGGAAGCTTCATCGGAAAAGGCGGCGGAACCGATCATCTGCAAGAGTGGGCACGCCAAGCGGTTCTCGATGTCCGACGCTCCAGGAAATGGCTGATCGAGTCCCAAGGGATTCATCCGGAAAAACTCGGACTCTTGGGGATCAGTCTGGGCGGGTTCATCGGAGCGCTCACCTACGGTGTCTGTCCTGAGTGGCGGTCGGCCGCGATCGTACTGGCCGGCGGGAACCTGGCCAACCTCCTTCAGGTCGGCGCGGACCTGGGAGTCCCTCAGGTCACCAAGGAATTGAAGCGTTTCGGGGTGGATGCCAAGGATCTGCCCGCACTCATCCGTCCGTTCGACCCGATCACCTACGCAGATCCCGCTCGGAAAAATGGGTTATTTCTGGCCAACGGCATTTTCGATCCGCTGGTGCCCTTTCCGCTGGGGCAGGACCTCTGGACGGCCTATGGTAAACCGAATCGCTTGATTCTCCCCTCCGGGCACGCCTCTTCAGTGGTATTCACCCCCCTCATCCTGACCCGGGTGCTTCGTCATATGGACCGGACCCTCAAGCCTTAGAAACCAGAGATTCTCGCATCATGCACCGAATTTCCGCGTTGTCGTTATTGGGCCTTGCAGTCCTTTGTGGGTGCGCCTCGAATCAACGTCTCAGCGAACACGTCATCCTCATTTCCGTGGACGGTTTACGCCCGGAGTACTATCTTCCCTCGACCCACGATTCTTATCCTACTCCCAACATTCAACGCCTGCGCGAGGATGGAGTTCACGCTCGAAAAGCGATCGGCATTTTCCCCGCGACTTCCTACCCGAATCACGCTTCGATGGTGACCGGTGTACGACCCGATCGGCACGGGATCGATTCCCACACCCCGCCTTCGGCCCGAAATGAAAGCCCTCATTGGAAGTGGGAAGCGTCCCGACTGCAAAGCCGTCCGCTCTGGTATCGCGCTCGCCAGGAAGGATTGACCGTGGGGATTTCGTTCTGGCCCTCGACCGTGGGGGCTCAGCGGGATGCCCACTGGGTCGTCCCGGAACGTTGGTCAGTTCCCGGTGAGCCTTCATGGATCGATCTGATCGAGTCTCTTTCGACCCCGGACGCGCTGGTTACCCGACCGGCCAGTCTCTTACCCTCTCTGCGTCACGATCCCAATCTCCATGCAGCCCGGGACCGTTTAGCCACGGTCGTCACCCAGCGTATGCTCAATCGATGGGAACCTGACCTCATGCTGGTCCACCTGACCGAACTCGGCGTTCGTCAGGTTCAGCACGGTCTCCAGCACGAAGAGGTTCGCTCCGCGCTGGCCCGAGTAGATTTTCAGGTGGGACAGATTCGTGAGTCCGTGGCCCGATTAGGTTTGAGCGAAAAGACCACTGTGATCGTTGTGGGAACTCCCGGTGTCATCGATATCCATACCGAACTAGCTCCCAACGTCCTGTTTGCAAAACAGGACTGGAAAGCCTACGCCCATGCCGAGGGGTCTCAAGCGGCCATCTACGCACCCGGTGAATGGGTCGATAAAATTCGAAAACTCCTCGAGGCCAATCGACACGACAAAGGCATCGAACGCTACGATATTCTTGACGCTTTCGAACTGAAACGCCTGGGCGCGTATCCTCGTGCATCCCTGGCAATCGTCTGCCGACCCGGTTTCTCCCTGGTTGAGAGAGAGGTGGGACCTTTTGTCTCGAAGACCCCCAACGGGGCCGCTTGGGGAGGCGACCCCAATGAACCGGGGCGGGCTTCGGGTTTCCTCGCGGCCGGGCCCGGAATCGCAGCGGGGGAGGGCTTTGAGTCGTTCCGACTACTCGATATCAGCCCCACTGTGGCCACTATCCTCGGATTCCAAATGGGTGACGATCTGGACGGGAAACCCTGCTGGAAGCTTTTCAAAACAAAACCCTAAAAGAGAGTCGTCGGTTCAATACCGACGATCCAAAACCCCTCGATCTTTGGGTTCAAGAGTCCGCCGAGAGAGCTGGATCAATCTTCGTGATAGGCCCGTCGACTGGAACGGGGTGCCGGTGGCAATTTATCCAGATCGATCGGAATGGGGGGAGAAAGTCCCCGCAAAGCGGGATTCTCTACATGAGGTTGCAACTGCAAAAGCATCTGGGCAATGTGGCTTTTGACTTCGGGTCCAGGATCATTCGCCTGAAAGGATTTCAGTTCGCGAACGATCCACTCGGCCGCCAAGGGATGTTCTAGGGAGATTCCTCTGAGTGCGCGAATCTTTTCTTCTGGGGTCCGAGCGTATCGATATAGCGCGAGCGGAAGAAGTTCATCAAGATATTCCGAGAATAGGCGGCGAATATAGCCCATGCGAATCTCTCCGACTCCCAATCCGACTCCAAACCAGCGGACAACGATATTGATGCGCTCCAAATAGTCGACCTTCAGAAGTTGTGTGCCGGCCGGGAAATCATTGTCGAAGGAGTACCCATCCCTCCTCAACTCTTCTACCGGCTCAAATCGAACGTGAAGACGGGGGGGGAGGGTTCGTGGTTCGTACAGTAGTTGGTGTCCGTGTAGAGCGGCATCGTATCGCAAGAAGTCTTCGGAAAGAGCCACGTCGAGTGTCGAGGGGAAAGCCGCTTGATTCGAAGCCGTTCCCACCAAAGGAAAAACCCCGTGCATTCGAACACCGGACTCACCATTTCCGATCATGGCGACAAAAAGCAGGACATTGACTGTAAAGAATATGGCGCCCAACCGTTTCGATCCCCAGCTCTTCACGATCGTCGGATGGAAAGTCCAGCCCAGAAGGATCAGCAAGCCGACCCCCGCGACAAGGATGCCCCAGATATGTCCGTAAACGTCTTGGGTGATCATTACTTCTTACGCCAGGGCGAGTGCGCCCATGGGATCCCACGGGTCGAGAATTATCGGTTTTTGTTTGCGAATATTCGTGACCTCTTCGGACACATACTTTCGGTCGACAACCACCTCGTACATGTATTCGTCAAACCAGGAGTCGGTCATCAAGAAATATCCCTTTTCACCGACCTTCTCACCCCAACTGTTTTCGACCCGCCAACGCGCAGGCTTTCCGTCCTCGATATCCACCCCAGTAAAAACCATGGCGTGGGTCATCGCACTGTCCCCGTAATCGAGGCGGGCGGCCTTGTCCAGGCGAGTATCCGTGCCCAGAACGAGATCATAATCGTAAAGCTCCAGATCCATGACACCCAGATCTCGGTGAAATCGTTTGCCCACATCACAGCCGAACCAAACGGCCACACCGTCTTGAATCGAATCCGACGCGGCCTTCTTGATGACTTCGATCGGGACGTTGAGGTAACGGACCGGGTGACCTTCGACGACATTTCCCAGATATCGAACACTGAGCAAACTGTTCATCGGTTTGTCTTCGGTGGGAGCGTGGACCAGGCACACCCTCTCGTCAATGAGTCCAGGAACATGGACCTCAGAAAATTCACGAGGAGTCAAATTCCGGTAGGCGTGGTAGTTTTTCTCCTTGTCACGAAAACACCAGTCAAATTGGGTGGGGGGCTCCCCGAGGTGAATACAGAGGATTCTGTAGATCTCGCTCATCATCCCGAGTTTGGTTTCGTGCAAAGAGATCAGGGATTCACCGAAGTGATGAAGATCGCGCAAAGTCTTTCCGTATTCGCGCAATTTATGTAGCAAGAGTCGATTCATCCGCAACGACTGGGAGGAAGAGTGGGATTCCGGCATCGCCGATTTAGGTATCAATCCGTATTTCTCTACCAGATTGACAAACATATCCCACTGCCCGCCGTCAGGGACGGCATTGGCAAGCAACCAGGAGACCAGCCTACCGTTGAGTGGTTGTTCCCGGGTTTCAATGATCGAATCGAGAAAATAGTTCGCCTTTTCCAGCTTATCCCAGAAAAAAAGGAAGTTCTGAGAGAATTCGAAATCCTCGAGGCCGTGCTCTTCCATCAGCGGGAGTCGTAGCACATTGAGGGCGGCGAAGAGCCAGCAACGACCCGTTTTGGCCTGAGAGGTCGCCTTGCCCTCTACGGGGACCATGTGGCTGAACGTATGATTGATCTGATTGAACGCATCGCGACACATGGCGACATCCGTCACGTCGCTGCGCGTGACCGCGTTCATGGCCAGTCTATTTTTGTCGTCTCCTCTGAAAGCCTCTCTGGAAGATTCCATCCAGGCATCCGAAAGAGCGCCGGGTGCGTTTTTTCGGGTGACGGTCACGACCTGTCTCCGTCAGGACTTGTGTCGGTTCGCCTCATGAAAGAGGAACGGTAACCCATGCTCGTTGTCGATGCAAGTCCTTGGGGTTCTAAGTAGGAGAAGAATATTCGTGGCTCATGCATGTGCGAATGAGCCCTCACGATTTTCTGACAGTGTGTATCTTTGTTTGAGCAAGAATTCGTCCATTCCCATTATCACCCTGAGACCGTTAACGGTTACCCTTCAACGAATCCTTATGACCGATCCATCCCGAAGAAATGTTCAACTGTACCCATGGTACGAATTCCTTTTTGGAAGTTTTTTCTGGGTACCGATTTTCTTCCTCTTTTTTATCAAGAACCTCGACCTCGAACAGGTTCTCCTTCTTGAATCGATCTATTTTTTCAGTGTTGTCAGTCTCGAGATTCCTAGCGGGTACTTCTCCGATGCTCTCGGCCGCCGCCCGACTCTTCTCATCGCTTCAGGTTGCCTGGCCGGTTCCTACACGCTTTTCTTGCTCGCGGACTCCTTTTACCTTTTCGCTTCCGCGGAATTCCTCCTCGCGGCAGGAATCGCTTTTCATTCCGGTACCAATACCTCATTCCTCTACGATTCTCTGGTCGATTTGAATCGGCAGGATGAATACGGCGAGATCGAAGCCGCAGTCGGCTTCAGGGTCTTTCTCGCGGGCGCTCTTGGAGCCGTGCTGGGAGGACTGGTTGCCCTCTCCGATTCGAGGTTGGCCTATGGGCTTTCTCTTGTCACCACCCTCCCCATGATCGGGATCGCCTGGATCTATTGTGAGCCCCGTTCGACCCGACGCCGAAAACCCGACCCAGGAGATATGCGTCGTCAGATCGCTCGATGCCTGGGGTTGATTCGTCAACCGGTTCTTCGCTGGCTTCTGGCTTTCGGCGTCGTCATGATTCTTCTCAATCACGTCCCATGGGAATTTTTTCAGCCGTACTTACATCTTCTTGGGGCTGATTTTGAGTTTTCAGCCGACAAGACCCCATTGGTTTCTGGAGTCTACACGGCGATGACCATGATCTTGGCCGCGATGTTCGCCAAATACAGCATGAGAATCAGGAATCGCGTGGGTCTTTTGCCGGTTCTCTTTTTTGCCCTTCTCTTGCAGACGCTCCTGATCAGTCTCATGGGCTTTCTACTCTCAGCGACTATCGCGATGGCGGTTCTTTTCCGAAGTGTTCCGAGGGCCATCATGACAGCTCCCATCAATGCAGCCATGGCCCCGCGAATTCCGACCGAGGCTCGAGCTACCTGGTTCTCGATTCAGAGTATGTTGGGTCGATTTGCCTTTGCCGCCTGGCTGTCGATCCTTTCGAGTCAAACCGGTGGGGGAGAAACCGCTTCATGGACAGAACTCTCCTCTTTACTTCAGAAATCCTCACTGGTGGCCGTTATCGGTGGAACGCTCCTGCTCTTGAGCATCCCCCGGGAACTGCGTTCTCGATCATCGCCCTCCCAGAAAACCTCGTCCGGCCCGGAACTCTCTACTCGGGAATAAACGGTCGTGCAGGAATCTCCTCAGCTTTCCATCACTTTTTTGCGCACGATATCGACCGCCTGGCTCACCTCGATCCGCTCCTGACGCATATCATCCCGATACCGGATGGTCACGGTCTCCTCTTCTAAAGTCTGTCCATCTACAGTGAGACAGAAGGGGGTGCCGGCTTCATCTTGCCTCGCGTACCGACGCCCAATGGAGTCCTTTTCATCGTAAAAGGAGTTGATTCCATGTCCCCAAAACTCCTTCACGATAGCCCGGGCTCGAGCCGTAAGATTCTCGTCCTTTTTGATCAATGGGAGGACCGCGGCCTTGATCGGAGCGACTCGAGGATGAAGTCGCAGGACCACTCGACCGTCTTTCCGGGTTTCGGAAGGAGGTTCCTCATCGTACGCGTCCAGGAGAAAAGCCAGTACGGCGCGAGTCGCGCCCGCGGCCGGCTCGATCACGTAGGGGAGATACCTGAAAGGCCGTTTCCCGGTGTTCGGGTCCTCCCGGTTGGGATCGATGATCTCAAGTTTCTTGCCAGAAGCTTCCTGGTGTTTACGCAGATCGTAGTCGGTACGATTGGCAATCCCCTCGAGTTCGTCCCATCCCCAGGGAAAACGGTATTCGACATCCGAACAGCCTTTGGCGTAGTGAGCGAGTTCGTCCTTCTCGTGGGGACGTAAACGCAAGTTCGAAGGATCGATACCCAGATCGACATACCACTGCAATCGGGCCTTTTTCCAGTATTCGAACCATTCATCGTCACTGCCGGGTTCGACAAAAAACTCCATCTCCATCTGCTCAAATTCACAGCTACGAAAGATGAAGTGTCGAACGGTGATTTCATTGCGAAAGCTCTTCCCGACCTGGGCGATTCCAAACGGGATCTTTAGCCGGTAGGACTGCTGCACATTGAGGAAATTGACAAACATGGCCTGCGCCGTTTCGGGCCGCAAGTACACTGTATTTTCTTCCGACGCGACCGGACCCAGATGCGTAGAAAACATCAAGTTAAATGCCCGCTCCTCCGAAAGTCGGGGAGACCCGCAATCGGAACAGACATACCCCCGGTCCAATACCGGCGCGGTTACTTTTTTCTTCTTCGCGTCTCGAAAGGTCACTTCGGTACCCGGCTCCATTCGGGGCGCCTTATCCGCTCGGAAGCGAACGTGACAATCCATGCACTCAACCAAAGGATCGCTAAAGCCGTCAAGATGTCCGGACGCTTTCCAGACGTCAGGATGCATGATGATCGATGCGTCCAGGCCGACAACATCCTCTCTTTCGTGCACCATGGAGCGCCACCAGTTATCGGTAACGTTCCGCTTCAATTCGACCCCCAAGGGTCCATAATCGTAGCAGGACTTGAGGCCCCCATAGATCTCGCTCGACTGGAATACGAATCCGCGCCTCTTACACAAAGAGACGAGTTTGTTCATCCGGTCGTCGACAGATACTTCCTGGCTCATGATTAATCCTCCGATACGTGAAGCGGGGGATTCTATTCGAAAGGCCTCGAACTGTCACCCGATCCAGGATTCACGACCAATATTTCATCCATCTGCTTTTTTTGCAAAGCGGCCAGAGGGACCCTGCAATCGGGGTGAGGAAAACCGATCGGAATCACCGCGACGGCCTGCTCCGTTTCAGGTCGTCCGAGGAGCTGGCCCAGAAACCGCATCGGATTGGGAGTGTGAACCATCGTCGCCAGACCCGCTTGGTGCGCGGCAGACAGCAGGAACCCTAAAGCGATCCCTACCGATTCGCGGGCGTAATAAACGGCCCCACCATCCTCCCCGCGCGTCTGGCGAAACAAGACAATCAGCCAGGGAGCCTGTTCCATGTAGGCTTTGCAGAAATCGGTTCCAAGTGGAGAAAGGTCCTGCAACCATTCCTCCGTAGCTCGCTCTTGATAAAAAAGCTTTTCCTCCTTCTCGGTGGCGAGACGGATACGACTTTTCAGGTTAGGGTCGGAAATCGCGACGAACGTCCACGGCTGTTTGTTGGCCCCGCTAGGGGCCGTGCCCGCCGTCCGAACGATCCATTCGACCGTTTTTTGGTGAATCGATCGCGTCGAAAATGAACGTACGGTCCGACGGGTTCGCATGATTTCATATTGCTGAAAAGCCGCCTGGGATGGAGAAATCCCTGGATCGAACGGAGAGGGCAAGGGAACGGTGGGAGAGGAGGTATTCATAGTAGTGAATCTACTGACATCCGAATTCGATGCAACGGATCGTAGGAACCCAGACCGTGAATTTTCACAAACCGTTCGGTTGCCCCATTGTCTCACGGACTCTCGAAGAATCCGCGCCTCCGAATTTTGCCTGAGGCCTGATCGTCAAGTATCTTTCTTCTATCCTCGATCCAAGGAGTCTGTTCTTGCTGACCATCGCCAATCAAAAGGCCAAGCTCTCCGCCGGGCTTCTCCTCTTCTCCGGTAAGAGGATCTTGCTTTTGAAACGTGCCAGTCTCAGCCCCAATGGCGACACCTGGGGACTCCCTGGCGGCCAGTGCCATCCCCATGAACCCCCCTTTCAGGCGGCGTTTCGGGAAGCCGAAGAGGAAATTGGCGCCATTCCTCGCAACCACCTGATCGGTTCGGTCGCCGTACAACGTTCCCATCGGCGTTACGAGATCTTCGCCATCCGCGCCAAAAAACGGACGCGCAAAGGTTGGGCACCTCAACTCAATCAAGAACACTCCTCCTTCCGCTGGGTGAACTACAAATGGTGTCTTCGCCACCGGGATGAACTGCACCCCGTTTTGCGACAGATATTCAAGGACGAGTCAGGCATCCAATGGGTATTGAACATGAGACGTCATCACTCTTCGGTCCGTATCCGTAACGATCGTCGATCGGAGGGACACGTTCGCGTCCTCGCCTGATTTCCACGGTTGAATGCGCGCCTAGATTCTCGGGCGGAATAGAGTTTTTAACTCACCCCGCTCGAATTCGATGGCCTCTATGTATTTATTCCATAAGAGCGCGATTTCTAAGGACCACCGCGTTTATGTGGGGGGTCGTAAAACGGTCGCTTCACAACCTGGCAGGTCACGGCATGTCGAACCGCTTCCACGGTCCACTCCATGTCCAGTCGGGTACCGACCGTCGAGCATGAGGCCTCCACCGTCCCCAGAGCAATCATGCGCTTCAGGATGGGTGACCAGGTCGTGGATGTGACTTTGCCGACCTGAGAACTGTGCCGATAGACAGGAACCGCTTCACGACACGATTCACTCGAAACCTGAACCGGTAAACCTGCTCGATGATAGAGCGCCTGGAGTTGATCCCAGTCGCACTCTAGCCCGACCAGGCGGCGATGGGGACCGCGTTTTCTTTCTTCGTAAAGCGCTTGATACCCGATAAATCCTGGGTGATTCAAATGGACCGCCCAGTCCAGGGAGAGCTCGAACGGTGAATAGGCTTGCGCGTCGATCTGGGAGTGGCGCGAACTCAGGAAATCCACATCCATGAGAATGAGTCCGGCCTCGATCCGGGCGATATCCAGCGCATCCAGTCCGACAGGAAGGAGTCCACGCACCTCTCCGGCCTCGATCAGATGATCCCAGAGTTGAGGCGCATCCGTCGCATCCACCCAGATCTCATAGCCCAGATCGCCAGTGAAACCGGTCCTCGAGACTTCGACAGTCATCCCGTTCATGGATGTTTGGACGATCCCAAAATAGGGGAGATCCACTGTCGTGGAGTTCACCACCGACTCCAAGATCTCTCTCGAACTCGGCCCCTGAAGAGCGAGCGCCGCCACCTTCTCACTCTCATCCACAATCTCCAACTCCATGGAATGGGCCACTTGTGTGAACCATGCATAACTCGGATTGGCCGAAGTGATTCGAAATTCATTTTCTCCCAATCGCTGGACCGTCCCGTCATCGAGCGTTTTTCCTTCGGCATCGCACCAGGGGGCGTAAGCGACCCTCCCCACGCCGACCTTCTCCATGTTGCGAGTCACCAACCGATCGATGAACTGCAAGGCTTCTGGCCCCCAGACCCGGTACTTATAAAGTGGTGAGATATCGATCAGGCCGGCTGTCTGTCGCAAAGCGAAATATTCGGGTTCGTGGCAAAGCTGGTAGCGGCATGAACACAGATATCCAGCCCAGTCCTTCCAGGACTCGCTCTCGCAAAGCGGTTTCGTGCGCGGATGAAAGGGTGTCCCGATTCCCATGAGTGCCCAGTATACTGACCCGGGAAAGCTTATTGAAAATTCCATTCGCGCAGCATGAAGCTCTCGCACTCCACTTGGCCAAACTCCTCACGGTGAACCAACGGTCCAATCTTTTCTCTCCAAACTGATTTCCATAAAGCTCCATGACGAAAAATAAGCTCTACGACGTCCTGGTTATCGGCGGGGGTCACAACGGCCTGATCAGCGCTGCGTATCTGGCCCGCGCGGGGCTGGATGTGGCGGTCCTCGAACGCCGTCCCGTTGTCGGGGGAGCCGCAGTGACCGAAGAGATATTTCCCGGATTCCGATATTCGGTCTGCTCCTATGTCGTAAGCCTCTTGAGGCCTGAGATTATTCGTGAACTGGAACTTTGCCGTCACGGCCTGCAGATCACCCCTCTGGAGACCTCCTACACGCCTCTTCCTGAGGGAAGAGATCTTCTGCGCTGGGGACATCCCGGGAAAACCCGACGGGAGTTACTCAAGCATTCACGCCTGGATGCCGAAATTTATCCGGAATTTGGTCAGCATATGCAACAGGTGTCCCGGGTCGTCCAACCGCTACTCTCCACGATCCCACCCGATCCGACCTCCTGGTCACCCACAGAACTGTTGAGGCTCGCACGCCTGGCCGACCCCTTGACGCAGGTTTCTCCCGAAATCGTGAATACACTCCTCAAATTGTCCACCATGAGCGCTGTGGACTTTCTGGATGAATGGTTCGAGACCGACTGCCTCAAAGCGACCATGTCGGTCAGCGGGATCATCGGAACCTACCTGGGCATTTCCAGTCCGGGAACCGCTTACGTCCTTTTGCATCACTACATGGGTGAGATCGACGGCGTGTTTCGCTCCTGGGGTTTCGCTCGGGGGGGCAACGGGGGCATCAGCGAATCGATCGCCTCCAGCGCCCGTCATCACGGCGCGACCCTTCGCACCCAAGCCGGTATCGAAAGCATTATGATTCAAAGGGGACGAGCCGTCGGGGTGGTGCTGGATACCGGCGAAGAGATCCGTGCTCGCAACATTTTTTCAAGTCTCGATCCGAACCTTACTTTCCGGAAGTTGGTTGGAGACGAACATTTGCCGGAAGAATTTCTGAGTGGGTTGACTCGTTACAAATACCGTGGATCAAGCGGGAAAATCAATCTGGCCGTCGACCGACTCCCCAGTTTCCTCTCTCGCCCCAAAGGAGCCGCTCATCTGCGGGGAGATATCGCCATTGCACCTTCGGTCCGATACCTCGAAACAGCTTATCAGGAGGCCAAATACGGCGCATTTTCCCGACGCCCCTACATCAATATGGTGATTCCGACCCTCTTTGATCCGACGATGGCTCCTCCCGGGAAACATGTGATTTCTCTATTTGTCCAGTACGCTCCCTACCACCTTCGAGAAGGAACCTGGCCTCAGAGGCGAGAGGAGTGGGCCGATACCGTGATCGAGACGTTAGCGGAATATGTTCCTGACCTGAAAGAATCCATCCTTCACCGTCAGATCTTGACCCCCTGGGATTTAGAGCAAGAGTTCGGTTTGACGGAAGGAAATATTTTTCACGGTGAAATTACTCAAGAGCAACTTTTCTTTCTCCGTCCCGTGCCCGGATGGGCCCAATATCGGACCCCAATCCGAGGGTTGACCCTGTGCGGTTCCGGTGCGCATCCCGGTGGGGGGGTCATGGGAGCTCCGGGCCGCAATGCTGCTCTGAATTATTTGGGTTGCCTCTGATTCTGACCCTTTTCGAGTTGTTGAGCTTATTTCGAACGATTTCGATCCTCTTTGGTCCCGTTTCGTATAGGACCGAAAAATAGATCTGAACGGGGTATCCTGGGCGCTGGGGGGGGCGAAACCGCTCCGCGCTCCACACAATTCCACGGGAGAGGATGCAAAGCTTGTAGACGATCTGTATCATGCCGATTCAATCTTTCGGTTACGCCCTTTTCCTGTCTTTTCCCGGAGTGTCACCATGTCGCTCAGCGCCCGCGTCAACGTTCCCGAACCACGAAATGAACCGATTCTCGATTACGCCCCGGGGAGCCCCGAACGCGCGTCACTTCAGGTAGAACTGGACGCGTATTCCGCCCAGCCGATCGAAATTCCGATGATTATCGGAGGCAAAGAGGTTCGCTCCGGAGAAACACGCGACCAGGTGATGCCGCATCGACATGGACACGTTCTTGCCAAAGTCCACCAGGCCCGCATGGAGGATATCGAGGCGGCCATCCAAGCATCTCAAAAGGCGGCTCCAACGTGGGCAGCGCTTTCGCTCGAAGATCGCGCCGCGATTTTCCTCAAAGCCGCCGACCTGCTTGCTGGCCCGTGGCGTGCTCGGGGCAACGCTTCCAGCATGCTCAATCAATCCAAAACCATTTACCAGGCCGAAATCGACGCCGTTTGTGAAATCGTCGATTTCTGGCGTTTCAACGCCCACTTCGGGCAAGTGATCGAAGCCGAACAGCCCAAAAGTTCGCCCGGACAGTGGAACTACCAGGAATGGCGACCTCTCGAAGGATTTATCTTCGCCATTACCCCTTTCAATTTCGCCTCCATTCAGCTGAACCTTCCGACTGCGCCCGCTCTCATGGGAAATGTTGCTCTATGGAAACCTGCTTCCTCGGCGGTCCATGTCGCGTGGGTTCTCTACCAGGTTCTATTGGAGGCCGGACTCCCCGAAGGAGTCATCAATTTCATCCCGGGATCCGGCCGAGTTGTCGGGGGACCGGTACTGGCAAGCGAACATCTCGCAGGAGTACACTTCACCGGCTCGACCGGAACGTTTCACCATATCTGGAAAACCGTGGGCTCGAACATCGACAAATATCGATGTTATCCTCGCCTCGTAGGCGAAACGGGTGGCAAGGATTTCGTTTTCGCTCATCCCTCCGCCGACCCGGACGCCCTGGTGACCGCGCTCGTCCGAGGAGCTTACGAATATCAGGGACAAAAATGCTCCGCCGCGAGTCGCGCGTACATTCCGAAGTCGGTCTGGGAGCGTATGGGCGATCAACTGGTGGAAACCGTCCGATCCATCACCATGGGTGAACCGACCGATTTTCGCAACTTCTGCACCGCCGTTATCGATGGCGGGGCGTATTCGGATATCAAGGAATACATCGACCTGGCTCACTCAGATCGCGGCGCCATCGAGATTCTTGCCGGCGGGGGACTCGACGATTCCGTGGGCTACTTCATCGAGCCCACTTTGTTGCGTTCGAACGACCCCAATCACCGCCTGATGACCGAGGAGATTTTCGGCCCCGTTCTTACCCTGTACATCTATGAAGACTCCCAAATCGAAGAAGCTCTTACCTCCTGCGATACCGCGAGTCCTTACGCTTTGACCGGGTCCGTATTTGCGCAAGATCGCCACGCGATCTGTGATATCCGAACTCGACTTCGAAATACCGCGGGCAACTTTTACATCAATGACAAACCCACTGGAGCCGTTGTCGGACAGCAACCGTTTGGTGGCGCCAGGGCGAGTGGCACCAACGACAAGGCGGGAAGCATGCTCAACCTATTGCGATGGGTCAACGCCCGCGCCGTCAAGGAGACGTTCGTTCCGCCGACCGAATACCGTTATCCGTTCATGGGTGATGAATAGGTCAATCGGTTTCTTCGCCCGCGTCCCTCGCGTTCGATGACGGGAGGAACAAACTGACCCCCTTCTTTCCATGAACCGCGATCGCGCCCGAACGGGTTCGGCGGGGAACCGAATCTTCATGGAAATCCTCCGGCAATTCGAATTTCCACTGCAGACTAAAAGTCATGGGATCGAGCCCATAGACGGTATCCCCGACTTTGACCCCTATCCCAGATTCTTTGAGGTCGAAAATCAGGAAAGTAGCCTGGGGATCGAGGTCGACGGGAATAGTCAGCGATTCGAGAGATCCCTTTCCGGGCCGGAGAACTTCCATTTCACCGGTATCGATCAGGATGTAAATTCTGCCTTCACGATATACCCAACACATCGGCCCTGACTTCGAATGCCACTTCTTTCCGTTCGCGAGAGTATAGAGGACGAAGAACTCATCGGATCCGACCCGAGTATGGGTCGCAACAGAATAGTCATCGGCACCGAGGAATTGGGTCGGTCGGGGGCAGGGTAAGCTCCAGTCCGTTTTCCATTCATCGCCGTCACGGTTTAACCGTAAAATCGTTTTTTTACTCCGGGCCCCGATAAGCCAACGGATCAAAGATCGCCCCTCATCGAACAGAAAAATTCGGGTTTTCCGCTCCTTGCTCGCACGAGCGTTGGCCCATCTATCGAACCACTTGCCCGTTTCCGCATTCAGGAGCATAACCCCCTTTTCATAGACCAAAGCCAGAGTCCCGTCTCTTTCGTGGACATCGAAAGGACCGACCCCGAGGTCGAGATCCGGCCCTAATCTCCACTCTTTACTTCCCTGCAGAGACATTTTCGTGAGCGGGATATTAGGGCCGTGATAATAGACCTTTCCCTTCTCGATGATGACAAAAACCCGGTCTTTTTTTTCAATCAACTCTCTATCGGGGTTTGATCGCAGGTCCCAGATGACACTATCTTCAAGAACCGAAATCCCCATGAAATTGTGTTGATCCCAGAGGATCAGCACATCCTCGAGTAAGCGGACCGTTGCATTGTAAGAAAAATCCACTCGTCGCCAGAGCTTCTTGCCCGTTTCCAGATCCAGCGCGTAAAGGGTCAAGCGCTGATAACGAGAGGGGGGGGTCTTGAAGAGAGCGATATTTTCGTAGATCCCAATCAACTGAGTTGTCTCTTCCCACGGCAACGGAATGGCCCTGGACAGTGGAAGAGAGGGAATACCCGGAGAAAGAACTTTTCGCCTAGGTGTCGACCCAGTCGATGAGGGAGTCGGGTCCAGTGCCGTGA
This sequence comes from Planctomycetota bacterium, assembly GCA_030748635.1. Taxonomy (GTDB): domain Bacteria; phylum Planctomycetota; class JACQVV01; order JACQVV01; family JASMLP01; genus JASMLP01. The sequence goes on from JASMLP010000101.1 coordinate 32,292, forward strand.
GAGACGGCCGATCTTTTGGCTGATCAGGTGGAGGTTCATCTCCTCCCGACATAACAAAGAAAAGTGAAACAGCGCACAAACATACGGATCCGATGGCGTAGGAGAGCCCGCGTCGAATTCCCCCCCGTTTTCTGAGAGGAAAACCTTTTCGGACAGAGGCCAACGCGTCCGCAAAAGCGCCCGCAGAATCGAACCTTGAAGTGGGATCGAATGCCGTGGCGTCGCAACAAAGTCGGTCCCATTTGGGATGAAAACTCCGATCGACAGTCCGCAAGGAAGGAAATGGACGCGAAATGATCTGCTGGTAGACCTGAGGAACACTCATCCCCTGAAAAGGAAGTTGACCCGCCAAGATCCGAAAAAGCATCACTCCGAGGGCGTAGACATCGGTAGTCGGCCCGATCCGTCGCAGATCGCCTTCCACCTGTTCGGGAGCCATGTAGTAGGGAGTTCCCAAAGCCTGGCCGGTCTGGGTCAATCGGGTGTTGCCATCCATCTGTTTTGCCAGACCGAAGTCGGTCACCTTCGCATTGCCATGATCATCGACTAACACATTGGAGGGCTTCAAATCCCGATGGACGATGCCCCTCTGATGCAAAGCCTCCATTCCACGCGCGGCCATTTCCAGTACGTCCAGATTTTTGTCTACGGACTGCCCCATTCCGAGAAACGTTTCGAACGACTGTCCGGGCACATACTCCATGACCAGAAAAGGGGGGGGCGATTCGAGCGACAGATCGAAAACCGAAACGATATGAGGGTGGACCATCGCGGCCAGCATCCTTCCTTCCCGCTCAAAGCGCCGGAAGTTGGAATCCGAAAGGTTCGGCGCGGACCGCAAGACTTTGATCGCCACTTCACGCCCTAATTTCTTATCACGGGCCAGGAACACTTCTCCCATTCCGCCGCCACCGACTCGACGTATCACCTCGTAACGATCGCCGAAAGAGTCCAGTGGCATGGCGGAGGGGGACTGCAAAGTGTGATCCATGGGGCCCGCGCCGAGCGTCGGCACCTGGCTCTTCATCAGATCCTGCATGTGAGGGGTCGAAGAACAGTGGGGACAAGATCCAGACCAACCCAAAGCCCCCACGAAGTCGCGGGTACAACCGGAACATGAGAAAAGTCGCGATTTGGACTGGTTCAGCCTTTGGGCCAATATCGCGGTATCCAGGCATTTCTCGCCTCTCAAGATCAGGTGAAGAGGCATGCCCTGATCTCCAGCCTGCAAGCCCATCCACAACTCCAGCCCCTTCTGAAGTTGCTCGCTGGAGATCAGACCCTCCTGAAGCAGGTACGCGTCAAGGCCTACGGGGGTTGAATCGTCCATGGAAACTCAGGGTTGTACGTACCGACCACCGCTCTGAGCGGCAAGCTGTTCCAGTAAGGAGTGGGATCCTCCCAGCGCGATGCAGTGAATTTTGATGCGCCGTTTCGAATTGAGACGACCGATTTCCCGCAGAATATCCTCGGTCGCCATGAATTTTCCCTGACTGGCTTGGCCATCGCTCAACAGGAAAATGGTATCGACTTTTTTGGTCTGAATGGCGGCTTCCAGCGAGTCGTAGATATTCGTACCGCCCGAAGCTTTTTGTTGTCGAGCGAACTGGATGGCTTCTTCCCGGGATTTTTTCGTAATCCGGGTCAATTCCTTCTTCCATTTCCGGAATGAACTGTCGAAGAAGATGACATTGAAATACACTTTGGGTCCTAAGCCGTTAACGACCCGAATCAGATTGCTCTTAGCGATCTCTAACCGAGTATCCGTGGTCGCATTTCCTTTGGAAGCGAGTGTGCTAGCCCCCTTGCTACGGGTAGACATTTTCGTGCTCATCGAACCCGAGATGTCCACGACAAAAAGAACCCGTTCGGACAAAACCCTGATCCCATAGTAAGTGGAAATGCTCTCTTCGCCACCCGCAGGATTCTTGGAATCCTCTTTCTTCTTCGGTGGAACGACAAAAACCTTCTTCTTGACCGACCACCAACTTTTCCACTGCGCCGGCGTGAAGCCAAAAGGTTTTCCTGTCAAATCCTCGAGGGCGTCGACGAGATCTCCACGCAATCGACCGGTCTCCTTCTCCAGTCGATCGATCAGCGGTTCGATCCCTTCTTTCAGCCTCAATCGACGAATATTCATAATGGCCGCCGAACGCACCTCCCAGCGGCGATTCGGCAAGAGTTTGATGAGAGTCTTCAAACCCTCCTCCAGTTTTCCGAGACCGATCGCATCGAGTGCGGCGAGTTGTCGGGTGAGATCGCCCCCCTTGGCCCATTTCAAAACTCGATCGGCCAACTTCGGGTCCTTGACCAGACGACTGGCCAGACACCGAATCGACACCGACGCGATCTCTGGATTACGAGACCGACTCGCTTTCTCGAGCAAAGCGATGGCCCGAGGATCTTCTCGCCCGGCAAGAGCATCGAGTGCAACCACGCGAATATCCGGACTACCCGAAGCCCCATATTTCAGAATCGCTTCGAGAGCCTCTTCCCCTTTGATCGCGCCGATAACGGGCAAGAGTTTGCCTAGCCCACGCGGATCCTTGACCTTAGGAAGATAAGCGATCATCCAACCGATCGCCGCCGGATCCTCCAGATGCTTCAAAGCAGACGCTAACGATCGAGCGAGCGTCGAACTTGTGGCAGGATCCGCTAAAAGGCGTGTAGCCTGTTGGGTCAGAGGCAGATCCAGATGTTTACGCAAATTATATCCAACAGCGATTTTCAGACTAGCGTCCGGCCCTGAAAGGGTTTCGAGCAACAGCTTGCGGACCCTTGGACCCTCCATGGCGCCGATTTTCCGGAGCAGCATGGATTTCATCGTCCGGTCTTTTTCTTGCCGGAAAAACTCGAGCAGAGAAGAGAGAACCCGATCGGGTTGTTTCTTCCCGTAAGCGGCCAACCGATTGAAGGTAGCAAGCCGTTCTCTATAGGGCAGCGAACGTTCCTTGACATACTTTCTGAGAGTTGAATCCAGGGATTCCTGAGCATCTACAATGCCCGAAAAATACCCACCCAGGAAGACGAGGAAAATGACCATTGGTCTCTGAAATATCACGAGTGCACCACCAAAGAGAGCCCGACAGAATTGACGTACGAATCACAGAGTACCGAAGTGGAGCACGGCCTTCCACCCTGACCTGCAACCGGAAACACTGTTTTCATACGAAACCGATGTTTCCGGTTCACTGGATCGTTGGGTTCCCACGAAGCGTGCGCCAAACGCTCGAATCGACGGCCTCAACGTCTTTTTCCGAACAAAACAGATTGGGTACACCATTCGCAGATTCTCAGGTTGCCAGAATCCCACCCGAAAACCTGCATTTTCAAGGCACGAAAGAATTCCCTCATGAAACGACACTCATATCGTCTATGCATTTCAGGCATCGTCAGTCTTCTCCTCGGTATCGGCCTCGGCATTTCCGCTCACGCTCAGGCACAATCCACCCGCGCTCTGGAAGAAAAACTCTCCCATTTTCGTGTCTCGGTAAATTTCAAAGGGAGACCGCTCTCGGAAGTTCTGGATTTTCTGAGCAACGTGTCGGGAATTGACATCGTGGTCCACCCCGAACTCATTCGACTGGAGGACGACCGAGTTCGGTCGATCCATCTCCGACTTCGAGATCTCCCACTCGATCACACCCTGGATCTTCTGGCCGACCTTACCGGCACTCGAAGAGTCTGGAAGCGCGGGGTCATCCTTTTCGTCAATCCCAAGAGACTCCAACCTCCCATTGTACAGAGGGTTTACGATATTCGAGACCTCATGATCACCTTGAAAGATTTTCCCGGCCCCAAGATCAGACTTTCTGACGAACAGCCCACTTCGCACCTGTTTCATCTCGAAGACGAACCCGAAAAATGGACCCCGCAATCTCTAATCGATATCGTTCGCCAACATCTCGGCGGTTGGGAGGAAGATCGGCGAACTCGTATTGGACAGATAGGGGGCCATTTACTGGTGCGCCATCATGCGGATGCCCATCAGCGACTCGAGGTCTTACTCCAAAGCTTACGCAGATAACTTGCACCGAGGCCGGCCATCTCGGATCACTTACCGTGACCCGACGTCGAAGCGTCTTGACTTCGAACGCGGTCAAGGAAGCTCGAAGCCTGACATTTGCTCCGTTCTCGAGCTCCTTGTGTGGGGACTGAATCGACCTACGCCCCTCATCGTATAGGTGGAGGAACTTGACGACCTCCACCTACACTTCGTATTCTCTCCGCCCTTCATGAATTCACCTGATTGATTGAATTTATCCCCCGGAGTTCTCCGATGCCCACATCCACACAAACCCATCCCTTTCAAGCCGAAGTCCACCAGGTACTTTCCCTGGTCATCAATTCGCTTTATAGCCACAAGGAGATCTTCCTTCGCGAACTGGTCTCCAACGCTTCCGATGCCCTTGACCGACTTCAGTTCCGTTCACTCACCGACCACGAACTGATGGGGGATCAATCCGACCTTGAAATCCAGATCATTCCAGATCGGGACGCGGGCACCTTGAAAATCGTCGACACCGGGGACGGGATGACAGCCGAAGATCTCCAGAAGAACCTCGGAACCGTCGCTCATTCAGGAACCCAACGCTTTGTCGAAGCGCTTCAAGAAAAAGACGAAGTGGCCTTGATCGGACAGTTTGGAGTCGGATTCTATAGCGCCTTTCTGGTCGCGGACCGGGTCACGGTAACCTCAAGAGCTTGCGGCCCCGAATCGGTGGCCATGACGTGGGAGTCGGATGGGCGGACGGACTATACGCTTTGCGAATCCGATCAGACCGCCCGAGGCACTGAAGTTTGCCTTCATCTCAAAGAGGAGCACCTCGAATTTCTCGAAGAACATCGTCTCCGTGGATTGGTCCGCAAATACTCCGACTACGTAAGTCATTCCATTCGACTTCAGGTAGAGGATCGCGATGAAGAGGGCAATCCCAAAACCGGAGAGGATCGATTTCGGCTCGAGACCATCAACAAGGCCAATGCGCTCTGGGCTCGACCCAAGGCCGAGATCGAAGAGGATCAATATCGCGAATTTTACAAGCATCTCACGAACGACTGGGAAGACCCTCTGACCTGGCTTCACTTTCAGGTCGAAGGCACTCTGATGTATTCCAGTCTTCTCTACATTCCCAAACGCGCTCCGATGGATATCGACTGGCATGAACGCCAGGGGGTCCGACTCTTCGTCAAAAGAGTGTTCATCAAAGACGATTGCAACGAACTCCTGCCTGAATATCTTCGCTTTGTTCGGGGCGTAGTGGACTCCGATGACCTACCTCTGAATGTGTCGAGAGAGATGCTTCAGCAGGACCGTGTCGTCCGCACCATGAAAAAACAGCTGGTCAAAAGGATTCTGGATCATCTCCAGACCCTTTCGCAGGATCAGCCAGAAGAATACAACGCGTTCTGGAAAACCTTCGGCAACATCCTCAAAGCCGGCGTACACCTGGAACCAGAAAACCGTGACCGCATCGCGAGGCTTCTCCGTTACCCCACCACTCACGGCGAAGGGACCACCTCCCTGCAAGCCTACATAGAGCGTATGAAAGAAGGGCAGGAATCGATCTATTACCTTACTGGCCCGTCCCTCGCTTCCCTGACGAGCAGTCCACATATCGAGGCTCTCCGCGACCAAGGATACGAGGTGATTTTCATGACCGACCCGGTCGATGAATGGGTGGTTGAGAGTCTTCGCGAATTCGAAGAAACCCCCTTGGTTTCCGCGGCGAAGGGGAATATCGACCTGGATCGGAGCAATGAAGAACAGCAACTTCTCGATGAGCAGAAAGAGTCCCTGAAACCGTTACTGGAACGATCTCAGAAAGTTTTGGATACCTGGGTTTCTGAAGTCCGCATTTCTGAACGACTGAAAACCTCTCCAGCCTGCCTCGTCGCGGACCCCACCGCGATGAGCGCCAACCTCGAACGCATTCTGCAGGCCGGGGGCCACGCCGTCACTCCCCAGAAGAGAATCCTGGAACTCAACCCAAACCACAAGGTCGTCGAAAAATTACTGGCAATTCTTGCCGGCTCCGAAAAGCGTGCGGGTATCGTTTTGCCTGACGGCAGTGAAACTTCGGGTGGGGGAGATGGCGAGAGTGTCGATCGGTGGATCGAACTCCTCTACGATCAATCTCTCATGGCCGAAGGGAGTCCGGTTCGGCACCCTGATCAGTTCGCTCGCCAGATAACCGACTTGCTGGAACGCGAGGTAGAACGGCGGGTGGAGGGGGATTGACGGCGGTTCAAGAATCGTCGGTATCGAGAGAATCCGCCAAACGCGAACTGGTCAAACGCAACCGCTGACTCATCATTTTGGAAATCCGCCGAAGCAACCGGATGGCTAGTGAAGGAGCGTCCTCACAGAGACTGTCAAGTCCATCGGCCGTCAGCACCAGGATCAAAACATCCTCGATGGCATGGGCGGAGGCGGAACGGGGTTCCCCATCGATGAGCGCCATCTCTCCGAAGGATTTACCCGGTCCGAGCTTGGCCAGGACCTGGAGCTCTTCCGAACGAGCGTTCTTGTCGATCGAGATGTGCCCCTCGACCAGAATCCCCATGCTGGATTCACGATTACCTTCTTGAAAAAGCAGGGAACCCGTGGGGTACCGGTACGCATCCATATGACGAGCCAGACGCTCCAGTTGGTCCCGTTTGAATTCACGGGCCCATTGGGTCGATTCGAGCATTTCGGTCATCTTTTTGAGAGAGACCGCTTGTTTTCCGATACGTGGCATAGTTTCTCAGTTTATCATTTTCTAAAGGTTTTGAAGTCCATACCTTCCCGCAATTCGGCGAGACACGTGGCCACGACCGCCGGCGCGTCCTGGGCGTCCGCCGAACGGATCGCTTCCACGAGAAGACTGCCAACAATCACTCCGTCTCCCATCGCGGCCAGGGTCGCGGCGGATTGGGGGCCATCGACTCCGAATCCTATGGCCAGGGGACAATCCGTGAGTGATCGGATCGTGGCCATGCGTTCAGCCAGACGAAGGTCAAAGGATTGGCCCGCGCCGGTGACACCCGTCACGCTGACAACATAGAGAAATCCACGGGTCTTTTGAGCCAGAATATCGAGTCGACTCTTGGGGCTGACCACGGAGGCGAGTTGGACCAGTTCAATCTCGGGAAACGCCTGGAAAGTCGACGCGTACCTTCCGTAGGATTCCAGCGATAGATCGGGGAGGATCAAACCCGCCAATCCCCTCTCTTTCATCCGGTCTAACCAGACTTCCAGGCCGACCGCCAAGAGTAAGTTGACATAAGTCATGATGAGAACCGGAACGTCCGGTCGCTCCGCGGCCACCCGGGCCGCCATGTCAAGGCAGTCTGCCGGAGTCGCTCCAGCGTCTAGGGCGGACTGGCTGGAATGCTGTATCGAGGGCCCATCGGCGATGGGGTCGGAAAAAGGGATTCCGATTTCGAGGATATCGGCTCCCGCGTCGATCGCCGCCCGCGCGATCTTTTCAGACACGTCCAGGTCGGGATAGCCCGCCGTAATATAGGGTATCAACGCTTTTTTACCTGCTTGCCGGATCTGGCCGAATCGTTCAGCGATTTTACCCATCGCGCTCCTCCAACAATCGGATCACCTCATTCAGATCCTTGTCCCCACGACCTGACAGATTGACCAGAATGCTCTTGCCCCCCTCGGTGCCTTCCCGCGCGATTGTCCTCGCAGAGGCCAGGGCATGAGCGGATTCGAGAGCGGGAATGATGCCCTCGCGTCGAGTCAGCTCCTCGAACGCCTCGAGCGCTTGCTGATCGGACACCCGGACATATTGGACACGACCCTGCTCCAGAAGATAGCTATGTTCAGGACCCACGCCGGGATAATCCAAACCGGCTGAAATCGAATGGGTTTCTTGAACCTGCCCGTGTTCATCTTGCATCAAATAGCTATACGCTCCGTGCAAAACACCGGGTCGTCCACAAGAGAGAGGCGCCGCGTGCTTCTCTGCGCCGTCGCCACCCGCCTCCACCCCGACCATTTTCACGTCGGCATCCTGAAGAAAAGGGTAAAAGATCCCCATGGCGTTGGAACCACCCCCTACGCAAGCCACAAGGGTATCCGGGAGTTCTCCATCACGGGTCAAAATCTGCTCCCGAGCTTCGCGCCCGATCACGCTCTGAAAAGAACGCACCATCTCCGGGTAGGGGTGGGGACCGACGGTCGAGCCCAATAAGTAAAAGGTATCCCGCACATTCGAAACCCAGTCCCGTAGCGCTTCACTCGTCGCATCCTTGAGAGTGCCTCTTCCGGATGTCACCGGACGGACCTCAGCCCCCAAGAGCCTCATACGAGCGACGTTGGGGGCTTGTCGCCGAATATCTTCCGCTCCCATGTAAATCACGGCTTTCAAGCCGAGAAGGGCTGAAACCGTGGCTGTGGCGACACCGTGCTGACCCGCGCCTGTTTCAGCGACGATCCGAGACTTCTCCATCCGCACTGCCAGCAGACCCTGTCCCAGACAGTTGTTGATCTTATGGGCGCCGGTATGGTTGAGATCTTCTCTCTTCAGGTCGATGGGGGCTCCCCACGCTTCGGAAAGACGCTCTGCCCGGTAGAGAGGTGTGGGACGTCCGGAATAATCCTTTCGCAAGTCGGACAGAGACGTCTCGAAGGAGGCGTCTTCCAGAGCCGATCGATAGGACTCTTCCAGTTCGAGAAGAGCGGGTATTACCGTTTCGGGGACGAAGCGTCCGCCGAACTGTCCGAAATACCCTTCCGGATCCGGGCTTCCCATTTGCGAATCTCCTGAATGAAATGATGAACCTTGGCGGAATCCTTGATTCCCGGAGAAATCTCCAATCGACTGGAAGCGTCCACCCCATACGGATGAACGGATTCCAACGCTTCCACAATATTTATCGGGGAAAGTCCTCCGGCAAGAAACATCTTACCTCTCTTTGCCGCTCGAGCGGCAAGCTTCCAGTCGTTGGGCCGACCCGTACCGCCAAAACCGGATTCATCTCGACTGTCGACAAGAAATACTTCCCGGTGACCACGGGGAATCGCATCGAGGTCGTTTTCATCTGAAAGTGGATAAGCTTTCACGACCGGGACATCCAGACCCGTGTATTCTTCAAGAGATTCTCTTCCGTGAAGCTGAACTTGATCCAACCCACAAGACCGAACGACTTCTTCGATTTCTCGCGGTTCGCGATCGACGAACACCCCGACGCATTCAGGGGCCACCTCGACCCTTCGTTTCAGTTCGGCGATCAAACACCCCGCTTCCTCGACAACTATCGAGCGAGGACTCCGGGGATGAAATATAAATCCGAGAATATCGGCCCCCGATTCCGCGGCGACGAGGGCGTCTTCGAGGCGAGTCATTCCGCAGATCTTGACTTGAATCAAGAGGTCTGTCCCCCGAGTAGTTCCCGAATCCGTCCGCCGGGATCGGAATCCGTGACCAGACTTTCTCCGACCAACATCCCTCTGGCCCCCGAACGATAAGCCGATTCGACATCTTCCCGGGTACGAATTCCGCTCTCGGCGACCAGGAGAATATCTTCCCGCGATCGCAGCATACGGGCGACACGGCCCAGTCGCTTCCGGTCCACCTGGAAAGTGACCAGATCTCGACTGTTGACCCCGAGCAGTTGGACCTGATCAAGATCCAGTTTCTCCAGTTCTTTTTCCGCATAGATCTCGACCAGAGCCGTCATGCCCAATTCTCGCGCACGTACCAGACACTCCTGGATACAGGAGGGGTCGAGCAAACGGACGATCAGCAAGATCGCATCGGCGCCGTGAGATCGGAACAGGTCGACCTGGTCCGGGAAAAGGGTGAAATCCTTGGCGAGCGCAGGAATCGAAACCGCGGACCGGGCCGCCTCGAGATCTTTGAAACTTCCGCCAAAATGATCGGGTTCGGTCAGAACGGAAAGGGCATGAGCTCCATTTTCCGCGTAAAGACGAGCCCACACGAAAGGATCCAGGTCCGGGCACAGTTCGCCACGAGAGGGGCTACGTCGCTTGATTTCAGCGATCAGCGCCACGGGATCTCGAGCCTGAGAAAGTGCGCTCAGAAACGGGCGGGCGGGGGGGATATCCGCGAGAACCGCTCGAACCTCGGCTTTTCGATCGGGAGAAAAATTCAAATCGAGGCGTCGCCTCCGGGACCGCACGATCTGCTCCAGAATATCCATCAAGTTCGAGGGTCTTGCAACTTGTTCAGGTAGCTCAACGCTTTCCCTTCCTGGATGAGACCCCGGGAAAGCTCAATCCCGTCTTCCAGCGATTTCACTCGATCCGCCACCAGAAACGTGAGGGCCGCTCCCAGGTGCACCGCGTCGGCCTTGGGACCGGTTTCACCTTCCAGGATGTCGCAGACAATGCGCGCCCCCTCTTCCGGTTCTCCGCCGGAAAGATCTTCTATCTGACACCGAGCTAACCCGAGATCCTTCGGATCCAGATCCCTCACGCTCACGATTTCACCCTGGGCCACTTCAGCCATGCGGACCGGACCGAGTGGGGTCGCCTCATCGATCCCTTCGTATCCGCTGATCACCAGGGCGCGCTTTTTCCCCAGAGACGCCAGAACTCGAGCAAAATCTTCCACCCGGTCAGGAGAAAACACCCCCAGCAGTTGCCGCCCAGTTCGGGCGGGATTGGCCAGAGGACCCAGAAAGTTGAAAAGAGTCCGAATTCCGAGCGTTTTTCGTGGACCCGCGGCATGTTTCATGGCGGGGTGGTAACGAGGCGCGAAGAGGAAGACAAATCCGGTTTCCCTGAGCATTCGGGCGGCCGCATCCGGACCCAGATCGATCGGAATTTTCATCGCTTCGAGACAGTCGGCACTGCCACAGCGACTGGAAACCGAGCGATTTCCATGCTTGGCGACCCGAACACCTCCGGAAGCGGCAACCAGAGCGCTCGCCGTCGAGATATTGAAGGTTCCCATTCCGTCGCCACCGGTCCCGCAAGTATCGACCAGATCTGAACCCTCGACGGGAAAAGGGACCGAACTTTCCAGCAGCGCGTCCACTCCACCGGCGATCTCGTCGGCCGATTCGCCGCGCTGGGACAGGAGTTGAAGAAATCGCACGATCTGTTGATCGCTCGCCTCGCCTCGCATCACCTGAGCTACGGATTCTCGGGTATTACGTCGTCCCAGATCGGTCGCGCCGTCCTGCAGTGAAGCGATAGCCGTTTCGATGGGGGATGCACGATTCATGGCCGAACATGATATCAATCCGGACGAAATATCGCATTTCCTACCGACTGCGACCGAAACATCCCGGACGCGAGTCACTCAGGGACGGTAGGTCTCTCCGGTAGGAATTCCTCGGCTCTCGTGATCCTCGCCGCCCAATAGCAGAACTCGACCGCCAGAGAGAAGAGTAGCGGTATGATCGTCGCGGGAAAGCGAAAGGGGGCCGGAAGAGAGGAAACGATCCGTGGTGGGGTCGTACAGTTCCACCGCGTCCAACACGATATCGGAACCGTTCGCGCCCGCCGCATTATCCTCGCCACCGGTAATGAGTACCCGACCGCTGGGCAGGACTGTCGCCGTATGATCCTCTCGAGCCACTCCCATAGCGCCCGCGGTCACCCGAGTGCGATGGGATGACGGATCGTAAAGCTCAGCATGTCGTAAAGATTTTCCGCGAGCATCGGAGCCGCCCGTGAACAGGACCCAACCGTTCGCGAGAAGATTCGCTCGATGATCTTCGCGAGACTGGACCAAACTCCCGATGACTCGAAATGTTTCTTGAACCGGATCGAAGAGTTCAAGATCCAGAGAAGAGTGACCGCCTGCGACCAAGACCTTGCCGGAAGCGAGTAACGTCGCGGTATGTCCGATACGCGCACGCTTCATCGATCCGACCGACCGGATTTTACCCGTTCCCGGATCGTAAATCTCAGCGGTAGCCAGGCGGGTCAGGGAATAGCCCATGCCTTGAATGGAAGGTCGTACCCCTCCTACAAAAAGGACCTTGCCGTCGGCCAGTACGGTTGCCGAGTGAGCCATCCGAGCGGCTCCCAGATCGGGCCCCGTGCGAAAAACTCCCGTGGTCTCCGAGTAGAACTCGGTCGAGGGACCGAGATCTCCACCCGCGAGAAGAATTTCTCCGTTGGCCAGCGGGGTCGCTGTATGCCGTATTCGCCTCTGTTTCATGGAGATCGTCTGCAACGTCCCGTATTTCGGATCGAGTCGGTAGGCGACGGCCGAGGGGACGGGAGGCACGGATCCTCCCGGATCGAGAGACGTCCCACCGGCCACGAGCACAAAGCCGGAGTTCAGAGCCGTCGCGGTGTGGAAGAAAAGCCCCGCGGGAAGTTTTCCGGGAAGCGCCTCGAGATGGGGGAGGGAACGGGTCGTCGTGAAACGCCCACTCCACGCAGATTTCAACGCCCGCCCCTTTCGATCGCGAATACCGGTTGTGAGAGAAAATCGGTAGCTCGCGGCGGGGAGCAGGTGGCCTTGAGGACGAAACAAAAGGGCTTTGCCACTTCCGTAAATAATGATGTCGCCGGGGATGACACGTCCACCCGACTCGAGAAGGACCGAATGACCCGAAACGAGTGAACCCGGATCGATGAAGTCATCGAACTCCACCTGAAGGGTCAGTTGGCGATCCACGGCACTCGACCCGTTCCCCGGAACCACCCGGACCACGGACGGGCCTGACGGCTGGCAGGCGATTCCCACCGTCAGTAAAATCAGCGCGCCAACAGCGCTTTTCAAATATGATTTTGCACGAAACATCGCCCATCCCCCTGAATGTCGAACCGGGGAGTGTAACGATTTGGGCCCGTTTTGTCAGCCCCCGGGAAAAATTCCTTGCTGCTGGTTCAAAACCGAGTAGGTGGGACAGGTCTCGAGAAGTTCGGCATGGGTGCCCATGGCATCGATTCGCCCCCCCTCGAGAACGAGAATCCGATCGCATGCAATGATGGTCGAGAGCCGATGCGCGATGACAAAAGAGGTTCTTCCGCGCATGAACTCTTCTAGCGCCTCTTGAATCAACTTTTCACTCTCGGTATCGAGCGAACTCATCGCCTCGTCGAGAATCAGGATTTCGGGGTTCTTGAGAATCGCGCGAGCGATCGAGATTCGCTGCTTTTGACCGCCCGACAAGGTGATCCCGTGTCCGCCCACCGGAGTCTGGTATCCCTGCGAAAACGAACTGACAAACTCGTGCACATACGCTTGCCGCGCCGCCTCCTCGACTTCGGCATCGGTGGCGTCGAGTCGACCGAAGCGGATATTTTCCGCGATGGTCGTATTGAAGAGCACCACGTCCTGGGTGACCATCCCGATCTTTTTACGAAGTGAAGCGAGAGTGACAGACCGCAAATCGTGACCGTCGATCTGAATCGCGCCCTCGGTCGGGTCGTAAAAGCGGGGGAGGAGCTTGACCAGAGTGCTTTTCCCCTGCCCGCTGCGGCCCACCAGACCGATCCGTTCGCCCGGTGTCACGACCAGGTGAATTCCCTGAAGAACCGGTTCTTCCTCCTTGTAATGGAAGAACAGTTTTTCGAACCGAATCTCCTGAGTAAACGGAGGCAAATCGACCGCGCCAGGAGCGTCCACGATTTCGGGAGGCGTATCGTACAGTGAGAACACTCGCTCTCCCGCGCCGATCGCTTGATTCAACTTATTGTAGAGCTTAGCCATCTTGCGAACCGGATCGAAAAGACTACCCAGCGCCGCGTAAAAGGTGAAAAAATCGCCGGAAGTCATCTGACCCTGCAGCACCAGACTGGCCGAATAGTAAATGATGCCCACCACCGCCATGAGAGTGAGGGTTTCCACCAACGGACTGGTCATCGAATCCAACCGCGCGATCCGCATTTCGTTTTTGAAATAGCGCTGATTGATGTCCTGGTAACGCCGATGTTGCGCCTCTTCGAGTTGAAAAGCCTGCACGACCTGAATCCCGGTAAAGGATTCCGCCAGCACACCGAGCATGTCGGCACGTCGGGCCAGACTTTTTTTTACCCTCTTCTTGACTCGACGTCCGAAGGTGCCGATGAGGACCCCCAGAGGGGGGAGGACGATCAGCACGATGAGCGTTAGCTTCACATTGAGAGCCAGCGCCAGGACCAGCGCGCCGATCAGTTTCATCGGCTCCAGAATGGCCTTGTTGAAGATGTTCTTGACCCCGGTGGAGAGGATCAGAACATCGGAAGTAAACCGTGAAATCGTATCCGCGATCCCCTCTTCACCACCAAAGTGGCGAATTGAAAGCCTTTCCACCTTCTCGTGCAATTCGTTGGTGATATCTCGAATCGCCGAGTTGGTCACATACATCGTGAGATAGTTCTGCAGAAATCGACAGAGATTGCGCAGGATCGAAAGGCACAGGATAAGGCTGCACATCCACAGCAGAGCCTGGGTCCGATCCACCAGGACATTCGCGCGTAACCATTCCCCGATCGGTTGCCCCCAGTCGGTCTGAAACGCTGCGTGTGAAAGCAATTTCTCGATTCCGTCTTCCTCGAAAAGAATGTCGCCGATCGGTTTCAAACTGCCGATGGATCCGACGTAAAGGATCGTGATCAGTCCAGAAAGGAGGACCGAGAGGGCGGCAGGACCCCGATAACGCCAGACATAACCGATAAGACGTCTTAGAATAGGCACGATGAAGAACCCGAAGGAGAAGAGCGATGGCTCGGAACTGCAACAGTCTAGCCCTGGACTCGTGGAAGTCAAAGAAACGCTCCGGGAGAAAGTGGCGTGAATCCCTTTTCCCTCGCCCCTGCATCCCGCGACAGATTGCGCGCGATACTCCTGGACGCGGGGAACACTCTGGTTCAGGTTTCCATGGCGCGCGTCGCCACCACGCTTCAAGAGATGAATTTTTCCGTCACGCCCGAAGAGCTCCGAAAACGGGAATACGAGGTCCGCATCCAGATCGATCGACCTGAAATCGTCCTCTCGACCCACGACGCTTCACGATGGGAGATCTATGTCGGGCTTCTCCTCACTGGAGTGGGCATCCCCTCCACGGCCTGTCCGGAGATTTTCAAGAGACTTCAGGCAGAACATCGC
The DNA here is from genome assembly GCA_030748635.1 of Planctomycetota bacterium. Lineage (GTDB taxonomy): Bacteria > Planctomycetota > JACQVV01 > JACQVV01 > JASMLP01 > JASMLP01. The sequence continues at coordinate 47,309 of JASMLP010000101.1, forward strand.
CAACGAAACCTCTGGGAAGAGCCCATCCCGGGGACGTACGAGGCTCTGAAAACCCTTCAATCGATGGGGCTTCGTCTCGCGGTGGTCAGTAATGCGGATGGCCGGGTCGCTCAACTTCTCGAAAGTGTCGACTTGGCAGCCCCCTTCGAACAGATCTTCGACAGCGAGATTCTTGGTATCGAAAAGCCGGACCCCGGCATCTTCCAGTCGGTCCTGAACACGCTACGCCTACGACCCGAAGAGGTCATTCACGTGGGCGATCTCTACCACGTAGACGTGCTCGGCGCTCGGGCGGCCGGAATCCACCCGTTCCTGGTCGACCCGACCGGAAAGCACCCTTTCGGTGACTGCGACCGGGTACGCGATCTGCAAGAACTGACCGATCGCCTCCAAGAGACCTGACATCGGCGATCAGGAGGTGACCAGTTCCGAATCCGAACCGCCATCCAAGTCGAGTTCATATTCCTGGATGTGCCGAAAGACCGCCCGGGGGTCGGTCATTCGTCGAATCTCCTGGATCAGATCGGCGTTCCCTAACACCCGAGAGATCGCGGAGAGCGCGGAGAGGTGCATCTCACTATCGTCCTGTGGGCTCAACAGGACCACCACCACCTGGACCGGCGGCCCCTGACCGAGATCGAGTCCTTCTCGATTCAGAACCAGTGCGCCGGTGGAGGGGATCGGATGCGAAATCCGACCGTGGGGAAGAGCCACCCCGGGAGCGATCCGGGTGGTCTTGGCGGCCTCCTTCTTGAGCAGCGCGACGAGGGCCGGTTCCCGGTAGGAAGCGAGCAGACGATCCGACTCGATCCAGCGATCCACAACCTCCTCGAAGAGGTGGATCGGACTCGCTCCCCGGAGTTGGGTATGGATCGAATCCGCGGAGATGAAGTCAGTCAGATACATTCAGGCCGCACAAAATCGGAAATGTAGATCTTGGTAAGGGTTCGCGATTCAGGGCTTAACGCCTACTCATGATCGCAGCCTTCATCATGACATCAGCCACGATACCGGAGGCGACCTCACGCTCCTTCGGTTTGATATTTTTTACCATGCGGGGGTTTTCTTCCATGTAGCTCCGAACCGCCTGCTTGAGCTTACCCTTGGTCATCGGTGACGCGGAAACTCCAGCCTGCAACTTGTCGTGTCCCCAGCTGACCAGTTGACTCATATCGTCTTCGGAGATCCCTCGAGGCGGCTTGACCCGGAGCTTCCGGAGAGCGGCCAGAAAGCGCTGCTTTTCAGGATCGACCTCACCATCCAATTCATAAATCTCGCCCACCTTGGGCATCGGTTTATCCGCTTCGGTACAGACACATTTCATGTCGTCTGCCCCGTTGTCTTCGAGACTCGACCGAACCCCAGTCGTCCCCACACTAAATGACCCAGAATTAACTCCACCTTGCGCGCCGCCAGGACTCTTGACCGCGGCACCCACCGGTATTTTGATTTTAGCCCCAGACTTCAATCCTTTCGCGTTACCAACATCCGCTCTGAGTCGAAAGTCTCTTCGGGTGTTACGAGCCTTCATCGGTCCGAAGGCGTCCTTGAAATTTCCCAAAGACATGGTGGATCGATTGTCCCAGTCCCTACGTATAGATTGGGTGGTCGGAAGTTTCTTCAAAAGTTTGCGAGTATTTTTAGGACTTGGAGATTGCAGTCTATTCTCTGCGGCACCCACGCCGGAAGTCGACACCATATTGGTCGGAGATCCATCCACCGTCGCTTGAACCACGGAGAGGGTGTCGCCGATCTCACCGGGAACGTCGATCGTCACCAGTTCAGGCTGGTCCTTATCCAGTTGCATACGAACCTTTCGCAACAGTTGCTGAGAGGGCTCCTCGGACAGAACATCCGTAGCCGTCCGACTCGCCGCCTTCAGGGTCAGGTTCCAGGTCTTTTTCTGCTTGGAAGATACCCGCAACTGCAACACGGTGACCCCGCGTTTGGCATCGTAGCGAGCGCTGGCGAGTTCCAGCTTCACCATCCCTTTATTGAGCACCTCGGATCGCTGGAGAACCACCCGCTTGACCACCATTTGAGTCCCGGAGGGATCGGTACGAACCACGGTCTTGGAGTACGGTTTTCCGCTGTTGAGACGTTTACGTTCGGTGGGGGAGAGAAGGCTGAGCAGCTCGTCGGGAACCTCTCTTTTTTTGGCTTTTCCGGAAACCTCGAAGTGGAAGGAACGGCCTACGCCGACGATTTCGTTTCTCGAATTCCGCAATACCAAGCTTCCACGGTACTTTCCGGAAGACAGGTTGCTCACATGAAAGCGAGTCGACGTGCCCTTGACCGGCTGTTTGATTTCGAGGCTTCGTGCGTTGGGTTCGAGCAAGAGGAGGTCGGCGCCGCGAATTCCATCCCCGATTTTCCGTTCCATGGTGAACTCGAGATCGATCGGCGACACCGGAAGGGGACTGGACTCCAACGCCTCCGCCTCGACCGATTTGCCGTCCTTTGGAATCACCTGCGTCAATCGGGCGTCGAGCGTCCGGGCCGTTCTCTGGAAGGACTGTTTCTCGAACGGGATTTTGCCGTCGAAGGTCGGCCGAACCAGAGTGGTCGAGTTTGACTCAACGGAGGGGCGCCAATCGCCTATCGATTGACTGAAGAGGCCTGGCCCCGCGGAAACCCCCGTGTCCTGAGCGGCCCGCAAATAGGCCAAATCGAACGCGGCCGAAGGGGTGTCGCCGCTCGCGGCCACATCGTGTCGGGCCCAGGCGAGGCACGCTTGATACGCGAAACTCGAACCGAAGACCAGAGACAGTTCGTCTCGCCAGGCTTCTCCTTTGGCGATCGGTTCCTCGGACCGATACCCGAGAGTCGATCCTTCGAGGAGAACGGGAAGATGTTTCTCCGCCATATCGGAAAGCCGGGCCTGAGTGATCGCGAGATCGGTGGGGCAACGGGGGTCGATCCGATGGGTAGGCAACTCGAGGGTCGCCGTCGAGCCCCCTGGCAGTCGAGCCTTCAGAAGAGTGGAACGATCATCCTGACGGGCGATCTTGACATCGTACACACCGACCCGAAGTTCCCAGGTACGAAGACTGGAAAAGTCGTCGGCGATATATTCGGCGATCAATCGGATGGCGTGACGACCTACAGGAAGGTTGTTGCTGGAGAGGATGACTTCCAGCGCGAGCACCTTGTCCTTGTCCTCATTTTGCTCCACGACATCGAGCTTGAGTCCAGGATGCGATGGGGCGCTGATCTTGAAGGTCGAGGTCCGCAACATCATGGCCTCGGGACCCCGGAATTCCAGGGTGGTCAAGAGACGATCATCCGGCGCCATGGCGAAGTCGTATCCGAGGGCGTTTCGATGTTCCGCCGGAACGATCTTGTTCGATTTAATCTGATTTTCTTCGGCTGAGATCTGCAAGGCGGTGGACTGGATCCCGGGAAAAACGAGCTGGCAGGGACGAGCGTATCGAACCGCGCGCCCATCGATCTTGTAGGCGATGTTCATGGTCAGATCGTGGCTGCCCCGAATCCCGTCAAATGTCCAGTCGATCCGGCGAAAAAGGACCGGTTCGGCCGAAGCGATCGAATCGAGTGCCCAGGTCGGGGATACGGGCCGGCCCGTATCATCATCGAGTCGGACCTGGATCTCCTCGACCGCCTGACCCGCGCGAGCCTCGACCATCACCACGCTGGAACTCTTGCCCGAAAGGTCGGTCACGATCTCGCCATCACCGGAATAGAGCGATTCCCGGTTCGACTCCAGACTGACGGTAATCACCGCGTCCTTGGCCTCGATCAAGTCTCCAGGCAAAGCGGCGAAAGTCTCCTCCACCTTTTCCACGACGGTTTCAGCCGTTCCGGATTGTTCGGTTCGGGTGGCGCAGCCGAGAACACCGCACCCGAGGAAAAGAAGGAAATACCCGCACCACGAAATAGTCTGATTCTTCATCGCTTACATCCCCATGTCAGCTAACGATCACATTTCAACTGAAACCCACCGCCTGACCTCTCCGCCTGGGTGATCCATCTCTTGGTTATCGAATGAGTTGGAGTCGATTGACTCCACTCCCAATGGACCGTAGACTTCGAGCCGTTTTGATCCTACGCAATACCGATCTCGGTCGCAACCACTTAGTTGTCCACACTTTCCTCGCCCTGACCCTCCTTGGCTGGGTGGGGGGAGGTCTTCATGCCCAGGAAGAGGAGAGCACTTCGGAGAGGAGACGCGAAGAAGAAAAGCGTCGAGAACTCGATCAAGCGTTCGAAAGCCGCCTGATGGAGAAAGAGCGAACGAGGGATATGGACGAACGGGATCTGCTCGCCGACCGTCCCTCTCTGGAGAAACTGATTGGTAGTGAACTGGACATCGAATATGGAGGCATGCTGAACTCCACGTTCTTGCGTTTCCGGTCCGGAGGTTCGAACCGCCTCTATGAAAGCAACCTTCATCTCTGGGTCGACTTGCGGTGGAAAGGCATCCACGAGATTTACGCCCGTGAATGGTGGTCCTATGTCCATTACGATTCGGGCTTGTTCGACGATCGCGATTCCAATACCGGGCCGCGAACGGATCAACTCTGGTACCGATTGGTGCTGGATCGCGCCATCGAAAAAGCGATCGGCGCCGAAACCCCTTTCACTCTCGATTTGAGTGTCGGCCGCATTCATCAATATCTCGGATCCGGCTTGACTTACAATCGGGTCCACGAAGGGATTCATCTGGAAGGAACCTGGAAGAATCTCGACGCGAAGTTTTTTGCGTCCCGCAATCTTCCTCGCCAGTCGGATATCGACTCCTCACGCCCGAGTCCCGACAAGACCGACCGACGTTATTATGGAGGAGAAGTCGGGTGGAGTTTCCCCGTCATTCGTCCTTACGGATTTTTCCTGATCCAGAAGGACCGGAATTCCCCCTTTCTAGACGAACAGAAATGGCATTACGATTCGGAATACTACGGGGGCGGGATCCTTCTCACCGATCTTCCGGTCGTGCCCCGGTTCCGACTCGAACTCGAGTACGTCCATCAGTTAGGAAGCGGAACGGGCGACGGTTCGCTCGAAAGCGACCCCATCGACGCTCACGCGCTCATCTCCCGGATTTCTTACGAATTTCCGACCGAGTACGGTTCACCGACTTTTACCTTTTCGTATCTCATGGGAAGTGGCGATAGCGACCGACTTTCGGTAAGCAACGCGGTGGCCGGCAATCAAGCGGGAACCACGGATCGGTCTTTTCTTTATTTCGGCTTCGTGAGTACCGGATTTTCCTACGCCCCGACCTTGACCAACATCCACGTTCTCTCCGCCGAATGGAACTGGTGGCCTTTGGCCGCCTTCGACCTCGAGGACCGATGGGGGAGTCTGTCGATAGGAATCTCCGTTTACGGATACTGGAAAGATCGGGTCGACGGAGGAATTTCCGGAGTCAGTTCAAATCTGATCCGTCGTTACATCGGTCACGAATTCGACTTCTTTCTGGAGTGGGATGTGTCCTCCGATCTTTCCCTGTTTTTCGAATACGGGATCTTCTTCGCCGATGAAGCTTTTGATGTGGATGGAGAATCCGCCTTCCTTTCCACTGGGGTCACTCTCAAATTCTGAGCTACTCTCGAATGTCACGCCCATCCACAATTCGCTCACTTTTTTGCTCTTTGACGACCCCGTTCGTCTTTCTGGCGATTCTTCCTTTTTCGGGAGCTCAGGAGCCCGACACCCAGGGGTGGTTACTTCGGTTTCAGGAAAAAGCGATCATCAATCGGGGCGACCTGGTCCGAGCGGGAACCATCCTGGCCCGTGGAGGCTGGGGGCCGTTCGATTACCAGGCCTGTCAGTCCATTTTATTGGAAAAAGGGTGGATCCAATCGGAACGTGAGGAATTCGAACCGGTCAACCGAGGTGAACTCGCTCGCCTATTCTTCCACGCCTACTCGCTCCCCAGAACCTGGACGACCCTCTTTGGCATTACCGGTCGATACGCACTTATGGAACTGGTGCACAGGCGCATTCTGCCGGGTGGAGGGGAATTCCGGTACGCCAGCGGTGAAGAACTCTTCTACGCTCTTCTCGAGGGGATTCGTCTTCTTTCTCAAAAGGACCGGGAAGCACCTGAACAGTTTCGCATTCGACGAATGGAAGGGGCCTGTCGCGTGGAGCAAGATGGCGTCCTGAAAACGATCGGTGAAGGAGACCCGATTCCATCTGGAGTATGGATCGAGACAGGACCGGACGGTCGGCTTGAACTGCTTTCCAGCAAACATCTCCTGGTTGAAATCGGGGCATCCACTCGGATCCGTTTTCTGGTCACAGCCCGAAATAAGTCCCCCCAGCGACTGTTCGAAATCGATCTGAATCGCGGGAAAGTGGGGCTCACCGATTACAATCGATTCATCGTGGGGTCCGAGGCCCCGTATTTCTTCTGGATGACCTCACTGTACGGAGTGGAGATCCTGAGTCGCCCCGCGTTTGAACTTCAGATCTCGGAAGAGGGATCGATCGAGGAATATGAATCCGCCACCGAAAGCCTTCTCGAGGAGGTCCGCTCCATTCTGGAAAGTTCCCGGTCCGGCCTCCTGACACCTTCCGAAGGCGCGCGACTCAAGGAACTCTTCGCCAAAGAATTCCTGGGCTCTTGACTCCCGGTCCCCTTGTTTCATCGCACGGGTAGCGTTATCCTATTAGAGTCCATCCATGTATAGGTCCGCACTAAGGCCTTTACATCCCTAGAGTGTTCTTGAAGTTAGGTAATAGAAATGGTCCATTTCCGTAGGCTCCTGATTCCAGTTCTCATCTGCTCGATTGCGGGAATCGCTCCCTCTCAAGAATCCGATCCCAAAGAGGGCGCGACACTTACTCAAAAGGCGATCAACAAGATCCCCGCGACGCCGCCCAAATCTGGACCCGCTCAGCTCCAGAGCGCCTTGCAGTCGCCGTCTTCCCCTTCTCCGGTCAAGAACACTTCGCTCGCCTCACCCCGAGAAATTTCGGAAGCGCAAGTGATCCGGTCTCCGAAAGAGTTCCCTTCGCAGAAAGTGGGGGAGTACCCTCGGGCCCAATCTCGCAAATCCACCACTCAGACCCGGTCCTTGCGCACGCGTAAGGGCAAACAAGGGGCCGGAACCTGGAACGACCCCAACTCGAATAAATACAAACACGCCAGCAACAACCGTGTCAGCTCTTCCAGCGCGAAGGCGACCGCTGCGACCGCAAGTCCGAGCAGCTCCTCTTCGGGACAGATACAAGCTCAATCCAATTCGACCGCCAAACCGGGATCCGTGAAGACCCCGACAAAAGAGAAAGAACTGCCCGGTAAAAAAGGAGAAAAACGATGAGGTCTGTACTGTCAGGAATTCTCTTTCTCGTTGTGGGGACGATCGCTTCCCACCCGGCCCATGCGCAGGCGCATTTGAAAAAGGGCTCAGCAACCATTGAGAGTGGTGTCAAGACGGTGAAGCCCACTAACAGTGACAAACATAAGTCGAAATTGGAGCGGTTCGAAAAAAAACCGTCCGTACCTGTCAAGGTTCCGCGAAGATCCGCAAAAAGGCCGGTCAAACCACCCAAGAAGGCGAAAACGGTCCGACCCCAACCCAAGCCCCGAACCAGGACTCCCATGCCGTCACGCGCGAAGGTCCGTCCCACCGATTCTCGTCCTCGAGAGCGGGCGAAAGAAGTGACTCCTCGGGTTCAGGTTGCAACAGACAAAAGCCGCTCTTTGGAGAAGAAAAAAAAGGAATTCGTCGGGCTGTATAGGCAAAAGATGGGTGATTCAAAACCTCCTCCAAAGAAACCGCCAATACGGATGATTTTCACTAAAAAACCTGCCCCGAAAAAGCCAGATGTAGTGAAAGTGACGAAAGATAGTGTCGGCGCTGACAGTGTCAACACAGATGGGGCGAAGAAGCAGGAATCGATCAAAAAAGAACAAAAGGTTTCCAAAGAAGCGGCCCGGGTTGTAGTCGAGAGAAAAAAGGCCGTGGCCGAAGATTTGAGGAGGAAAGAAGAAGTTATCGCCAGGGAACAAGCTCAGAAGAGAGCGGTTGAGGCCCAAAAGAAAGCGGAAGAAGCTAAAAAGAAATCGGAAGAAGCCAAGAAGAAAGAAGAAGAAGCCAAGAAGAAGAAAGAAGAGGAAGCTAAGAAGAAGCCCCCTCCCAAAAAACCTTAGTGGATGTTCCGCGGGGGACAAAGGCCTCGATCGAATTCGCACAGTACACCGATGGGCTGAAAAGAGGACGCAATTTCCGGGGACGAAGCGACTCACCGTTCGAGAACCCCGAACCGAGTCGTTCTCGATTCCCGTCGTTGGGCGGCGAACCGGTCGACGGCAAGGCCCTTCGCAAAATCCCGATTACAGGGTATCTTTTGGATTCATAAAGTCCGTCTTTCCTCTCAAATCATGTGGATGATGGACATTCGGACACATCGATCGGTTTTTTCGTCTCGCAAGTCCCTCCTGTCCTCTTTACTTTCGGGAGCACAAATCTCTTGGCCCTGAGTTGCATGCATTGCGGTCCTCTCTCCGAGGAAGTCGAAGGCGTGATCGATTGCCCGATGTGTGGGGCCCCTCTGATGGTTGTTTCTCAAAACATCGCCCCGGAGAAATCGGCCGGGGTGGATGACGACTGGAACGAGACTCAGGGAGCGACCGTGATCGATCGAGAGCCCTCCATCCTCGAGACAGACGATTCCGGCACGGACCTCTTCGATTCCGACTCCCTGACCGATTCCGAACCGACCGGATTTTCCGCGATCGATTCCGGGCAGACCATGCTTGAAATCGGAGAGGATGGCCTTTCCTCCTCCGGTGAGCCTGGTGACTTCACGAGTCTCGCAACAATGATCGTGAATCCGGAACACCAAGATCTCATCGATCAAGCACAATCGATCGGCCTCCTCGATGAGAGTCAGAGAGACCTATTGGAAAGTCGATTCGAGCAATCTCCCGGCTGCAGTCTCGAGGAAGCGCTCTCTATCTTGCAGATCGACGAAAATCAGCGGGAGGCTATTCGCAATCTGAATGCCCAGGCGAAGCCGGACACCGGGCAGTGGGAACGCGCATCCACTCATCTCTCCAAGGAGCAACGCCAGGATCTTCTGGTACTCAAAACGCTTCTCGACAGAGGGCAGGTGGATCTCACACAGGTCAATCAGATCCTGTCCCAACTGGTCGAAGGAAAATCCAAACTGCTCGATCTTCTTCAACTCCAAGGGGTACTCGACAAGCAAAACAGTCAAACCCTGCACGAGGAGATGGCCACCATTTCGCCGGATCTGGCCACCAAGTCTTTCGCCGACCTCATGGGGCGCTATACGGTGGTGACCACCGGCAATAAAATCACACTGCACGACAAGGCCAATATCCAACTCTTTGGCCCCTATGAAGTGCTCGACGAAATCGCCCGTGGCGGCATGGGAGTCGTGTACAAGGCCCAACACACGGTACTTGGACGGGTGGTCGCACTGAAAGTGATGCTGGCCGGAGATACCGCTCATCCGGAAGAGATGGCGCGCTTTCAGAGAGAAACCCAAGCCACAGCTCACCTGGACCATCCCAATATTGTCCGCATCTACGATGTAGGACAGCAGGGGGAGACCCCTTATTTCACCATGGAACTCGTCCGCGGATGTTCACTTGAAGCCATGATTCGAGATGACCGCCCCGGAGTTTCCAAAGCCATCGACATCATCAATCAACTGGCCCAAGGTCTCGCCTACAGCCACGCCGAGGGGATCATCCACCGCGATCTCAAGCCAGCCAACATCCTCTTCGATGAGGAGGGGATTCCCAAACTGACAGACTTCGGTCTGGCCAAATTCGTGGAAAGCGAGACCAATCTCACCCGGAGCGGCGCCACCCTGGGAACGCCCGCTTACATGAGCCCGGAACAAGCTGCCGGCGATGGGGATCGGTTAGGCCCACTTTCCGATGTTTACTCCATGGGAGTCATTTTTTACGAGATCCTCACGGGAGAGAAACCCCATAAAGGTCGATCTTTCGCGGACCTTGTGGTGCAAATCCTCAACAAGGAGCCTCCCAGACCCCGCTCTCTCAACCCCTCTATTCACCCCGACGTCGAGACCATCTGCCTCAAGGCCATGGCCAAAGAGATGGACCGACGATATGAGTCTTCGCAGGCGTTCGCCGAAGATCTTGAAAGATTTCGTGACGGCCGCGCCATCGAAGCCCGGGCCCCAGGAGCGGTCTACCGTTTTTCTCTCTGGGTTCGTCGAAACAAAGTTTTGGCAACCGTGATCGCCCTGGCCATTCTAGCCGTCGTTTCCGTGGGAGGAGTCTTCGGCGCCAAAGCGATCCAGGAAACTCGACGACGCCGTTCCCTCGAAGAGGCCCAGGCTCGATCTGCCCTCGAAAAGGCTCAAGCTTTTGAACGTCGCGAGAAATCCCAGGTCTTCTTCGATAAGGCCCTTCTTTATCAACGTCGAGGTCGGGCCGAACTCGCTGTCGACTTTTTCCGACGGGCGGCCCAGGCCGACCCCACCTACGATCAGGCGTTCCACGAATCCGCACTCGTGCTCAAGGCCATGGGCCCTTCCCGGTACCCTGAAGCGATTCAAGAGCTTGACAAGGCGAACCGCGCCGCACCCCATAAGACGTCGCACCTTCTGGAGCGAGCATCGATCCATCAGCGTCAGGACGACTACAAAAAGTCCCTCAAAGACCTTAACCGGGTACTGCAAATTTCCCCTGAGGATCCTGAAGCTCTGACCAATCGGGCATCGGTCTGGCTGGCGATGGGGGACACTTCTAACGGGCTCAAAGATCTGGAATCCGCTCTTTCCCAGCGACCTGATCTTCCTCAGGCACTCTACAACCGAGGCGAAATTCGTCGGTCCCAGTCGAACCCGTCGGCCGCCCTTGCCGATTATACTCGCGCCTTGGAAATCGAACCTGGATTTTACGCCGCTCGTTACGCTCAAGCTCGTACATACTTCGAACTAGAAAATCAGGAACTCGCTCGTCGCGCCGTGGATCGAGCCATCGAAGATGTTCAGAAGATTCTTCAACGCAGTCCGTCTCGCCGAGCCCAGGAGATCTTCGACAAATCGCTTCTCCTGCGCAGCACGATTCGAGCGGAAGCGGGAAAAATCGCGCAGGCGCTTTCCGACCTGGACAAGATCTTGGCGTTTGATGCCAACCGTCTCGATGCACTGCGTAAACGCTCGACTCTCTTCGAAGCCTGGGGAAGACTCGACGATGCGATTCGAGATCGTCGCCATATTCTTGGACTTCTGAAGGAAAATGACACCACGGACCGTATCGAACTGGCACGTCTTCTCCTTGCTCGAGATCTCAACGACGAAGCCGCCTCCATCCTTGCCGACCTGCCGAATTCGATCTCTTCACAGCCCTTTGTTATCGTTCTCAAAGGCCAACTTGCTGAAGCTCGGGGTCAGTTGTCAGAATCTCTCGAATTTTTTGATCAAATTCCTGCCGATTCGAAATTCTATGAACAGGCGGTCGTGTCGAGAGCCCGAATATCTCTGAAAATGGGTCGACTCGAAGATGCCGCCACCCTTTACGCACCCCTGCTGAAATCGGCCAAAGGTAACCCGGAACTCCTTCTCAACATGATATTGGTGCGTCTCGAGTCGGGTAAAATCGAGGATGCGCTGCCTAGCCTCAAGAGGCTAGAATTCAATCACAATGACTGGCTCAAGGCCCGCCTGACTGCCGTCCTGCGATCACCAGACAAAAGGCAATCGTACCAACCGAACACCCTTTTATTCTTGACCGAACGGATGGCTCTTCTCTACCCCAAAGACTCGAATGTTCTCGCTGCTTGTCTTGCCACTTGCGTCCACCTAGCCAGCACAAATAGCGCGGACGCTCAGAAGCGTCTCGAAAAAGCGACCGCCGATCTAGCCGCACTGGAACCGGATCACCCACTCGTCCTCCGAGTCCAGGCGACGCTCGCCTATCAATCCGACCGAGGACAGGAAGCGATCACTTTGCTAGATCGAGCTCTTACCGCCGCCCCACAAACCGTTGAACTCTACTTTCTGCGCGCACATCAGAAACATCGTTTGGGCCTGACTCTGGACGCGCTCGGTGATCTCGGAACTCTCCTCAACCTTCAGCCCGGCCACATCGAAGGGACGTACCTGTTAGGGAGTATCTATCAAGAGATGGAAGCCTTCGCTCAGGCCGATCAGATACTAACTCAACTCATCGCCTCCCATCCCGAACATGCTGGAGCCTATCTTCAGCGCGCGCTCTGCCGAGCCCGCTCGGGAGATGAAGATGCGGCCCTGCTCGACCTCAATGAAACCATCCGACTCGATGACAATGCCGACGCCCGTTTCAACCGAGCGGTACTCCACCTGAGAGCTTCGCGCCGCGAAGCTGGAGTCGAAGATTTGCGAGCCGCACTCCGACTGGATCCCACTCACACTCAGGCCAAAAAGATCCTCGAATCCTACGAATAGGTAGGAATCCCTCCCGCCCTCGGCCGATTTCACGAATTCTTAACCGGCCGTGTTTCGTGGAAAGCTTCGGCTCAAACCGTTACAATATCGCCCCACAGCACCTCGCGTAAACAGCTACCAGCAGAAGAGTAAGGGAGTAGGTTCAGTGGAGATCGATCAGGGTCAAAACAATCCCACCATCCAATTCGATGGGCAGATACTTTATCTTACCGCCAATACGGATCTGATCCGCGACCAGTTAGAGGGTACGCGGTTGGAGTGGAACGAATCGATTCCTCTGCTCGATAACATCTCCACGGATGAAATCACTCCAGCCTGGGTCTGTTTTCACTATGATGAAACCTTGGGCGAATATGTCCACGTGGGCATTCGAGGTGGGCCCGTTGGGCAAGGGGATATTCTAAATGCGGATATCTCCGTCATCGTAAGTGGGCTCTCCAAGGGATGCGGGTCCAGTCGAGAAACCGCACCCTACGCGGAAAAATGGGCCGGTGTTCAGCTCGTTGTCGCTCGCACGATCGAAAAGATTTACGGTCAGAACTGTCAAAATATAGGCCTTCTCACAACCACCGACTTTGGGATTCTCGATCGAATCCAAGCGGGGGAAGCGATCCCTCTTTCCGAATTCACGCAGGGACTCGATCCGATCTCTTCGGATATTGTCCGATGCGGCGGACTTTTTGCCTATAACGAGGAGCGTCTCGCGGGGCGCCTCTCTCCTCCGCCGATCCAGACTCCAAAACGACCTCTTAATTTGATTGAAAAGATTATCGCTAGACACGCCATCGCAGACGCCAAGTCGGGGCGTACCGGCATCGATTCCGTGCAGCCAGGAGACGCTCTTTTTGTTCGCAGCGATATCCGTTTCAGCCACGAATATGTCACCCCGATGGCCTGGTCGCTTTTGCGCCGCCACTGCGGTGACGAGGCCAAGGTGAATCATCCGGAATCCGTTTACGCTTTTCGAGATCATCTGACCTTTCTCGGCGATGTCATGAGCGATGAACGCAAAAAGATGGGTCTGCTCGACAAAGCCGACGGACTCGCATCTACCCAAGAGGACTTTGCCCGTTCACAGGGCGTGCGACTCTATGGCGAGGTTCAGGGAGGAGGCAGTGAAGCCATTTGTCACAACGCTGTCCTCGAAGACATTGTTCTGCCGGGACAGATTGTCATCGGTAGCGATAGTCACACCTGTACCGCCGGCGCCATGGGAGCGTTCGCTTTCGGGGTCGGTTCCACGGACTTAGCCGCTAGCTGGTGCACTCGTGACATTCGAGTCAAAGTCCCCGAAGTGGTCCGTTATCAAGTATCCGGAAATCGTCAATGGGACATCACGGCCAAGGACATCATGTTGCACATTCTGGCCACCGAGTATTGTCGAGCTGGCCGCTCCATCGGAAAAGTTCTCTTTTTCCAGGGAGAAGCGATTCGAGACCTTTCCATGGATGAGAGAGCGACTCTCACGAACATGGCCGTAGAAGGTGGAGCCACAACCGGCATTATCGAAGCCGATGATAAAACGCTTCAATTCCTGGCCGATTACCGAGGTCTGGATCCGGAATCGATTCGCCCCCAAATCGTGAATTGTGATCCGGACGCTACCTATGGGGATGACTTCGAAATCTTGCTGGACGATTTACGTCCCATGGTGGCCACCCCTGGCGATCCGAGAAACGGTGTTTCGATCGACCAGATCCCTGAAAATACCCGTATAGGCATCGCGTACGCCGGGAGTTGTACCGGTGGCAAAATGGCGGATATGGACATGTACGCCGCGGTGCTCAAAAAAGCGGAATCGATGGGACTCCGAGTCCATGAAAACATTCATTTCTATATCCAATTCGGTAGTCAGAAGATCAAGGACTACGCTCGTGACCGAGGATATATCGAACTTTTCGAACGAGTTGGAGCGGAACTGATCAATCCGAGTTGTGGCGCCTGCATCAACGCTGGCCCCGGTTCCAGTCGTTCCAAGGACGAGGTGACTATTTCCAGTCAAAACCGAAACTTTCCCGGCCGATCCGGACCTGGACAAGTGTACCTGGCCAGCCCTTACGTGGTCGCTGCCAGCGCGATTGCTGGCCACATCACCAGTCCATGTACCTATCTCGAACCGGCCGATGTGACCCCCTGACACGTGTCGGATCTATCTACGGCTCCCTCTGACCTCGAGTCGCGGCTTCAAGCCGCCCTCTCTGGGGAAGTGCGATTTGACCGTTCCACTCGGATCCTCTATTCCACCGACGCCTCCATCTATCAGATCGAACCGATCGGGGTCGTCCTTCCCCGAAATATTGAAGATGTAACCCGTCTGGTCAGGATCTGCCGAGAGACCCAAACTCCCCTTCTCCCACGTGGTGGGGGGACGAGCCTGGCGGGCCAAACGGTCGGGCAAGCGATCGTCTGCGATTTTTCACGGCATATGGACAGGATTCTCGAGATCAATCCCGAAGAATGCTGGGCTTACGTCGAACCGGGCGTGATTCAGTCCGAACTCAACCGAGCTGTCGAGTCCGTCGGTTTACGACTGGGCCCGGATACGGCGACTTCCCATCAGGCGGTACTGGGAGGCATGATCGGAAACAATTCGTGCGGATCTCGCTCCCTTGTGTACGGCAAGACTTCTGATCACATCAGAGAGTTGGAGGTGATATTATCCGACGGCACCTGTACGACATTGCGATCCTTATCACGCGAACAAGCAAAATTGAGAGCGCAGGAACAAGATCTTCTGGGAGGCATTTACCGAGAAGCGCTCTCCATAATCGAACAGGAGCAAGATGAAATCCGTAACCGATTCCCTTCCCTCAGTCGTAGGGTTTCCGGCTACGACCTCCCAAGCCTGCTGGGAGACCGGGTCGACCTCTGCCGATTGATCGCCGGCAGCGAAGGCACCTTGGCCGTTGTGGTCGGCGCCAAAATGGGACTCGTCCCCTTACCTCCGCGCTCGGGACTGCTGGTTCTACACTGCCAAGATCTCATCGAAGCGGTGGAAGCGACCCATCCCGCTCTCCAGGCCGCGCCCTCCGCGATCGAGTTACTCGATGACATGGTTTTGGATCTGGCTCATCAATCGCACGCCACCCGAAAAAAGCTGCATTTTCTCGAAGGGCGACCTCAGGCAGTCTTGATCATGGAGTTCCCCGGTGAAACCGAGGAGGAGATTCATATTCATTTTGCTGAAGCCAAAAAGCTTTTACGTGAGGCGGGTTTCACGGGGCCTTTCACCCAGACAACCGACGCGCAGTGCGTCGCGGACATCTGGGCCGTCCGGAAAGCGGGACTGCCGCTTTTGCTCTCCAATCCCGACCCCCGGAAACCGGTCTCTTTCGTTGAAGATTCCGCCGTTCCGGTAGACAAATTGGCCGAATATGTCCGAGGATTTCGCTCCATCGTCGCCAAGTACCAAACTCGGGCCGCCTTCTTTGCCCACGCCTCCGTAGGCTGCCTTCATATTCGGCCCCTTATCGACCTCAAGAAAGGTGAAGAGGTTGAAAAGATGAGGCAGATCTCCCACGAAGTGATGACGCTTGTTATCTCTCTGGGTGGGTCTGTCTCCGGTGAACATGGTGATGGGTTGAGTCGTAGCCTTCACCTGAAGCAAATGTATGGAGACCGGATTATTCACTGTTTCAAGAGGATCAAAACCGCTTTTGATCCTCAAGGCATTCTCAATCCCGGCAAGATCGTCGATCCGCCACCGATGACCGAGAATCTTCGCTACGGCGCGGCATACCAAACCACTTCCGCGGAGGGAAGATTTCAGTACCCCTACGACCGGAATCAGGCTCTTGCCATCGAACTTTGCAACGGCGCCGGGGTGTGCAGAAAACGAAACGAGGGAACGATGTGTCCCTCGTTCATGGCCACTCGCGAAGAAGAACATTCCACTCGCGGTCGTGCCAATCTTTTACGAGCCTCCATCGATGGCCGGTTCAAAGATCTTCCCGATTCTCACCGGATCCTCGACAACGCACTTGATCTTTGCCTGGAATGCAAGGCCTGCAAGGCGGAATGTCCATCCGGAGTCGATATGGCTCGCCTCAAATCCGAATATTTGCAAGAGAGACACCTCCAGTTCGGAGCGCGTCCACGTGATCGATTTTTCGCCAGTGTCCGCTCGATGGCCCGGTGGGGGAGTCGCCTGAATCCACTGAGCTTCTGGCTCCAGAATCTACCCGGTTTTCGAGCGATTCAGCAATCGATATTCGGAGTGGATTCCCGTAGGGATCTCCCCCGATTCCAAAGTCAGACCTTTTCGAAATGGTTTCGTTCTCGCCCAAAAAGTCATTCCGATTCACCCCGACCTCCAGCCCTTCTGTTCATCGACACATTCACCGAGTACCAGTTCCCTGAAATCGGTCGCAGCGCGACCCATGTGCTCGAGCGACTGGGGTATCGAATCATTCCTTTCGCCCGGGGATGCTGCATGCGCCCCATGATTTCTAGAGGCTTTCTGGATCGCGTCCGACCCCTTTTGATGAAAACCCGAGACCAGATCCTCCAGACTGTCGACTCCTCCGTGCCGATTATTGGACTCGAACCGGGGTGTGTATCGGTATTTCGTGACGAATTGCCCTCACTCTTGCCGGACGCGTCCTCCGAGGAACTCTGTTCCCGATTCCACACTTTCGAAGAATTCCTGGCTCAGAATGACCAACTTTCTAACCTACTCCAAACCTCGATTCCGTCCATTCCGTCCACCTATGCTCACATACACTGTCATGCACGCGCTCTGCATGGGGACGCCCCCTGGAATCAACTTCTTCAATCCCTTCCCGGTTCGGATCATCGAATCCACCCCGGCGGTTGCTGTGGAATGGCCGGCTCTTTCGGATATGAAAAGGAGCACTACGAGATTTCGATGCGGATCGGCCAACCTCTATTCGAGTCGATCGGGAAGTTGGCAAAGGGGTCACTGGTCATCGCTTCGGGGACTTCTTGTCGCTCTCAGATTCATGATGGAGCCGGAGTGCGGGCGATTCACCCAGCAATATTTCTTGATCAATCCCTTCGCACACAAGACGTAAAGACCCCATAAGCCCATACCTATAAACGCCTTCCGGAAATGACCAAAAATAGAGAAAGTCCCTCCCAAACGGGTAAATCCTTTTCGTCGACCCGATTTGACCCCTTCCATACCCTGTGATAGCATTCCCCGGTCGCAAGAGTACTCAGAAGACGATATCGTTCGCAGTGCCTTGCGGCTCTACACGAAAATTTGATCGATAACTCCTCAAGGAGTCGCTCCCCATGGGTGATTGGCTAGATTTTGGGCCTTTCAACGACGATGATGAATTCGACGAAGATGGTGAACTCGCCGAAGGGATCGAGGCCGTTGAAGAAGAACCCTTTGCCATTCACCGTTTTACCTGTGGCCAGTGCGAAGCCAGGTACAACGGCTCCTACGAATCAATCGTGAGCAGAACCGTGGTCGATTTGTCGCAACGTTTTCCCCAATTCGACTTTTCCGCGATTCGAATCATGATGATGACCATTCGACACGAAGGACGGCTTATCGGATTCGAAGAAGCCTGCCTGCGTTGCTGGACTCGCGGCATCTGGTCAAGAGTCCAGAAAAGTTACGGCTACCGACGCCCGGCCTGAAATTTCCCAGGATCTTCGGCTCAGGAAGAGAGATTGCCGATTTGTTCCTTGAGACGATGAATTTCTGCGCACTGATCGGCCAGTCCAGACTCTTCGTACAAAATGAGCGCTTTGTCCAGAAAGGGCGAAGCCTCCTCACCACGACGGCCAGCCATTAAAATCCTTGCGATATTTTCACTTACCTGCGCCGCGAGAATCGCCTGCCCCATGGCTTCATAGTTCCCGAGACTCTTCTGGAACATCTCCAACGCCTCTTCACTCCGATTCCGTTCCAGTTCGATCCAACCCATTTTGTCGTAACATCGAGCCACACCATCCAGATCACCCAGATCTTCATACACCCGAATGGCTATCTGCAGATGCTCCATCGCTTCGTCCACTCGATTATCAAGCACCAAGGCGCTAGCGAGTCCGTCATAAGACCGGGCGATCTCCTCTCCGCTATTGACCGATTGAGCCAAAGACAAGTTGGAGCGATAAACATCTAGAGCCTGCTCGATGTTCCCGAGCTTCAAATGACAAGCCCCTACATTGGCCATGGTCTGAAGAGTCTTGAGCAGGTCCCCCTGAGCCTTGAAAATGCGAGCGGCACACAAAAAGGATTCCGCCGATTCATTCCACTGATCTCGCCGAAAATCGATTCCCCCCATGCCCATGAGGTACGCGGCTTGAGACATCGGGTTTTCTCGTTCTACGGCTCGGGCAAGACCTGAACGGTGGCAGGAAAGAGCACTCTCTAATTGACCGTTGGCGTTGAGGATTTCACCCACGAGGTAGTGCGCTTCGAGTTCCTGAGCGTGGGCTTCCGACCACGGTTCCAGTTCGGCCTGATGATGGAATATCTCTTGCCCAATAATCCCAAATGCTTCCGGATCCACCCCCTTATCTTCACAGTAGGACTGCAAATAAGCGTCCCACGATATATCGAGCCTATTGACTTTTTCGATCGGTGGAGTCGAATCTTCATCCAGCGGGATCCAATCCAGCCCATCATGCTGAGTAGATAGAAACTCGATCCACGCAGACAGGAATGGATCGCGAAAATCTTTCGAGGTGACCCCCACAAGTATCGGCACCCGATTTCTGGAGATTTGCTGCAAAACAGCGCCCCTTGGAGCCTGAGGATTGATGGGGTTCCCGACAAGCGATTCGATCAAACTCTGAGGGCGTGTCGACGATCCATAGGGTTTGTATAGAGTGGGGATATGGTGTGGAAATTGAATCCATCGAAGAAAGCTGTCCTCCCCGGCGCAAACCTGGAAATCTTCTCCCCAGACCAACTCCCGTTCAAAAAGGGCCCTCTCGGTGGAGGGATCACGAGTGAGGCAAACCACATGAGTGCATACACCCTCTTCCATAAGATAAGCGATCCACCGATGCACAGGGTTGGGGTCGCGGGAGAGAAGCGGGATCCAACTCTCGAGCAAGATTTCGCCCAGAGCACGATACAAGACCTGAAAGATCAATTCCGGTGGAGGCGATTCCGCGAGCAATTCCTCCACGTAGCCCCCGAGTCCCTCACAATCGGTTGCTACCGATCTCAACAACAAGGTGAGGTGATCTTCGGCATCCGGAAGGCAGGTGGGGGAACAGTGAGCGACTTCGCTGCCCAAAATGATAAAAGTCGATTTAGCGTTCAAATCAAGCCGTATTCAGTAAAAGAATTAGGATGTTCTCTGAACATCTCCGAGGAAACCCATTCTGTCATGTCGCGTGGATTATATCGATTGATGAGAATACGGTACAATCGCGCCATGCATGAACGTTCTATGCACCGACTTCGAAGCCTTTCTCTTCTCTGGCTACTTCTTGGTTTGAGTGCGATTCATGCCGAGGAGATCCTCAGCATTCCTGCCCTAGATTTCTCTCGTACTCGCGTCGGGAACCGGGTCGAAATCCGTGGAGTATTGCAAAATTGCACCGAAGCAGAGCTCCGTGTGCTTGATACATCCCTGAAATTTTTATCCGAATCGAAAGATACACTTCACACCGAATCGCTCAAAATCCCAGAATCCCTAACCGCCCGACGGGCCGTTAGGCTCATTCACCGGGTGGGTTCTATGGAATCCTTTCATCGATACCAGGTCCAAGTCAGGGTCCAAAGAGAGGGAAAAACACACCAATTCACCTTTGAAGGCTCAATCGATGGGGGAGCCCCAAAACTGATTTCTATCGATCCAGCCACCGAATCGAAGCCAGAGGACTCTCACCCGTTGGAGCCCGATTTGATTTACAGTCCGGGAAATATCGCCATCCATATTCATGCCACTCGACCGATACCCATTCTGGTCGCCAAGTATTCTTCTCGTTCCCAGAAAACGTCAGATTCGTTATGGTTCCTGCTCGATGACCAGGCGCTACCCACCGGAGTTTCGGGTCATTACCGAATCGAAACCAGGCTTCCTGATACCGCCCCCTCGCCTTCGGTCCAGATTTTCGCGGCTCAGCTTCACCCTTTTCAGCAATCCGGATTTTCGGTGGACTCCCTATCCATCGGTCAGTCCCGTTTTGCCCTGCTGGACTCAGGTGGGGCGGTCGGATTTCTCTCCTTTCGATCCAAACTCCCCACAGAATTGGGGAAAACACGAATCGTGGTTCATTGTCGCGGGACATCCGGCGCGGTACTCGATTCAAGGGAAGTGGTTCTCAAAGGCAAAATCTCTCCCAACCAGATCGTCCCTTTCACTGTCCACTTCCCGACTGTAAGCCAATTCGAATCTTTCGACTATCAGATCGAATACGAACCCCCCTTACCGGAAGACCCATCCACGGTCTCTCCTCAACCGGTGGTGCATCGCCTGGACCGTGTGACCCGGAAAGAACCATCGGACTCCAACCCCGAAATGCGAATAGGTCTCGAGGGGACGCGCTATATATATCGTCGAGTCCGCAAAGGTCGTAACTGGGTCTATCGGGGGGGAGTTTTCTTCCTGAAAATTCTCCCATTCGTACACGGTAATGTTCCCGGCAAACCCCTCGGCACACTCCACCTGGAAGTCAGGAGTCGCGCCAAATTACTAGCCCGAATTCGCAGAAAGATCACTCCCAAGTCCTACTCCCAACTCCTGTCAAGTATGGACGATACTCGGCTAGACTCCCGCAAAATATTCTATGATTCCTCCAAGGGGATTCTCTACGTCCCTTTTCTTCAAATTCGTGAAACGCAACCTCTCGACTTTCGGCTGGAAGTTGACTTTCAATCTTCAGAGAACTCCGCACGCTGGAAGTGGAACAGTCTTCACGATCCATATATCGAACTTCCACGAGTTCAGGGAGAAAGCAACTGATTCCGCCCAGATTTTATCGGGCGATTCTCCGCCGATTACTTTTTTGTTTCGACAGTGAAACCTGCCACGAGTTCGCGATATCTTTGGGACGACTCCTTTCAGCCAGTCCGATGGGACCCAAACTGACTTCGACCTGGTTCCAGTCCCATGGACTTCCAGAAAAGTCCCTTTCCAGGAAGTTCCTTGGGCTCACTTTTCCCAACCCCATCGGCTTGGCCGCTGGATTCGATAAAAACGGCTATCTTCTACCGATCGCCTCCGCGCTGGGATTTGGGTATATCGAGGTCGGTTC
This sequence comes from Planctomycetota bacterium, assembly GCA_030748635.1. GTDB lineage: Bacteria > Planctomycetota > JACQVV01 > JACQVV01 > JASMLP01 > JASMLP01. The sequence goes on from JASMLP010000101.1 coordinate 68,903, forward strand.
GGTTACTCATCTCCCCACCGCAGGCAACCCCCGTCCCAGAATGTTTCGCTTGCCGAACAGACACGCTTTATTCAATCGAGTCGGATTGCCTTCCGAAGGTGCTCATGCCGTCCACAATCGGATTCAAAACGCTCGCACGCGGGGCCTCGATCTCCCCGTCGGCATTAATATCGCCAAGACTCCGGATCCAAAAATTTCTGGAGATGCGGCTCTGGACGATTACTGCAATTCGATTCGAATACTTGCCCCGGTCGCCGACTATTTGGCTCTCAATATCAGTTGTCCCAACAGTCATGATGGACGTACTTTCGAGGCCCCTGGCGCCCTCACAGAGCTTCTCAAAGCCGTTTCTGCCGACATACCACATTCCCCGCCCCTATTGTTAAAACTCGGCTTAGGACACTCCCGATCCACCTACGAATCAATTTTTGAAATTTCCGAGAACCACGGCATTTCAGGCTACATCCTCGGAAACACCCTCCCCTCGGTTCAGAACAACATTTCCGGGGGGCTCTCCGGCCAACCGCTGCGGTCCCATGCATTGCGCGTATTGCAGTGGGCTCGCTCCACACTTCCCCGAAAGCGAACCGTTATCTCTTGTGGTGGTATCGATTGCTTCCAGGAAGCCCGCCTTCGCTGTGGACACGGCGCCGACCTGTTACAGATATATTCGGCCCTGGTTTATGAAGGTCCGGGATTCATTCCAGAGTTGCTCCAGCAATTCTCCGATGAGATGAGATCCCCCCTTGAGCCCCCAAACGACTCCCGATCCGATTAGTCCTTCCTACGGTACCCGTGGGGCATTTTCGCGGAATCCCCATGAAACTCGTTGGGAAGACCTTACCTTCCGAAAATTCCCCTTCCCATGGAAGAAGCTTCATCCGACTTTGAATCGACTCGAAATCCGAGGTCACTCATCAAAATTTTCTATTCTTTGAGAGCGGAAGCGCTAACGATTCCATACAAACTCAACCACAGAGTGTCTCTTCCTATAGAAAATCACAGATTCGGTTCCCACGATCGATCTCCCCAATTTTGGGATCAAATTCGCGGAGATCGATCCAGCGTAAGCACACAATCGAGCCCCTTCTCAATGAACGGGATTGGGCTCCGGCCCCTAAGAAACCACATAAAAGGATTTGTGCGGGAGGGCGTGTTTCAATCCTGATCCGGGCTGGAATCCCGCTGAACACGAAAAGTGCTCACATTGCCTTGCTCTTCCAGGACAAGAGGCCCGGGCAAATCCACTCTTCTCTTTTGCGGATTCCCTCTGACTTCGAAAATTTCCCGGACGATACGCTCAGTACGCGCGATATTCGTATCCAACTCCAATTGGCTAAAAATCTTGCCAAGCAGAGCCACCCTCATAACCGGCAATACCGAATGGAATTTCTCGCGGTCCAGGTAGAGAGCGGGGGCGGGTTCCGGATTCGAAACACCCGGACTCATCAGAAGTTCATGAAAAAGCTTCTCCGCCCTTTCCTCCAAATCTCGTATAAGAAGATCTTGCTGAGCGGTCAACTTGCCGATGGAACGAACCGTGGCGGGAAAGAATGGGGAGGCTTCCAGTTTCGGAAGGACTTCATGACGCAAAAACGCTCGCGCTCGGCCCAAATCCCGATTGGTAGGGTCCTCCACCGGCTGAATTCCACTTTCTGTTATCAGGAGTTGAAGGTCCTCAGGGGATTCACTCAGTAAAGGTCGAACCAGAAAAATATCTTCCGTGCCTCCGAGTAGAGACCGGTGGGTCATCCCTCGTAGTCCGATCGGACCCGTCCCTCGAAGTAATCGAAAAAGAACCGTTTCGGCCTGATCCAAGCCGTGATGGCCCAGCGCGATCTTTCTTGCCCCCAGCGACCGGGCCACTTCCTCGAGAAATCGGTAGCGTTCCTTTCGTGCGACAACCTCGAGATTTTCCCCTGAAGTTTTTACGATTTCAGGAATATCGGTACGACCGTACGACACCTTCGCTTCACAGATTTCTCCGATCTTCCCAACCACTTGCTCCGCTTGCTTCTGGAAAGCAGAGTCGATACCGTGATCCATACAAGCCAAGACCAGTTTCAGAGGAATCCTTTTTTTCAGTACATTCAGCCCCCATGCCAGCGCGACTGAATCCTTGCCCCCGGAAACGGCAACGACCAGCGGACTTCCATCGCTGGGCAACAAATCGTATCGAGCGCAGGCGGCCTCAATTCGTTGTTGCAACGCCGTCCGAGCGGGAAGGCCCTTGTCTTCAGAATTCATCTTGTTTTGAATTGTCGCAGATTCAACCGCGCCCGGAGCCATGAAATACCAGATAAATCATTTCTCGGTAAATTCTTCCGAACTCACGCCCCGAAAATCCTCTAGGTCCGAAAATCGACCGAATTCTGAGTCGAAATTCATCCTCCGACCTCTAAAAACTTTTTGCTTCGGCGCCCCTCCTCATCATTTCATTCTCGTTTTCTGTCCAAAAACATGCGATTCGAACCGAACTTCGAGATAACAACGGACCAGGAATTCGTGGTCCAAGCCCGAGTGGCCGGACGCCGACTCGATCAATATCTCAAAGCTCGCTACAAAGATTATTCGCGAACCCTTTTTACGCGTTTGATCAGCGAGGGGAAGGTCTTAGTGAACGGGCAAACCGTCCGCCCATCCTACAAAACTCGTACGGGGGATGAGATCTCATTCGGACTTCCCGCTTTGGAACGTCCTTATCTCAAGCCGGAACCGATGGATCTAGCCATTCTGCACGAAGATTCCTGGCTCGTCGCCATCAACAAGCCACCGGGAATCGTCATGCACCCCTCCCGAGGACATCAGGGCGGCACCCTGGTCAATGGACTTCTTCACCATTTTCAAGACAACCTTTCCAGTGTTCGTTCCGAATTGCGTCCTGGCATCATTCATCGCCTCGACCGAGACACCTCCGGCGTGGTACTCGTGGCCAAGAATGATCAAGCCCACTGGAAACTCGCCGCGCAGTTCGAGAATCGAACCGTCAAAAAAGAGTACCTGGCCCTTATCTGGAGATTACCCGAGAAGGACGACTTTGAAGTGGATCTTCCGATCGGAAAGCACCCCGCCAACAAAGACAAAATGGCCATCCTCGCGAAGGGGGGCAAAGAAGCTCGAACCCGATTCCATATTTTGGAACGATATTCTCGACAAGCGTTGATTGTGGCGCGTCCTCAAACAGGTCGTACCCATCAAATCCGATTGCATCTTCAAGCGATAGGTCACCCCATTCTCGCTGACGAACAGTATTCAGGTTCAGGAGCCTTCTATCCTCACGAGATCAACCATATTCGAGGAACCCCCATCCCGTCCTCGGAATCACCGCTACTCCAGCGCCAAGCTCTACACGCTCATCGCATCACCTTCTGGCACCCGATCCTAGATCAGGACATGACGATCGAAGCGCCGATCCCAGAAGACATTCTCACAACACTTGGCAATCTTCGAGACCGCTAACCTTCATCTGCGAGAGAGGGGCCTGGCATGACCTCATTTCCGTCATCATCCTTCATGACGACTCCGATGACATCCACGGGGTGACTGACTCCCTTGACCTGAATTTCTCCATCCTTTCGGAACTTGACCTTGAAAGGGAAAGAGTATTTCCGGGACATCAGATCCCTCTTCACGGTTTCGAATGTGCGTTGCCCCAAGAGGATCTTCCCAGGGGAGGCCACATCACACAGCCGACTGGCCAGGTTCACGTGATGGCCAATCACCGTATAGTTCACGGCCTGCTCGCTCCCCACATTTCCGACCATCATCTCTCCGGTGTTGATTCCGATCCCCATGTAGACCGGCTGCCGTCCCGCTTCTTTCCATCGGGCCACCAGTTCATGCTGCCGCAACTGGAACTGAATCGCCACCGAAAGAGCGCGTAAAGCGTGATCTTCGTAATAGATGGGCGCGCCGAAAAGAGCCATGACTTCATCCCCAACCACCTTGTCCAACGTCGCGTTGTTGGCGAACAAGATATCGATCATGGCTTCCAGATATTCGTTGAGTACGGCCCGGACATCGTCAGGACGCATTCGCTCGCTCATGGACGTAAAACCACGAAGATCCGCGAAAAGCACCGACATCTCATAACGTTCTGCCTTGAAGAAATCCTTTTTCAGTTCCTTCATCTTCTCGATCACGGCGGGGGAGACGAAACGCCTAAAAGTCTTCTCGATATTCCTCAAATTTGAAATATCCTCGATCATGATCTGTGACATATCGTCTTCGACCACAGATTTCAGTTGATAGAAGACATCCTGCCCCTTGACCGTATCGGTAAAGGATATTTCCCGCTCGACCTGAGTTCCTGGGTTTTGACGCGCGTCGGCGAGAACCTTTCCCAGAAGGCCCGGACCCCACTTGAATTGATCTATTTCTTCGAGGGGTTGTCCGATAATCCTGGAGCGATCGATTCCGAGATCTCTGGCCAGCGAAGAGTTGATGTACTGGATCAGACTGTTCTCGTCCAGTTGGATCACTTTGTCCTGGAGGCCGACAATGGATCTCATCATCGGCTCACTATCACTGGATGCTCGACTGTCTAACTGATCACGTAACCGTTGTACTTCAGCCAGCAATTCTTCGCGGGATTGCGCCATGGACCTTTCTCTTGGGGAAGATCCCCTTGGGGACTTCGATCAGGAGTAGTGTACCTTGGAACTTGAGAGAACGCACCTTTTGCCCTCAAGAGATCGACTAAAAATCTCGAATCCGCCCCGATTCAGATCAGGATTTGCCCTCTTTCAATTGTCGCGTATGTTTGCACTTGGGATATCCCGTGCAAGCCAGAAATCTTCCCCGGCGCCCCTCTCTGATAACCATTTCCTTGCCACAATCCTCGCAAACCTCATCGGTCTTTTCCGGTTCCGGACGTAGGTGATCTGGAAGCGGTTTCGTGTTGCGACATTTAGGGAAGGCGGAACAGGCGAGAAACGCTCCTCGACGACCAAATTTGATCACCATGGAACTCTCACACTTATCACACTTTTCACCGGTCTCCTTGTCAGCCAACTTCTTTTGGCTCTCGGAACCGAGTGGCCGAGTGAAATCGCACTCTGGGTAGGTGCTGCAACAGTAGAATTTCCCCCTTCGACCGGATTTCAGAATCAATGGACTTTCACACTTTTCGCAGAGCAGATCCGTTTTTTCTGGAAACAAGATGGTTCCATCATCCGCGATCGAAACGGTCGACTTGCAATCTGGATACGCGCTGCACGCCAGAAACCGACCATTACGGCCGACCTTCAAGGTCATGGACTCCCCACATAACTCACAATCGACATCCATCTTTTCGCTCTCGATCGGATGCCCATCGATATCGACGGGTTTGGTCTCCCGACAATCTGGAAACCCGGAGCATCCCAGAAAGCGCCCGTTCCGATTCCATCGAAAAATCATCGGCTTTCCACACTTTTCGCATTCGATCTCACTGACCTCGGGGTTCCGCTTGATGTCCACCATCTCCCGCTTGGCCAACTGCAGACACTCCGAGAACATCATATAAAAATCGAACAACAGGTTGCGCCAATCCCCATCACTCTCCTCGATACGATCCAATTTTTCTTCCATGTCACTGGTAAATCGTGTGTCGAGAATATCCGGAAAATGCTCCACCAGCAGATCGGTGATCAATAGCCCAAGATCCGTCGCGCGAAACTTCCTCTCCTTGATCCGAACATATCCACGGTCTTGAATCGTTGAAATAATAGGCGCGTAAGTGGACGGACGACCGATCCCCAATTTTTCCAACATTTTCACCAGAGTCGCCTCGCTGTATCGTGGAGGAGGTTGGGTGAAATGTTGACTGGGCTCGATGGATTTGGCGATCAATTCTTCCTGCTCTTCGAAAGCGGGGAGAATCTGGTCATCCTTTTTGACACTGTGCCCGGAAAGGATGGTATGCCCCTCGGTCCGCAAAACCTTACCCTTCGACTGGAAAACGGTCGGGCCCACCTCGATTTCAGCTGTGGTCAACGCATAAAGAGCGGGTGTCATCTGGCTGGCTACAAATCGTTTCCATATCAACTCATAGAGGTTGAATTGATCACGATCCAGCTTGCCTCGGATTTTCTCCGGAGATCTTTCAGGGTCGGTCGGCCGAATCGCTTCGTGAGCTTCTTGAGCTCCTTTGCTCTTGGACTTGAAAATATTGGGTTTTTCCGGCAAATACGCGTCGCCAAAATCACGTCCGATCAACGTTCTCGCGACACTGAGTGAATCCTGACTGACCCGAACACTGTCGGTACGCATGTACGTGATGAGTCCAGTGGAACCTTCGCTACCCAGATCGACCCCCTCATACAGTTGCTGAGCAATCATCATGGTTTTCTTGGCGGAAAACCGGAGCTTGACCGAAGCTTGTTGCTGCAATGTCGAGGTAATGAAAGGTGGGGGAGCCTTATCCAGTCGCTTCTTATGATTCACAGCAGAAACAACCCACGGACAGTCTTTCATCTGCTCAAGGACCTGATCGGTTTCGGCCTGATTGGTCAGCTTGGCTTTTTTCCCGTTCAAACGTGCCAGTTCGGCCTTGAAAGTGTCCGGCTTTTTCTTGTCGGAATCCTGCCTAGCCACCTGAGCTGTGATTCGCCAGTACTCTTCACTTTGGAAGGCTCGAATCTCTTTTTCTCGCTCGGCGACTAGCTTGACCGCCACGGATTGCACCCGACCCGCCGAGAGTCCTCGTGTCACTTTATCCCAGAGCAGGGGAGAAAGCTTGTATCCAACGAGCCGATCCAGAAGTCGACGAGCTTGCTGAGCATTCACCTTGCTCATCGAGATTTTCGTGGGTGTTTCGAATGCTTTCTGAATCGCCGACTTGGTGATTTCATTGAAGGTCACCCGGAAAGCTTTTTCGGGTGGCAGTTCCAACGCCTCGAGTAGATGCCAAGCGATCGCCTCGCCCTCCCGGTCGAGGTCAGGGGCCAGATACACCTGATCCGCTTTTTTCGCCTTTTTTCGAAGTTCTTGAACCGCCTTCTTTTTCCCTCGAATAATCTCGTATACCGGTTCGAAACCTCTTTCGATATCGATCCCCAGGGTGCGAGCGGGAAGGTCTCGTATATGCCCCATGGAAGCGGTAACTTCGTAATCGTTGCCAAGATACTTGTTGATCGTGCGGGCCTTGGCCGGGCTCTCGACGATGACCAAATTTTTTGTCATAGGATAGGTGGATCCGTCTGTTGGCTGCCTAAGTGTTTGGCTGGCCTGAACTTAAGAATTCTTCACGCAAATTAGCGCGGAAGTATAGCACCGGATTCTGATCCATGTCAAGGCGAAGCGAGCGCTTGTAGCGTTCAACGACCTCTGATAAACTGTCCCGCCCATGGAGGAACCAGCCGGCGTTAAAGACTTTTGTCGTATAGCTTTGGAGAAGGGGCTGGCCTCTCCAGACGAGGTCGAAGCGTGCGTTACCGATTACATGCGAGCGATTCGAGCGGGTAAAGAGATCTCTCTCGGTCAACTCTTCATGGATCGTGAGTACCTGTCCCGGAGGGAGGTCATCGAAGTCATGAGGACTCTCTACCCCGACGACTGGCTGACCCCTACACAAAGACGTGAAAGATCCGAAGAAGAGATTCCTTCCCCGAAATCTTCCCCCAAAAAGATCTCCCCACCGACCTCCACGAAAACCGTTCAACAAAAAGTCGCGCCTAGTCCGAGTGACGCAAAATCCTCCCGCCCGGCGGTTCGTCACTCAGCTCCTACCTCCAAACCAGACGACCGTTCTAAATTCTCCAACCCGCCGACAAAAAAAACACCTCGCCCTACGATAGAGGAAGATCGAACCATCAAAAATCCCCCCTCACTGGGCAACCTTGCGGAAGTCGCTCGAAATCACAAATCTCTCATGCGCCGTATCAACGTCATTTGCATCCTTCTGCCTTTCATGATCGCGGTGGGAATTTTCTTCGGCAATCTATCCATCCGCGGATGGGATACGATCCGGCTTCCCGCTCTTCCCAAAATCATCCTCGAGCGAGATCTCGAACCCTTGATCCAACTTGACGGTGTTCGCTGGGCCCACGACACTTCTAACAATCGGCTCTTCCTGCTCATCGAATATCGCAACCTGGACAGTCAAGCCCTCCCGCCTCGAATCGAAGCGGTCGGAGTCGCTCAAAAAAGGATCCTCGAACGGGTCACGGTTCGTTTGTATAACGACTTCAATTCCATCCGAAGCCTGGCCACCCGGCTGGACAGCAAATGGCTTCAACGGGGAGCTCTGATGGATCCAGAGAGGGGGTTTCTCTTGGTTGCATTTGTGGTTCCTCGAGAAATCGAATCGGTCATACTGCTCGGCTCTTGACCTACTTTCCGATTCCCAACACCTATCCGCTATTCGGATAAAGAATCCGACCACTCGGTAAAAAAGGACCAGAAGGCGCTCCCTATGGGACCGGGGGATCGACGGCGATCTCGAACCAGAGAGAATGAACGTTCCATGGTCACCCCCTCGATTTCGACAACTTGAATCGAACCGTTCTCCAATTCGCTGTCCACAGCTCTCCGGGAAACAAACCCTAAGCCGAGGCCCCGCTTGACCCCCTCGCGAACCGCCTCCGAAGAACTCAGCGTACAAGCCACTTTCAGATCCTTTTCCGGCACGACCCCCATGCCGGCCAACGCTTCCTCGACTCTCCCCTGAGTACTTGACCCCTCTTGACGCATGATGAGCGGATATTTCTCAATTTCATCGATCGATATTTTTTCTTTCAAGGTCAATTTATGTCCCGCAGGCGCGACAAGGACGATCCTATCTCGGATGCAAGGTTTCACTTCGAGGTGCGGCTTCATACGTGAATCTCCCACCACCGCCAATTCGATCTCTCCGGTCTCTAACAGTTCCAACACCTTCTGGCTGGACCGTACCGTCAATCGGATCTGGGATTGACCATTGATTTCACGAAACCGAACCATCGCTAAGGGAATCAGGTAGGTGCCCGGTATCGTACTGGCACCTATTTCAATATCTCCCACCAAAAGATCCTGACACGCATGGACCGCTGCTACAGCCTCTCGAGAGAGATTCACGATCTTGGTGGCATGCTCCTGGAGGACAGATCCCGCCGCCGTCGGCAAGATATCACCCGAAACCCGATCAAGAAGAGACACCCTAAACGTACGTTCTAACGCGCTTACATGGGCACTTACAGTCGGCTGTGATAAACCCAACTTACGCCCGGCCTTCGAAAATGAATGACAATCGAGAACCGCGAGAAAAACCTCGAGTTTTCGGAGAGAAATATCCTGAATCACGGAGAGTTTCATGCCGTTTGAGAATCCCCCGCATTGACTTGTTCCGGTGCCCGGACACCGGTACACTCCCATACTTGCAACTCGACTCCGATCATTTCAACAGAAGTGATCCATTCACTATCGCATATATTCTGAGATTCCCACAGTGACCGCCGAAAGCTTAACAGGATTGGACATCTCGCTCGATCAGGTAGACCCTGAGATTTTTCAGATTTTACGCGAAGAACAAGAGCGGCAAGAAAGCAGCATCGTTCTCATCCCCTCCGAAAATTACGCGCCCCTTTCTGTTCTGGAAGCGTCTGCGAGCGTCCTGGCTAACAAGTACGCGGAAGGTTACGGCGATAACAGGTACTACAACGGTTGCCGTAACGCCTGCAAAGTGGAGTCGATTGCCATCGAACGCGCCTGCTCGCTCTTTGGAGCCGAACACGCCAATGTTCAGCCACACGCCGGCGCTCAGGCCAACCTGGCCATCTACTATGCATTGCTGGAACAAGGTGATCGAGTTCTTGCGATGAATCTCGACCATGGGGGGCATCTTACTCACGGTCAGAAGATCAATTACTCCGGTCGTTGGTATGAGATCGGAGCCTACGGAGTCGATCCCGATACGGGGCGTATTGACATGGACGCCGTAGAATCCTTGGCACTCGAATTCCAGCCACGAATGATTATTGCTGGCGCAAGTGCCTACCCGAGAACCGTCGATTTTGAACGGTTTCGTTCCATCGCTGATCAGGTAGGAGCTTACCTCCTGGCGGATATCAGCCATATAGCCGGCCTCATTGCTGCCGAGGTTCACCCCAGTCCAGTTCCATTCGCCGATGTGGTTACCAGCACCACCCACAAAACTCTCCGGGGTCCTCGCGGAGCCGTGATCTTGTGCAAAAAGGAACTCGCACGTCGTATCGACCGGGCTGTTTTTCCTGGAATTCAGTCGGGCCCTCTCATGCATGTCATCGCCGCCAAAGCGGTCGCTTTTCTGGAAGCGGCTACCGAACGATTTCGAACGACTCAGAAGCAGACGGTCGCCAACGCGACTCATCTGGCCCATGCGCTGATTGAACACGGTTTCGATCTAGTCTCCGGCGGTACCGACAATCACCTCATGCTGGTGGACCTGAACCGTAGCGGTCGGACGGGCGCCGAAGCAGCGGACCTACTCGAAGAATCTGGGATTGTTGTCAACAAGAATCCGATTCCCTTCGATACCCGATCACCCCGCATTACCAGCGGCATTCGTCCCGGCACTCCAGCCGTGACCAGTCGCGGAATGGGAGCGGCCGATATGCGGCAGATTGCTCAGTGGATGCATTCCGCGCTATCTCCCGCCTCCTCTCCAGATCTTCGCCTCGAGATCCGTGAAGAAATCCGGACTCACTGCCAGAAATTCCCTGTTTACGGGCCCCTGCCGGACTCCAAGTTCCGCTGACAAGAACCCCGATCCATCGTAACTTCCAACTCCTGGGATCCATTCTCTCGGAGAATACGTAAGATAGACTTGTTCGGTTTCAGGGTTGTCCATGTCCATTACACGCGTTGAATGATGAATAAAGACTTCGAAGAATATCTACATGAAGCCGTCATTCAAAAGGGGTGGATAACCCCAGAAAAGCTGAAAGAGTGTGTCCGCTCGGTTGAACGCGCCCAGGAAGAAGGCAAAACGGTACAACTTTCCAATATCCTCCTTTCCCAGGGGTTATTGAGTGGATCTCAAGTTCAAACGCTGCTGACAGAGTCTTCGAAGCCGACCCCCGCTGCGCCCGCGACCTCCGATCCGCCCGCTGCACCCGCTGCGCCCACAACCCCCGCTGCACCCGCGACCCAGCCGCCCGAGCCTTCAGCCCTTCCCGACGCCTCCGCTGGCACGGAAGCGATCAAGCCCACCATACAGCTCCAGTGCAAGTGTGGTAAACATTTTACGATCCGAGGAACCCCTCCCGGCGGACGATTTCGTTGCAATCAATGCCAACAGTTTATCGACGTCCCTGACGCGCCCCAGGATTCCACCCCCTCCTTCGCTGAGCTTGAGGCCAAAAAAGCCGCGGAGTCGGCTCAGAAAGAAGCTCAGGAACTTGCCGTAGCGGTAGCCAACACGACCCGAATCCGTCGGACCCCCGAACTTCAAAAACGGCAGGCTGAACTCAAGAGAAAGTCCCTCGGTGATGACAACAATCTCGTAGGACGCCAACTAGGGCAGGTCCACATCCGCCGAGTCATCGGTCGAGGAGGGATGGGGGTGGTGTATGGGGGGGACCACGCGCTGCTGGAACGAGAAGTCGCAGTCAAGGTGTTAAGTCGAGCTCATGCCCAGGAGGAAAAGCATATCCAGCGATTTTTCCGTGAAGGCCGAGCTGCGTGCAAAATCGAACATCCCAACCTCATCAAAATCCACGACCTCAATCGAGAGGGTTCCTTCTGCTACATCGTGATGGAACTCATTGAAGGCGCATCACTCGACAAGATTGTTGAAACCCAGGGGCCCCTCACGAACGAACGCTCCAGTAGCATTATCCGCACCATTGCCGAGGTCATGGCCAAGATCCACTCCCAGAACGTGGTACACCGGGATCTAAAGCCATCCAACATCATGGTCACCAAGCAAGGACACGTGAAATTGACCGACTTTGGTCTGGCTCGTATTTTCGATGAGGAGAGCAATCTCACCCGTACCGGCCAGATCCTGGGTACACCGCATTTCATGAGCCCAGAGCAGGGAGAAGGTGTGGTGGTAGATCACCGCTCCGACATCTACAGCCTGGGGGTTACCTGGTACTTTTTTCTCACCGGTAAAAAGCCGTTCATGGGGGAGACTCCCATCGCCATCATGATCAGCCATATTCGAGAAACCCCGACTCCTGTCCATGAAATCGTTTCGAACATCCCTCAATCCACCTCCAAGTTAGTCGACCGCATGATGGCCAAAAAGCCGACAGATCGGCCACCGACCATGGCCGAAGTGGTGGCTGCCATCGATCGCCTGAGCGCCTCTCCAGGCAAAACCCTCAGCCAGAGTTCCGGCAATCTACCCTCCCGAGCTCGTCGGGTGAGTAGTCGGTCACAAGCGAACCTTTCTTCAGCCGCCATACGCCGTCGTAGATCGCGATCTCAGGGAAACCTTCCCGCCCAGAAAGGCCGAAACCTCAAAGCCCGCTCCAACCCGAACCTGAAAACCGTACCCTCTGATCGAAAAGCTCAGCCCCGCAGAAAATCTTCCGGACAAATACCCGTACGAGGCAAAACCCGAGGTTCAGGCGACAGAAATCCGACCCTCGGTCAACGAAACACTTCCGAAGACAGCCTCCTCATCCCCTCCATCGTAACCTTGCTTTTTGTCCTGGCGGGGATCGCCTTGCTTCTTGCTCGCTAAAGGGAAGAGACCGCCCCCGGTGGGGGAACTATGCACGTGGCGCTGGGTAGCAAACAAGCCCCACAATCGTTGCAACCGGGTACCTCTGGTGGGATTTCACCCTTCGACCTTTTGATGGCCAGCAATTCTTCGATTTCCTGTCGGCTCAAATTTTTCAGTTCCTTACCGCCCAGGCCGATCGCCAGGCTCGTGATCTGGGCGGCACGTTCCATTCGCTCCAGCCTGAAAAGCGCCTCCCTCAAAGTCGGACCGACCGTCAATGATCCGTGTCGATCGAGGACGAATGCGTTACCAAAAGCGAGTTCTTTGGCCACGATCTGAACACCGGTATCCGAAGAGGGAGCGAAATATTCAGCGGTTCGGATATTTCCCAGATCGAGAACCGTTTCCGGTAAGAGACATCCAGCCAGAGTCAAACCGGCCAGGCTAAAAGCTATGCAGTGGGGAGGATGCGCATGGACAACCGCCTGAATATCTGATCGCGCTCGATAAGCTGCCAGATGCATGGGCATTTCAGAAGACGGTGAGAGGAGATTTCCCGGGAAGACCCTACCATCCAGATGAATTTTACAAAGATCTTCCGGACCCATTTCGCCTAAAGATCGACCTGAGGGAGTAATCAAAATGATATCACCAGGGAGGCGAATACTGAGGTTTCCGTCAGTTGCAACTACTAATTGCCTATCCTGCAGGAATCGTCCCGCATCCATGATTTCCCGGATCCCGTCCCCTTCGGTCCTCATAACAACGCACTTTCATTCAACGATTCGTCCGCATCCATCAGTTGACGGTCCTTGGACTTGATGAACTCCTGAATGGGGCGAAATCGGGGATCGTCGCCGCGCTGCAACCACCCGAAAAGAAGGGTTTCCACGGTTGTAAGCCAAGCCCCACATTCCTTGGCCTGATCGCACCCGACACGGTAATCCGAAGCATGTCGACTCGTCACCGCATCCACTGGGAGATGGACATCGAAACCCGCACCGACCAGATCTCTCGCGGTCTGCAAAACGCAAATGTGTGATTCGATACCGCTAAGAATGACCTGACGCCGAGATGAACTGCCAAGCAAGGATTCACGAAACGATTTCGTTCCCCACGCCGAGAAATGGACCTTTTCGATCACCGGCGCTTCCGGGTCGATTAGCCCCTTCAAATGCTCCAGCGTGGATCCCAGTCCCTTGGGATACTGTTCCGTGACCAAAATCGGCACTTCAAGAACCCGACATGCACGCAGTAGACATTCAAGGTGGAGCAGGAATCGCCTCTTCTGCCACAAGGGAGGGACCAGTTTCTCCTGCACATCGACAAGAATGAGCGTCGAATCTTGAACTCGGCTTTTGACAGCATTCACAACTGGAAGGTCCCGGCTAACGGATCCAAAGTGCCCACCCTGAAATCAGGCTCGGGTCGTTGAAATGGGATCCGGAAGGCATGTCTTATTCGAGACGCATTCAGCGATCGTAGTCCCCATCAAAACTTCCAGCATGGCTTCCTGCGCTCGGGCGAAAACCGTTTGCAGGTGACACGAACCACCGAGATGGCAGATGTCCTCGAAAGTGACACAACTGAAAACGGTGGGGGGACCGTCGATCTGCTCCACGATCTCTCCAATGGTTATAACGTCGGCCGACTTATTCAACAAATAGCCGCCATGGATACCCCGGTAACTCCGAAGATACCCCTGAGCGCACAGAGCGTGCAGGATTTTGGAAAGCAAAGCGGAAGGGATCTTCTGCACCTCGGCGATCTGCCGCAAGGGGATCGGTTCTTTTCCACTCTTCATGGCCAAGAAGAGCAGCGCCCTCAGCGCGTAATCACAGCTTTTGGATATCAGCACGCAAAAAGTTCCGATCTGAGTAGGGATGGACTTTGAACTCTGGAAGCCCCATCTAAGTGTAGGTATAGTATCACGTTTACGAAAACGTATCAAACGCGTCTCTAGCCCTAAAAGGTCTTGTTGACATGTTTTGCAGGCCCCAATCGAGGTAATCCCAATGGATCTGATCGATCCCCATGTACACATGATTTCCAGGACCACTGACGATTACGAAGCGATGGCTATCGCAGGAATTCGCGCCGTAATCGAACCCGCTTTTTGGTTGGGACAACCCCGAACTCATCCAGGCACTTTTTACGATTACTACGACATGATCACGGATTGGGAGCCCAAGCGAGCGGCCAACTTCGGGATTCATCATTATTGCTGCATCGGGATGAATCCCAGAGAGTCCAACAACGTCCCTCTAGCAAAAGAGGTACTCGCTGAACTCCCGCGTTTCCTCGACCGACCGAATGTCGTTGCGGTAGGGGAAATCGGTTTCGATGATATCACCGACGCCGAAGAGGATTCGATTCGCCGTCAGATGGAAATTGCGGTCGAACACGATCTCCCCATCATGGTCCACACACCCCACATCAACAAAGCCCGCGGTACGGAAAGGACCCTCAAGATCGTGGAGTCTCTCGGCCTGGACCAGGAAAAGGTATTAATCGACCACAACACGGAAGAAACCATCGAGATGGTCAAGTCGACCGACTGCTGGGCTGGACATACCGTCTATAACATCACCAAGCTTTCACCGGAACGCGCCGTCAATATTTTTGAAGAATACGGAACCGAAAAGATGCTCGTCAACTCTTCATCCGACTGGGGGCCCTCCGACCCACTGAACGTTCCACGCACCGTTCATGAGATGCGTCGCCGAGGCATCGACGACACCCTGATCCGACAACTCGTATGGAAGAATCCGATCGCATTTTTCGGAAAATCCGGTCGGCTCGACTCTTCACTTCAATGAGGGTTCGCATTCGGATCTTTGCCTCGGCCCGGGAGATCCTGGGCAAAGACGATCTCGAGCTCGAACTCCCTGATGACGCCTCGGTCGCCACGCTCCGAGAGACGATGGCTCTGGAATTTCCCGCCCTCAAGCGCTCTCTCTCCTCTTGTAGATTCGCCGTTGACCTCGAATTCGCCCCCGAAAACACCCCGCTTTCTACCGACTCGGACATCGCCCTCATACCCCCTGTCTCCGGGGGTTCGTCTTCCCCATGAATGCTCAGATCACCCGGGACCCCATCGTTGTCCAGGACCTGGAGAAAAGCGTCTCCTCCGACTCCGCAGGAGCCCTCATCACCTTCTGTGGTAACACCCGTAACCACCACGAAGGCCGTCAAGTCATTGCGCTCGAGTACGAAACCTATGAAGAGATGGCCCTGGCCAAGATGAAATTGTTACTCGATCGCGTCCATGAACTTTTTCCCATCGAAAACGCGAGCATCTGCCACCGCATCGGGAGAGTCCCCATCGGGGAGACCTCGGTTGCCATCGTTGTCAGTTCTGCCCATCGAGGCGCGGCGTTCGACACTTGCCGCTACCTCATCGATCAACTCAAAGAAGAGGTTCCGATCTGGAAAAAAGAGTTCTACGAGGGGGGGGAATCGTGGGTATCAGGACAAATCCCCGAAATTCCAGCATGAATATCTTACGTTCTGCGATCTGGATCGCGGTTCTTCTCAGCACCAGCACAACCTGCTTCGCGCAGGCCACTCCCTCTCATACACACCTCCCGTACAACCGTTATCACCGTTTTGATGAGTTGGAGTCCACGCTCAAACGTTGGTGTGTCCAATACCCTCACCTCATCCGCATACGCTCTCTCGCGCGCACTCGTGAGGGGCGAGACCTCTGGCTAGTCACTTTGGGGATTCAATCCTCCACGGTGAAATCTCTGACCGAATCGAAACAATATGCGTTTCTCGGTGAACAACGGATTCAATTCCGGTCTCGACCCGCGGTCTATATCGACGGTAACCATCACGGGAACGAAGTCGCTAGCGGTGAAGTCCCGCTCTACCTGATCGACTATCTTTTAAAAAATTACACTCGTTACCGTACAGTCCATCGCCTGCTGAATACTCGTACTCTCTACATTATTCCCAGAGTGAATCCCGATGCCGCGGAGTGGTACTTTCGAGGGGTCGCCATTCGAGGTTCCGTTCGCTCCGACGACAACGACGGCGATGGCCGCTTTGACGAAGATCCTCCGGACGATCTCGATGGGGATGGCCTCATCCTTCGCATGCGTCTGCCCGGCTCCAGGGAGACCTTCCCAGAAGGCCTCGACGATGACGGCGATGGACGGTTCAACGAAGACGCACCCGGAAGTGGAATCGATCTCAATCGGGATTATCCCGATATGTCCGGATCGAACGCAGAGGCCCAACGTCTTCTCTGTCCGGAGACCCGCGCCGTCCACGATTTTTTACTTCAACATCGCGAGATTTCCGAAGTTCAAAGTTTTCACACTTATGGAGGCATTCTATTTCGACCATTCGGTTCCGCACCAGACTCTCTGATACCGACTGAAGATATGGCGATCTACGACATGCTCGGAGACGCGTTTTTTCGGTATACCGGGAACCGACCGACCGGTCGCCCCTACGGGCCAGGAGGTAATATTCAGGGATCGCTCCTCGACTGGGTGTACGGTCGGTTTGGCACGTACGCAGTCACTCCCGAACTTTGGCGCATCCCAGGCGAAGACACCCGCAACCGTTTCTCCTATTTCGGCGGTCTCGAAGGGATCGTGGGACCCGTGGCGGAGGCTCGTTGGCGTCGTTTTAACCGGGACGTCCTTCAAGGTCGGGCTTTTCGTCCCTGGACCCCTTTCGATCACCCGACGTTGGGTCGAATCGAGATCGGGGGGTGGAGTCCTTTCTTTCGACGCAACCCACCTCCCGAATATTTGGAGGATGTCTGTCACCGTGCCACACTCTTTTCGGTCTACCAATCGTTCTGCACTCCTCATCTTGTCCTGCAATCGTTCCTCGAACTGAAATCGACACCTTCCCACCGTCGGTTTCGACTGGTCATTCAAAACGAAGGGACTTTCCCAACCGATAGTCGTTGGACACGTGATCATAAAATGGCGACTCCCGTTATCTGTCGCCTGAACGGAAACGACCACGTTCAAACTTTTCAGACGCCGTATCTTTCCGGCCAACAATCGTGGCCGATTGAAATCGAGATCCCCGTCGATTCCAAAGAGATCTGGACGCTCGAATGGTTTCACCCAAAAGGAGGTGGAAAACGCTTCCAGTTCAGGATTTGCACTTCCGCGCCGATCCACAAACCTTTTGACAAACCTTCCGGGCGAAAGTAGGTTCTACCTCCCTCCCAGGCTCCCGTAGCTCAGTGGATAGAGCGTTGGTCTCCGGAACCAAAGGTCGGAGGTTCGAATCCTCCCGGGTGCGCCAGATTTACGGTCTCAGACGGTTGTGGCGGCATAGCCAAGTGGTAAGGCAGAGGATTGCAAATCCTTTATCCCCGGTTCGAATCCGGGTGCCGCCTCCAGTTTTCAAGCCCATCCGTCGCGCGGATCGACAACGAGCGATGGGCGTTTAGAGGCCGAAACCCGACCTTCCTTCGAGAGAACGATTAGATCTCGATCTGGCACCGGGGGCGCAGGAATTTCAAACGATCGATCGCCTCGGAAGAGAGCTTATCGCAACCGAGCAAGACCAGCCCCTCCAGATGGATCAATTTCTCCAGATAGCCCAGACCGGTATCGGTGATGCGGTTACACCCTTGCAATCGCAATACCTTCAGATGGGGGAGAGAGGAAAGGTGCACGAGTCCCTCATCAGTAATCTCTCCGCATATACCCAGATCCAACTCCTCGAGCCGTTTCAGACGAGCGATCGACCGGAGACCTTCGTTACCGATTTTTCGGCAACCGTAAAGATCTAAGATCTTCAGATGGGTGAGGGAAGTCAAAAATGAAAGCCCTCGATCCGTAATCGAATCGTGTGGCTGTAAGATCAAACGTTCCAGATTGATCAATTTCCCCAGAGATTCGAGGCCGTCATCGGAGATCTTCTTGCACCATCCCAGGTCGAGATCTCGCAACTGAGTCATGCGACTCAGCGAATGAACACCCGGATCGCCCACCTGGCCACAATCTCGGACGTCTAATCGAACGAGCTCCTTCAGATCGGCCAGAAAGCCAAGACTCGCGTTGGTTAATCGATAACACTTCCGCAAACTCAACCGCTGAAGATGAACCAATTTCTGAATAGGCTCGATTCCGGTATCGGTGATGTTCCCCGAACCGGTAAGATCCAGAGACCGGAGAGAATTCAAGCTGGCGACTCGGGCCAACCCTTCGTCCGAAAGCGCAGAGCAGTTCGAGATCTGTAGATCGATCAGTTGATTGGGCGAAAAACTTTCAAATCCGTTTCCAGTCAACCTGTCCAACGAATCCAGTTCCAACTGTTCGAGGGAACGGATGCCGGATAACAGCCTGAGTCCTTCATCGCTGATCCCGGAACACCCACGAATCGATACCCGTCTCAAAGAACGGAATTTCAGCAGGACAGCAAGTCCCTCATCCGTCAGATTCGGACAGTTCGTAACAGAAAGTGTTTCCAGATTGGTTCCGGTATGAAGGGACCTGGCGAATTCGGAATTCGTGATCCGGTCTCCCCGCAATTCCAGGCGGGAAATGCCTTCAGCCCCTAGTGATGGGGCCAGATGACCCATCAAGGCCGTGATACAGAGGAATTGAGCTAAGCGATTCATCATCCCCTCCTTTCGATCGGTACCGTCAGGTTGAAATTAGAAGAATGTACCTCACAATTTTCCTCCAGGACTGTTGAACCGGGGTCCAGGACGAAAAATTCGAGAAATCTAACGTGGTTTCCAGCGTTTACAAGAGATCACGACACATTTTTTTTTACCCCGGGCGCTCATTGGACCTCTTCCCGAAACCCACCCGCAACCAGGGAGGCCCCTAAGCTCATTCCCACCAAATGCTTACGAGATTTCCGGCAGAAATCCGATCCGGATTCACGGTCGAAACGGAGGACACGACCGCACCGGAGTAATCCGAGAAATCGAGCGTTTTTTCCTTGGGAGCGATATGCAGGAGGAATCGGTCATCCCGTCGGATCGGACGGGGAAGTCTCCTTGGGTATCGCCTCGGGATCGTCGTCGGGACGTCCATCGGTCTGCCATTCGGCGTAAAACGGACTCCCATTCTCCGCCAGTTTGGGGTCGATCTCCTCGGTGAGCTTCTCCACGGTGTCCTCGGACAGGATCCCCTGTCGATGCGCTTCTCGCAGGGAGGCCCTTTCCGCCAGCAGCAAAGCCCTCGACACCTTCAGGTATTCAGCCTCCTTCAACTCGTAGTGCTGATCGAGCAGAGATTGAGTCGACCGCGAAAGATCGTCGAGCTGTTCATCCAGTTCCGCGCCGATCCCGTTGTAGAGATTTTCGGAAACCTCACCCCGATCATTAAGTGAATCTAGGGACCTGCGAGCGGCCTGAATGCTGACCGTTCGGCCCCGCAACATCTCGTACTCTTCCTCGTTGGAATTTCGGCCGGAAAAGCCCAGGATCCGTAACAATTTGCCGATAGTCAACCCTTGGATCACGAGAGATAGGAGCACGACCCCCGATACGATCTGAGTCATATCGGTTTTGGTAAAAATCCGATCTGCGGTTTCGATCTGAAGAGTTGCGGGAATCCCAAGAACGAGAGCGATCGGGATCGATCCTCGAATTCCACCCCAGTTGATAATGTGTTGCCACGCCATAGAAACCGGACTTCGGAAACGATTCAGGATCCCGAGGAGGCCATACACCACAATCGATCGAACAAAAACCATGACCACGAACAGGGTGAGAACCATCTTCCATTCGCTAAGGATCTTGGCCGGATCGCTGGCCAAGCCCATCATCAAAAACAGGATGGAATTGACCAGAAAAGCGATGACTTCCCAGAATCCCACCAAAGCCAAACGCGAAGTGGGGGACATCGAGAGCACCTGACCAAAGTTGCCGATCACGATTCCGGCACCGACAACGGCAATGACCCCGGACGCGTGCATCCTGTCTGCCGCCAGATAGACACCCCAGGACAAAACGACCGAGATCATGATCTCGGTGAAACGATCGTCGATACGTCCAAGAATCCAGTGAGCTCCATATCCCATGAGAAGCCCGACCGCACCCCCCAGGAGGATCTCCTTGAGAAATTCGCCAGTGGCTCCTGTCAGGGTCACCGACTCGCCTCCGACCATGCGTAAAAAGATCAGGTAAAGGACAACGGCGATCCCGTCGTTGAAGACCGACTCTCCCTCGACCACGGTCGATAGGTCCTTATTCACTCCCTCTTCTTTGAACAGGGCGAGAACACTGACCGGATCGGTCGGCGCGAGCATGGTGGCCAGGAGAAGGGCTGCCGCCCAGGGAAGCGCAAATGCCCAGTGAGCCGACGCGCCGATCATTCCGCAGGCGATCAACGTTCCCAGCATCGCCAGAAGGACGACCGGAGCCAGGTGGCGTCTCAGGATCTCCAGATCCATATGAATCGTTCCCTCGAAGAGAAGGGGCGGAAGAAAGATCAAAAAGATCAGCTCCTTTGAAAGCTCCGCCTCCGCGAGGGGCCCGACAGAAAGTCCGAGCGTTTCCCGAAGCACTCCGATCGCCAGGCCCACCATGAGGAGAAACACCGTATAGGGAACGTGCCAGCGACGGGCCAGGACGGCGACCACCACCGCGATGGCGAGGAGTACGACGGAAAATTCGACCAATTGACGATTCATGAACAAGTTCCTGTTTGCGAGGGACACGGGTGGGGAGGCGAACTATTTTCCCAAAAGGCGCCCACCAGACTGTTCGCAATCGTATCCGATCAGCGCAAACCGTTGAGAAGTTTTTCCGCTTCCGCGGCGAACTTTGTCCCGGGCCATTTTTGGATCACTTTCTGAAAAAACTCCCGCGCTTTGTCTTTCTTCCCGTTGGAAGCGAAATTTTTGCCGTACATCAGTAATCGCTTGCACTCCTTGGCCGCGACTTCTTCTCTCAGAGCCCCCTGGATCGCAGGATCGGCTTGATAGGAAGCCAGACGTTTTTTCGCCGACTCCGCCCCGGTGGTTCCCGCATGTTCCTTCACAAGAATTTCCATGAGACGAACCGAGTCGGTGTATTTTTTCTTGGCGTGGGCTCGATCCGCTTTTCTCCAGAGCTCATTCGCTTCGGATTCTTTCCGGACGGTTTCGATTCGTCCCATAATGGCCGCATCTTCCTCCACTTCTTTGACCGCGGCCGCAATCTGTTCGGACGCCGGTGTACCTCGAAACGTTTTCAGCGCCTTCGCGAGCGCGGCATACCCTTCGACCTCTTGGCCGGCGCCCAGCAGTTCCCTGGCTTTTTTCAAAGCCTGGAGGCCTTCGTTATCGATTCGGTCGATTATGGCCTGGGCCTGTGGCCGGAAGTCGCCGGCAGATTCGGACGCGACCACCTTGTTGGCCGCCTGAATCGCCGAGGGATAATCTTTTTTCTCCACCGCCGCCTGGGCCGCCTTCAACGCCTTTTCCGCCGCGATCAGCGCCGCGGGCGAAACGACCGGACCGTATTCCTCGAGAGCTTTCTCCATGGACTTGGCGAACTGGGGAGCGGGAACATAGCCTCCGATCTTTTTCAGAACCGTCTCATCGTTTTTGATGACCAGGACACTTGGATATCCTCTGACCTTGTATTGTTTGGCAAACTCCTTGTTGTCATTGGTGCAATTCACCTTGATCATGACGAAGGATTTGGCGAGTTTTTGCACCTTGGGATCTGGATACGTATCCGCATCCAACTTCTTGCAGTAGCCTCACCAATCGGTGTAAAAGTCGACCAGCATCGGCTTTCCGGTCGCCTTCGCCTTCGCGAGCCCTTTCTTGTAGTCCTTGATCCAGTCGATTTCACCGGCCAGAGCCGGCTGAACCAGGACCAGAAGAAATCCCAAAGATATTGCCCGACCGATTTTCCTCATCATCACGATTCTCCTGCCTGGATGACCTATTTATGTCCTTTTGACTCCGTAGAGCGATACATTTATTTTACTCTATCGTTCGCTTTCGTGCCCATTGGGCTGAAGAAGTGGTTTCCTGAGTTTTCAGTTGTTGGATTCCTCCCCAAGCTCCGGTACGATTTGCGTTTTCGGGTTGGCACCTGACCGTATTGATCCGATTTAAAGCCTTGTCTTCGCATTCTTTCGGTTCACTACTTCTCACTCCTTCCGGAGCCCCGTTGATGTCCGAAGCTGACTCTTCCACTCCGATCCGCCGTTCCGGCCCCAGTCCCGCACTCATCGTGCTGGGAATCCTCGCTACCGTCTTCCTCCTTTTTCTGATGGGAGCCTTCGACTTCTCCGAGGCCCGAGTCATTCAATACGACCGGGACCAAGCCTGGAATCGCCTGGGTCTTGGTGACCAAGAGGACTTTGACCGCAAACTGGAACAACTTGCCCGGGTCAAGATCGATGCCCTCCCCGAGGTCGGTACGGAATACAACCCGACCTTCCCCGATCCGATTCCCTTCAACCCTTCGCAGTGGATCACCAATTCGCCGAGCCCCAGCATCGGCATGCCCGAAGCCAAGCCCGGCGGCATGCTTCGTCAGGCCACCTCGTCCTGGCCGCCCACCGTTCGTACCGATGGCCCCAATTCCCGCCTCGGCTTCCTGAGCCAGATCCACAGCAACATTTACGAGACCCTCCTCGATTACGACACCCGCCAGAACGACTATGTTCCGAGTCTGGCCAGCCACTGGCAGATCGATCCGGACAAACAGACCTTTCGATTCCGTATCGATTCCCGTGCCCGCTGGGCCGATGGTCGGGAAGTGACTGCCCACGACGTCGTCTCCACCTTCCAGGATCACCTTCTCAATCCCGACCGGGAGGATCCCACCGGAACCAAATACTGGGAGGAACGGATCGCCGAGGTCAAGATGCTCGACAAGTACACCGTTGAGTTCAAATCCAAGGAAAAACGGTGGCGCGCCTTCTATGTCATTTCCGGTCAACAGATCTTTCCCGCCGCCTATATCGCGATGGACGGAGAGACCTACATTCACGAATGGAACTGGAAATTGCCACCGGGCTCCGGCCCCTACGAATTGCGTCCTGAGGGAATCAAAGATAGCCGCTCGATCACTATCCATCGACGGCAAAATTACTGGCGACAGGACGACCCCTCCCTCACCGGTATGTATAATTTCGATTCCGTGCGCTGGACCGTCATTCGGGACCGTGAACTCGAATATCAAAAATTCCTGGCCGGCGAACTCGACCTCTATGTGGTCGGCAAGGCGCAACGATGGGTCGATGAACTCGACCAGGTTGACGCCATACGCAAGGGTTGGATTCAGAAGCGAAAGATCTACACTCTCAACCCCAACGGCTACGGAGGTTACTGCTTCAACATGCGGGTCGCACCATTCGACAGCCTGAATGTTCGCAAAGCCTTTGCCCACCTCTTCAATCGTGAAAAGCTTTTCGCCAAGCTTTTCTTCTATCAATACCAATATACGGACAGCTATTTTCCCGGCCAGGAGTGGGCTCGCCCGGATCGCAAGCGGGTCAACTTCGATCCGGACAAGGCCCGCAAGCTTCTCGCTGAGGACGGCTGGTCCCAGCGAGATTCCGCAGGATATCTTACCCGCGCCGACGGCACACGGTTTCCGACTATCAAGATATTGATGCCGTCCCCGAGCTGGGCACGGATCCACGGCGTCATCCAGGAGGACCTCTGGAAGGAAGCGGGTATCAAACTCGAAACCCAGCAGATTCTGTACAGCGCCTTTCTCAAAAAAGTCTGGGAACAGAAATTCCAACTCGTCTATTTCAGCTGGACCGCGGGGCTTTTTCCCGACATGAAGATGCAGTTCTTTTCCGAGTTTGCGGACCAGATGCAATCCAACAATCTCAACGGTTTCAAGGACAAGCGGGCGGACGAGATCATGATCGCTTACCAGACCGAATTCGATGCCAAGAAACGAAAAGCGATGATTCACGAACTGGACCAGATCCTGTTCGATGCCCACCCCTACGCACTTGGGTGGTACGCCCCGTATTTCCGTGTCATTTACTGGGATAAGTTCGGGTATCCACCTGAATATGTCAGCCGCTACGGCGACTCCTCCAATGTGATCGCCTACTGGTGGTTTGACGAGAAGCGACAGAAGAAGATGGCGAACGATCGAACCGCAGGCAGATCGAGGACCCCTTCTCAATCGGATATTGTCGATCAATTCTGGTGGTTGGAGAACCCCGATCCTCGTCCGAGAACGAAGGGGGCGAGCCGATGAGTGGGATGACCTCGTACTTCATTCGACGCTTGCTTCTGGTCCCACCAACTTTTCTGGCCATCACGCTCCTGGTCTATACCGTTCTTCGTCTTGTCCCCGGAGGACCGGTTGAACAGGCCATGGCGCAGATGAAAATGGGCGCGCTTTCCGGTGAGGCAGGCGGAAGTGATGGCGGAGGATCCCAAGGGCAGAAGGATTCCCATCTCTCCGACGAAGGATTAGAGGACCTCCAGCGGTACTATTCTCTGGACCGTTCGATTCTGGTGGGCTACCTCCAGTGGTTAGGAGCCTGGCCCCGGGAAAAAGAGCACCGTATCCACGCCGTACCCGTGAAAGGATACGAAACCACTACCAAGATTCTTCAAGAAGCCTACCTGGCAGAAAAGAAAGCTCTAGTCGACCGAAACCAATATCTCGACAAAGCAAACCTCACGTTCATCGGTGGAGTTCTTCACCGGTCTCTGACCGCGAAAGAAGCCAAAGAGGCTCAAGCTCATGTTTCGGAAGTCAATCGTCTGCTCGAGATCTCCTTTGATGTGGAAATGCGCCGGGTGCAAGACTATCTGAAAAACTTGAAACCGCCCCTGGGTGTTACATTTAGTTCTTCACAAATCAGTCAACAACCACTCGGTCGGGGAAGCGACCATAATTTTGTATTTTGGTCTCCGACTATTGAAGAAAAGGAACGGGCCGCTCGCGCCACCGTCTTCGCTCAGGCCTCCTTTCTTCAAGATGCGTACCTCGAGGCTCTAAAAGCGCGAAAGAGGCTCGAATCGGAAACCGGGTATGAGTTGCTCGGTGTGGCTGTGTTTCTTCTCAATCTGACGAGTACAGAAGTCCCGCCCCCGGATCGCCTACGTCAACTGGCTTTCCGCCCTCTGTATCGTGTGCACCATCTGAAGGGACAAGCCCAGTGGAGACTGACCCGGCATCTCCAAAAGAAGGGCTGGATCGACTACGGCGGTCATTTCTACCAAAAAGTGACTCCTTTAGAACAGAAGTCCATGGAAATGGCGAACCCGGCCTTCATCAAGAAAGCGAAAACCCTTACAGAAGGAGGGCCCGGAAAGCTGGACGACCTCTTTGCCCATCTGGAATCCCAGAACTGGACGGTAGTGGGAACAAACTACTATTCCCGGATCACCGATGCGGAAAAACAGAAGGATCCGGTCTTTTTTCAAACCGCCCAGACACTCCTCGAAGTTCGTGAACGAGCTGGTGAAAAACTGGACTTCATTCACAAGAACCACAACTATAAAATCAATAGCAAAGGTCTGCTCTATCGGACGGAATCGCGTTTCTCCGGAGTCTTACAATTCGACTTCGGACGTTCCTACCAACGGGGCGAACCGGTTCTACAATCCATCTATTCCAAGTTTGAAATCTCTCTCTGGTTCGGTCTCATCGGGTTTTTCATGAGCTGGATCGTCTGTGTCCCTCTGGGAATTTTGAAGGCCATCCGACATCGCACCACCTTCGACACACTCAGTTCCGTGCTGGTCTTCCTTGGATATTCGATCCCCGGATTCATCCTCTGCCTGCTGCTCATCACCCACGTGGCGGTTCATGTTGACTGGATCCCGCTGGGCGGTCACAAGCCAGACAACTTCGACCAACTGACCGGTCTTTCCGCTTTTTTGGGCCGGGTCCGACACATGATGATTCCGATCGCCGGGTACATGGTCGGAAGCTTCGCCACCATGACGATTCTCATGAAGAATTCGCTCATGGAAAACCTGGGCCAAGACTACGTCCGGACCGCCTTCGCCAAGGGCCTCACGGAACGCCGAGTCATTTTTGTGCACGCTCTGCGCAACTCTTTGATCCCGATCACGGCCAGCATCGGACACGCTCTCAGCCTTCTCTTTGCCGGCTCCTTCCTCATCGAAAAAACCTGTAACATCGACGGGATGGGCTTGATGGGATTCAATGCCATTAAGGACAAGGATTTCCCCATCATCATGGGCACCCTGGTGTTCGGAGTCATCATACGGCTGACCGGGAATATCCTCTCTGACCTCATCTGGGCCCTGATCGATCCTCGGATCCGGTTCGGGAAATAGGGGCATATTTATGTATTGGCTCACAACCATCTTCGGCTGGATCGTAGACCTATTCGAGTGGATCCTGAACCTACCCTGGCTCATCGCAGAGATCTTCACCGAAAGGGGATTCCTCCTGCTTTCGTTCGCGATCGTCTTCTTCGCCAGCTACTTTCTGACCCACAAAATTGTGCCCGCCTTTTTCACCATGGTGGGGCGTATGCTCGGGTTCCAGATGAAATTCACCCCCTTGACCGCCAAGCGGGTCCAACGGTTCAAGAGTATCCGCCGCGGCTATGTCTGCTTCACCATCATCTCATCGCTCTTTGTCATGAGCCTGGGACTCGAACTCCTCGTCAACAACAAGCCGCTCTATATCCGGTACACGGCGGATATCGTTCACCTCAAGGACGGAGGGCGAGTCGAAGGCCGTGTGATCGATCGAGGCGATCGGGTGCTGGTTCGGTTTCCCAGCGGTGAAATCGAGATTCCCAGAGAGCGCATCGAGCGGATCGAACAGAAAGAAGAAGTTCAATATCCGGCGGTCGCCAACTGGATCGGAAAATGGTCGCCCTTTGGGAAACCGGTCGATCTGGCCCAGAACAAACGATTCGGGCTCGACGGCCCCGGTATCGAAGGCGACAGCGAGGTGGACTACCGGCAATTCAGTCGCTGGGTCAAGAACCCGGTGGAAGCGCTCGAAGGGGATGCCAAGCAGATCGAGGCCAACATCGAGAGTGACAAAATTCGTTTCCGTAAGATGCTGGCCGATAGCGCACGACATCGCAACCTCCCTTACGACCCAAAGAGCCCACTACCGGCCTTCAAGCTCGAGGAGTACAAACAGCGGCGCAATGAAGCTGCCTATTTGCGTAGCCTTCAGGCAACTTTTGCCTCCGGCGACGTTTCCATCTGGATGCCGCTCATCCCATTTTCCCCCCTGGAAAAGCTACTCCACCTTCCAGGAAGACCGCCTCTTCGGCCCTCTATCAAGTCGACAACCGAAAACGGCATCACTCTTCCCATGATGGGTACCGACAGTGGGGGGCAGGATGTACTCGCCCAGGTTCTGTACGGGTTCCGGATCGGACTGGCCTTCGCCCTCCTGGTGACCTTTATCGGCAACTTCGTTGGGGTCCTGGTAGGCGGCGCGATGGGATACTACGGAGGCTGGTTCGACATTCTTCTACAACGATTCATCGAGATCTGGTCCGCCATCCCCTTCCTCTTTACTCTGATGATCCTGTCCGACTTTATCAAACCTTCATTCTGGACCATGGTCCTGTTACTGCTTTTCTTGCGGGCCTGGATCGGTCTTACCAACACGATGCGCGGAGAATTCTATCGCGAAAAAGCGCGTGATTATGTCCAGGCCGCCCAGGCCATCGGTGTGCGGGACGGGAAGGTCATGACCCGACATATCTTGCCCAATGCGCTGGTCCCCCTGGTGACCTATACCCCCTTCGAAATCGTGGCCTATATTTCCACTCTTGTCTCTCTGGATTACCTGGGATTCGGACTCGGTCCGGACACTCCCTCCTGGGGCAATCTCCTGAAGGACGGTTCCGAGAACATCTCCAACTATCCGCATCTGATCACGATTCCCATACTGGCCTTCGCCCTGACCCTCTTCTGTGTGGTCATGGTCGGGGAAGCGGTCCGGGAGGGCTTCGATCCCAAGAAATACGCGAGGCTCCGTTAATCTCATGGATATCGCCGGCACTTACCTGCACCCTGGCATTCCCAAGCCCTCTGAAGATCCTCTTTTGACCCTCGACGGGCTCAAAACATACTTTCACACCGAAGAGGGTACGGTTCGCGCGGTGGACGGAGTCGATTTCGCCCTCGAAGAGGGCAAAACCCTGGGCATCGTCGGTGAGTCCGGATCCGGTAAATCCGTTACGGCCTATTCGATTCTCCGACTGATTCCCGAATCGATCGGGACCATCGAAGAGGGCAGGATCCTCTGGCGTGGTAAAGACGAGACCGTCGATCTGGCCCGGGAACCGATCGAGAACATGATCCACTATCGCGGCGAACAGGTCGCGATGATCTTCCAGGAGCCGATGACCTCCCTGAACCCTGTCTTCAAATGCGGCGCCCAGGTTGCTGAATCGATCCTCCAACACACCGATGCCAGCAAGGAATCGGCCTGGAGTCAAGCCACCCAACTCCTCGACGAAGTGGGGATCAACCAGCCCGAAAAACGGATGAAACAGTATCCGCACGAACTCTCCGGAGGGATGAAACAACGCGTCATGATCGCCATGGCGCTCGCCTGTAATCCGAAACTGCTCATCTGCGATGAACCCACCACGGCGCTCGACGTCACGATCCAGAAGCAGATCCTCGATCTCATCAAGAAACTCCAACACGAACGCAACATGGGCGTTCTCTTCATCACCCACGATCTGGGTGTCGTGGCCGAGGTCACCGACTACGTGGCCGTCATGTGTCCCGGAGAAACCCTCCGGAAACTCTACCAGGGGACCGAACTGGAACAGACCGCCGATTTCAACCGGGGCGGGCACATCGTCGAGTTTGGCAGTGTCCTGGACATCTTCACCAACGCCCAACACCCCTACACCAAGGGACTCATCGCGTGTCGTCCCAGTCTCCAGACCTGTTCCGAACGGTTGCCCACCATCGACGACTTCATCCGGGCCGAAAAAGAGGGGATCACCATCGATCCCACCGACCCCAACCTGAACCTGGAGTATCCGGGCAAGGCCACCCAGCGCCGCGAAGACATGAACGGGTTTGGTGAAGACCTCCTCACCGTCAAGAATCTTCGGACCTGGTTCCCGATCCAGGCCGGTATCTTTCAGAGAACCGTCGGTTGGGTCAAGGCGGTCGACGACGTCGATCTGGTCATCCCCAAGGGCAAAACGGTCGGATTGGTGGGGGAGAGCGGCTGCGGCAAGACGACTCTGGGAAAAACCATGTTGCGTCTGGTGGAGCCTCGTACCGGCACTATCCGCTATGAGCGCCAGGATGTGACTGCGATGGGTCCCAACGAGTTGCGGGCCGTCCGCCGCCACATGCAGATTATTTTCCAGGATCCGTATTCTTCACTCAACCCACGACTATCGATCGAAGAGATCATCACCGAACCGATGCGCATCCACAACCTCTACGGATCAGCGAGCGGTCAAAAAGATCGGGCGGTCTGGCTGCTCGAGCGGGTCGGACTCAAAGCGGAACATCTGCACCGCTATCCCCACGAATTCTCCGGCGGTCAGAGACAGAGAATCTGCATCGGCCGGACACTCGCCGTGTCTCCTGAATTCATCGTCTGCGACGAATCGGTGAGCGCCCTCGATGTTTCCATTCAAGCCGGAGTTATCAACCTGCTGCTCGATCTCCAGGATGAATTCGGTCTCACCTATGTGTTCATTAGCCACGACCTCTCGGTCGTCAAATACGTCTCCGATATCGTTGCCGTTATGTGCGCCGACTCGGTCATGCTCGATCTCTACGAAGGTGCCGAACGCAAACGCCTCGTAGAGCGCGACCGCGGCGGGCATATCGTCGAACTGAAAACGCCCGATGAACTCTACGTACAGGCCGACCATCCCTATACGACCAAGCTGATCAATGCCATCCCGACCGGAGACCCCGAGGAGATCCGCAAACGGTTCGCCAACGCGGATCCCAACGAAGCTCGTTAACTTTCAATACTTTCCGGTCAGGAGCGATACGCTTCCTCGACCGAAAGCGAGAAACGTCAACTGTTGTCGATGCGTATCGAAAGCGCTTCTCCGCGTAACCCGACCTGGACGTTCTGACCGCGCTCGAGGCGCCCATCCAGAATGCGTTCGGCCAGCGGCTCTTCGACCTGTTTTTGCACTTCCCGTCGTAGTTCACGAGCGCCATATTCCCGACTGTATCCGGATTCCGCCAAAAATCGAGCGGCGGGTTGCGTGATCGTAAGATCGATACCGCGTTTGGTCGCTTTGACCACTAGTTCATCGAGAAACAATCGAACAATTTTCTCGCAAGCCTCGGCGTCGAGCAGATTGAAGAGGATCAGATCGTCCACCCGATTGAGAAATTCAGGGCGGAACTCTTTCCGCAAAGCGCGCAGCGTCTCGCCAAATCGTGATTTTTGATCCAGTTCGGTGGGGGAGCCGAATCCGATCCGATTCTTCATCTCCTGGACCTCTTCGACCCCCAGGTTGGAGGTCAAGATGATCACGGACCGATCAAACGGGATCCGAGCGCCGTGACTGTCGGTGACCACGCCTTCGTCCAGGATCTGGAGCAAAACGTTGTGAACTTTCCGGTCGGCCTTTTCGATCTCGTCAAAGAGGACCACCGCTTTCCCTAGACGCTTCATGGCCTCGGTCAGAACACCCCCTTCTTCGTGACCGATATAGCCCGGTGGGGCGCCGATGAGTTTGGCGTATTCGTGATGCAAGGAATATTCGGAGCAATCGATTTTTACCAGATGTTCCGCTTCTTCGGACCATAAGGTTCGAGCGAGCACCCGAGCCAGTTCGGTTTTTCCGACTCCGGTTTGACCGACGAAGAAAAAACTCGAGATGGGGCGATTGGATCCTCGCAATCCGGCGGCCGCCTTTCGGATGGCAAGCGAAACCCGACCCACCGCTTCTTCCTGACCGATGATCCGCCTGGAAACCCGTTCCTCGAGATTCTCGACGTCGATCCAGTCGGCGACCAACGATTCGGATTGAGGTTCGGCGCGTTCGAACAGATGAATCTGGCTCGACGATTTGGAAGGGTTCTGAACCGGCAAGACGACCTTCCGGATATCCAGCCCAGGATTGAGCGCTACCGACGCGTGATACAACTCTTCCTCCACCGCTTCGATATCCCCGATCTGGGTGGACCGTTGACGAATTTCGGGAAGAATCTGGTCGTTGTATCCGACCACACAAGCCGTCACGACGAGGTGATAATAATCGGACTTGCGGACACTCTCCTCGTCGATTTTGAGGAGTTGCTGCACCGCTTCGGGGTCAAACGTTCGTATTTTGACGAAGCGATCCAGTTTTTCGATGTATTTGAGGACCACACTGGTCTGCGCGCGAATCATGATTCACCCTGTTCGATTCAAGAGATCGTCACAAAAAAATTCCCGATGCATCCTCTCAGTAGCGTCACATTAAGTATAGGCTGAGAATGATGCAGGTGCAAATGAGGATTAGACTTCCGACGATTTCTCCTTTCTGAGATGGAGATCTCTCTTCCTTCAAACTTCATCGTCTGTTTTCCTCACTATCTTGAATGTTTCCATCGGCGCCTCGATTGAAAGGGTGGAGTGCTCGACCTATACTGAATTTGAGCGATCGACCTTTCTCGTCACCGATACGTTGCTGGAACGATCACTCTCGACCGGGGTTTCTTCCCTGAGAGGAGGAGAACTTTCGGCCTTGTTCTCTTCTTGCTATCCGCCCTGACGGCGATTCATTCGAAACCCTTGAGGATGAAATTCGTGTTCTCCACGGATTCACTGCCCGAACAACTCGGAAATTTCCGGATCATCGAGAAAACCGGACAGGGTCGTTCTGGCGCGATTTTCCTGGCCGAGAAGATCGACACTCGCCAACGAGTGACCCTCAAAATTCTCGATCCGCAGTGCCTTCTCGTTTCGCCCGATCGCTTTCTTCAGACCCTGGACGCCCTGGTTTCCCCGGAACATCCTCGCATTCTCCCGATCCTCGAAGCCGGACAAGAATCGTCGTTTTCCTACCTTGTGAGCCCCCTCATCGGTGAGGGGACGAATCCACCGATCTCCCTGGAAACCCGACTGCGCCAGGGTCCACTCGATATTCCAACCGCGCTCGAAATTACTTGCGATCTCCTCCAGACCCTCGTCGACGCTCATCAAAACAATCATCTTCATCTGGGACTGAGTCCCGACTCGATCTTGTTCGATTCGAGTGGGATTCCCTTCCTCTCCGACTTCGGACTCTCCTCCTGCTTTGACCGAAGCGTCGAGAACTCGGATGACACTTCTTCGGAATCGAAACAAGTTTCAAGTTACCGCGCCCCGGAACAGCGGCGAGGAGAGCCGACCGATCAAAGAACCGATCTTTATTCGCTCTCAGTCATCCTGTACGAAATGCTGACCGGATACCGCCCCGATCTCCACTATGTTCCCCCCTCTGAGATTCTCCCCGGACTGGGAACCTACCTCGACTCTTTCCTCGAGCAAGGCTTGCAGCGAGACCCCGAAAAACGGTTTCAGATGGCTAGCGAAATGCTCGCCGAGATCGACCGTTCTCTCCAAGAAGCCTCGACGAGTTCCGTCATCCCGCAACCCGTCGATCACGCTTCTTCCTCCCTCTCCGAGACTCTAGAATGTCCTTTCTGCGCTCGCCAGAGTCCCGCCCGAGGGGACCGGTGTCCCTTTTGCGGTCTCAGTGGCATAAGACAGTGCCCCGGATGCGACGGCTTGAACGATTTTCACGCACCGACCTGCGCCCATTGCGACCAACCCCTTCCCAAGGGGACCCCACTCATCCATTCGATCCAAAAAGCGGAAAATAGCTACCAGAGCCTGACCGATGAGACCCAAGAGGCCCAGGAGAGGATCGACTCGGGAATCGCGGCCATCGACTCGTATACCAGTGCCCGATCGCAGGGAGCCTTCGGCCGGGATATCGAGGAGCGGCTGGAATCGATCGAAATTCATTTAGCCCACCTTTTCCAGATCCGCGGAGAACAATTTCTTTCCACCGGCAATATCCAGGAAGGGATCCTCGATCTGGAGGAGAGTCTACGTCTGGCCCCTTCTCCCGCGGTGGACCGGATTCTTCAGGCGGTTTGGGCTCGCATTCAAAATGAACGAAAACGGGGTTCACGCTCGAGCCCTTCGAAAGCTCCCGGAGGAACCGAGGATCCGATCGAAAAAACCACCCAGACCCTGTTTCGGGATCCGTGGCCCCAATCCCGATCTTCCATCGTTCCTTCACCGAGCGTGGCCATCCCGGCTCCGTCTCGTTCGCGACTTACGCTCCTTGTCCTCTGTCTTCTCGTGGCACTCGGCGGTGTAACCTTCTTCTATTTCGACCCAGAAACGCCCTCTGCTTCCCAGACTTTCGAAAAACCGCCTTCCCCACCCCTCGCCCCATTCCAGCAAGCTCTCCGACTCCACCGAGCCCTCGTAAGCCAAACGGGTCCCGCAGCGCCGCGGGCGCTGACACCTCAGATCACCGATCTCGTTCTGGAATCGATCCGATCCCACCGGAAGAAGGGAAACCTGGACGCCGTCCGAACTGAATCCCAGTGGCTCCTTTCTCATGACGTTCGCGCGGTTACCGAAAAACTCTCCCTGGAGTTAGCCGCGACCGGTGTTCTTCGCGCCCTGGAATTCGAAAAGAGAGGGGAGATGGGCGCGGCCGCGCGTTCGCTCCGATGCGCTCTCCAGATGGACCCCAAGCTGCGGCTGGACGCTCGCTGTCGACC